>CBFGOM010000293.1:0-5516 GCA_965650385.1 uncultured Oscillatoriaceae bacterium
TTTACATCTTCATACAGAGTCTCAGTTTCAAAATCAACAATTTGAATAAAACTCAAATAATTTTGAGGATAATTGAATAATTTTTGAGTTTGATGAATAACTTTTTTTATATCTTCAACGGTAGAAATTATATCCCATTGAAAAGCTGCAAAATTTTCCGTTTCATCTTCTAAAAAATCTACGAGAATTTGATTACTCTGAAGACTTTCTGCCAAAATTAAGCTAACACAAGGCAACCACTCAGAGCGAAAACAATTTTTAATAGGTTCAGGCAAGGCGTCGATGTAAAGTTCAGCCTCAATTTGTTTTTTGAGGTCTTGGAGTTGCTGACTCTGAGTCCGGATATCTAAACTAGAGATCTCTTCTGCACTCCCGCAAAGCATTGGACTTTGGGTAATGTTTTTGAGCCAACATTTGCTTTCATAAGTCCCCAGCGCCTCTTGCCGTAAAGCGGTTACCCGCCTTTTTAACCATGCCTGAACTTGACTATACTCTGAGCCTGTGTGGGGAGCAACATTAGAAAACAAGTCAGTTTGTTGAAACTTAGTGGGGTGGACGGCTACAATAATTCCTTTAATTAGGGCTTCGATAAATACTAGCCGCACCCGAGAATTTTGGGGAGAGAATGTAGCATTTCGCCAAATTATAAATAACTGACTTAATTGAGCAAGGGAAAGCTGGCCTAAAATCCCAGAATTTAAAGCACCAGTAATTTTACCTCCAAATAAGGAGGTCCCCCAGATTAAGGCGCTTAGTTCGTCTAGCACGGATTTGTTGCTATTACTCAAGGTCTTGCCATCCAAGTCATTCACGGTTGCGTTCAACGGAACGATTTACCCCTATGGAGGAATTCGAGAAAGGTCATCGCTGCATCTGTGTTAGGGATGAGATGCGCGATGGGATTGAACTGAGGGTGTTGGCATCGCAACTTTGGGGTTAAAGATCAAGAATAGATCTGAAGCTTGGCGATCGCCCAGTCTCTCTGAACCGGGTTAGTGCTCGTCCCATCGGAGTCTTTAACCTGGAAGCCATTCTGAGCGATCGCTTAGATTAAAAAATGGGATTTTCTGCATCAAAGTCATCATCAAAATCATCGTCAAACTCATTTACGAAGTTGTCAACGTTGGTCTCACCCGGCAGGAAGGTGCTAGATTCAGGGGAATTGGGAGTTTCCGCAAAAGCTTGGTTCGCCGGACCGGGAATAGCTTCAATGATAGCGTCCAGCACTTTAGAAACAGAAATTACCTCCAATCCTAAGTCAGGAGGATTTTGGCCGTGGGGAACGATCGCCCGTTTAAATCCCAATTTGGCTGCTTCACGCAATCGCAATTCTAATTGAGATACCGGACGAACTTGACCCCCTAGCCCAACTTCTCCGATAATCACGGTATGGGGATCGACGATGCGATCGCGAAAAGACGCAACCACAGCGATCGCTACCCCCAAATCCGCCGCAGGTTCACTGACATTCAAACCTCCCACGGAACTAACATAAGTATCTAACTTAGACAGGGGAACCCCGACTCGTTTTTCTAACACGGCCAAAATTTGCACCAATCGGTTGCTATCTATCCCAGTAGTGGCACGACGCGGGGACCCAAAGCTGGCGGGACTGACTAATGCCTGCAACTCTACCACAATCGGACGAGTGCCTTCACAAGCCACAATGGTAGAGGAACCTGAAGAAAATTCCTCGCGACTGCCAATAAACAACTCAGACGGGTTCGCCACTTCTTTGAGTCCATTCGCGACCATTTCAAAGACGCCGATTTCATGGGTTGCGCCAAATCGATTTTTCATGGAACGCAACAGACGGTGACTGGCAAAGCGATCGCCTTCAAAAAACAACACCGTATCCACTAAATGTTCCAAAACCCTCGGTCCAGCAATCCCCCCCTCTTTCGTGACGTGACCCACAATAAATAAAGTAATATTTTCCCGCTTGGCAACCTGCATCAGCGCTGAAGTACATTCCCGAACCTGAGCGACGGACCCCGGTGCGGACGTCAACGAGGGAAAGTAAATCGTCTGAATACTATCAATCACTGCTAAATAAGGTTTCAGCGATTCCAGTTCCCGCAGTATTTCTTCTAGGTCCGTTTCCGGCAATAAATAAAATCGGGGTTCTTCTTGAGATTGAGCCGTTTTCGCGGGTTTTACCAGTTCTGATGGCGTTTCTAAAGTCGCCTCCGTTTCCTCTAAAGGCTCTGTCTCCTCTAGGCGATCGCTCAGTTGATTGTCGTTGTCCAGTAAAGGTTGTCGGACTAAATCAGGTCCAAAAGGATTTTGGGGTAGACTAGCCGAGAGGGTGAGCAATTCCTCTTCCTTCCCATTGAATTCTTCTATCTCTACCCTCTCATCAGCGATCGCCGGGAGTTCAGCGGGCTTCTCCTCCAGCACTCCATTGTCCACTCCACTGATCAACCGCTGAGCACGCAATTTGACTTGCAGTCCAGACTCCTCCCCGGAAACATAAAGGATCCGATGGTCAAGGGCCAAATTACTTGCCACTTGCAGCAGCAAAGTGGATTTACCAATTCCGGGTTCTCCACCAATCAAAACCAAAGAACCCGGTACAATACCCCCCCCAAGGACTCGATCCATCTCTCCATATCCTGAAGAACACCGAGCAATGGTCTGTTCAGCAATCTGAGACAATTTAAACGACGATCGCGGCTGTCCCACGGATTTGGATGCATCTCCCCCTCCCTCGCGCATCCAGGAATTTCCACTTAAACTAGGTCGGGAAGGGTTGCTAGAAGTCGCCGGAATCACTTGTTCTACGAGCGACCCGTAAGTATCACAGGCGGGACACTTGCCAAACCATTGGGGGAATTCGGCTCCGCACTCGTCACAAATATATTGAGTTCGCTGCTTAGGCATTCGTTATTGATATTGACCCTGAGTCATGAGTGGAGGCAAAAAACACGTTGGATAAATCAGCCGCGAGCCGTCATCAGGACTCATAAAGGCTGAAAGCAAGACAATCCAAATGGTACAGTATTAAAAATTAAAGATTAAATAAGACGCTTAAGGAGCCTTGAGTATCTTGGAAAACCATAAGGAAAAAATACTCGTAGTCGATGACGAAGCCAGTATTCGTCGAATTTTGGAAACACGGCTTTCCATGATTGGCTATGATGTGGTCACAGCGGCAGACGGGGAAGAAGCACTAGAAACCTTTCGGACGGAGAATCCAGACCTAGTGGTACTGGACGTGATGATGCCGAAGCTAGATGGCTATGGCGTCTGTCAAGAGTTGAGAAAGGAATCTGATGTCCCTATCATCATGCTAACAGCCCTGGGAGATGTGGCCGATCGCATCACCGGATTGGAACTGGGGGCAGATGATTATGTGGTCAAGCCGTTTTCACCCAAGGAACTTGAAGCTCGGATCCGATCGGTATTACGGCGAGTTGAAAAAACGGGTGCTTCTGGCATTCCTAGCTCCGGCGTCATTCATGTGGCGAATATCAGAATAGACACGAATAAGCGCCAAGTTTATAAGGGAGATGAGCGGATTCGTCTAACGGGGATGGAGTTTAGCTTGTTGGAACTGTTAGTGAGTAAGTCAGGGGACCCGTTTTCGCGATCGGAAATTTTGCAAGAGGTGTGGGGATACACGCCGGAGCGCCATGTGGATACTCGGGTGGTGGATGTCCATATTTCTCGTTTAAGGGCCAAGCTAGAAGATGACCCGAGCAATCCGGAGCTAATTTTGACGGCGAGGGGAACGGGATATCTGTTCCAACGGATTATTGAGGCAGAGGAGGCTTAAGGAGCTGAGGATTTAGAATTTAGAATTTTGAGTTCTAAATTCTCACGAGTTTTTCTAGCGCTGTTCCCCGTCTCTAATGGGATGATTCTTTGAGTATGGCTAAACCGGATGACAATGGAGTATTGCGGCGCTTGCCCCTGGTTGCTGGTGGATTGGGTGGGATGCTTTTTTTTGCCAACCGGGTTTTAAGTGTTGAAATTACCGATTCCCAGGCGCGATCGGATGTCTTGGGGGTGATTTTAAGTGCGTTGTTAATTTTAACGGGGTTAATTTGGCAACAGGTACAACCGAGAGTGCCAGAATCGGTAGAGTTAATTGGGGAAGAGGGGTTTGAACTAGCACCGGATTTGCCGGAACGGAGCAAAACGGAACTGGCATGGGCGTCCCTGATGCTGCTAACGAATACAGTCACGCGATCACTGGTGGTGTGGTATGACGGACGGGTTTTGCTGCGCCGGGGGATTTTAGGGCCGGAAAAAGAGCTCAAACCTGGGGCGATCGTGAAACGGGCGATCGCCCAGCAGAAGCCGGTTTATTTGGTGGCGCTGAAGTTATATCCGGGACGGATTGAGTTTGACTATTTGCCGGAAAATACTCAAGGGGTGATTTGTCAACCGTTGGGCGATCGCGGGGTGCTAATTTTGGGGGCAAATGCTCCGCGTAGTTACACCAAACAAGATGAACGGTGGATTGAGGGGATTGCTCAGAAAATAGCCGAAAATTTGAGTCATTATTTAGAGAGTGACTAAAAAAATGATTCACGAATCACCGTTCAAAATAGCCTTGCACCCGTATTCATTGAAGAGCTTATGACAATTTTGTATTGGGTACTAATTGCCGTGATGATTTTGGGGGTCATCGGCGCTGTGGTTCCGGGGGTTCCGGGATCCAGTTTAATTTTGGGTTCGATTGTCATCTGGGCGATCGCCCAAGGGTTTGGGACCGTGGGTTGGGCATTAGGGGTGGCGATCGTTGTTTTATTGCTGAGTGTCAGCATCGACTTATTAGCCACCTATTTCGGGGCCAAACGAGGTGGGGCCAGCAAATGGGGACAAATTGGGGCGATCGTTGGTTTTCTCTTAGGCTTCTTAGGGCTACTCCCGGCTTTACCCATTGGTGGACCTTTACTCGGCATTTTTCTCGGGCCTCTGTTAGGCGCCATTATTGGAGAATACCTTTACTGCCGAGATCTCACCCTTGCCGTTAAAGCTGGGGTTGCGGTAGTCGTGAGTTCCGTCATCGGCAATCTAATTCAGGGAATCCTCGCCTTAGCTGTTGTCATCTTTTTTGTAGTCACAACTTGGCCGCCCCCGGGGTTAGGCTTATAAAAAACATAAAAAATCGGGATAGGGACTGGAAAACAAGTGTTCTTCAGTCTCTTCTCCCGACTTTATCGGGTCTAGCGTGCCCAACCCGTTCCCCGCCAAATCATAAAAAAGAGCACACTAGCAACCAACGCCCCCAAATTCCACTTCACTGAATTTTTGAGTAAAGTCTGGCGCTGATTTTGAAGCTGTTGTTGAGATTGACCTTGTACTCGTTGTTTTGCTTCGGGAATATTGTTGAGAATGTCGGTTCTAAGCTGCTCTGTATTTTGTCCATCCACGGGTAAACCCAATCGATTCAGTTCCAGAGCTAAAGTTTGCAATTGTTCCGGGGTTCCAGTTTGAACTTGCTCCTCAATTTGTTGTAGTAAAGACGGTTCTTGTTGAGCCTGAGTGTTAATTTGATTCGTGGT
>CBFGOM010000294.1:0-5479 GCA_965650385.1 uncultured Oscillatoriaceae bacterium
GCCGTGGCGGCAGCCGCACTCAGAGCACCAATGGCGCCATGACCGATGAGCTTTCTACGTTTCATAGTGTGTTTTTACCTTGGAGGAGGGTTGAGGGTTTTGCGCTGGCAAACACCGGATGATCTACGTCCGAAGGTTTGTCCGGGATCCTGATTTTATCACCCCTTTAAACTCTAAAGTCTAAACTCCCCATGCTCTGGTTTTTTTTAGCAATTTCAACGGCTTTTTTTACGTCGCTCAAAGATGTTTTAGGGAAAAGAACCCTAAAAAATATCGATGCAACGATTGTGGCTTGGTCTTGGTCGTTTTTTACGGCGTTGGTGTTACTGCCGGTGCAAGTTTTGGTGGGAATTCCAGATTTGGGGGGTCAATTTTGGGTGGCCCTGGGGGTAGGCAGTGTGCTGAATGCGATCGCCTTTCTGTTCTATATTCAGGCGATTAGTACCTCGGATTTATCCCTCTGTTTACCCCTGATTGCGTTTTCTCCCCTGTTTATGGCAATTACTTCTCCCATTATTGTGGGGGAATGGCTCAGTTGGGCCGATGGGTTGGGAATTCTGTTGATTGTCGGTGGGTCTTATTTGTTAAATCTCCAAGACCGCAGGCGGGGATATTTTGCGCCGTTTCAGGCGCTGGTGAGCGAACGGGGGCCGAAATTAATGTTAGGGGTGGCGTTTCTGTGGAGCATTACTTCTAATGTGGATAAGGTGGGGGTCCAAAATTCTTCGCCGTTATTTTGGAGTTTTGCGGTGTTTTCGGCGATCGCCTTGTTGCAATTTCCCTTATTGTTCTCCCAGTCTCGGGATCCGGGAGGTCAGATTGTTAAATATTGGCTGGGGTTGAGTTTGATGGGATTCTGTACGGCGATCGCCGTGCTGTTTCAAATGCAGGCTCTGAAATTAACCTTGGTGGTTCAGGTGATCGCGATTAAACGGACTAGCGTTCTATTCGGGGTGTTGTGGGGTAAGTTCCTGTTTCAGGAGTCGGGGATTCGCGATCGCTTCTGGGGAGCAACTACGATGTTGTTGGGAGTTGTTTTAATGTCGGTGTTTTAACCCCTTTGAGCGGCGTCTCTGGGTCAACCCCAGAGAGGATTGAGGTTTTCAGCCCCTTCTCAACAAGGGGACATTCCCCAGTAAAATGAAGAACAATCGAAGATAGACCCGTAGTGCTATTCTGAGATGCCAAGGGGAGGGTGCTGCACTCAAGCTGTGGTCTCTCGTTCGCGATCGGTTCCGCGAGAGTTTCTCCGAATCCGAATAAAATGGGAAAGTAGAGATGGCTGGAGCAACTTTAATCTATGTCCAAACTTAGACTCATGGTAGTGGATGATGAGCGAGACAACCTGGATTTACTGTACAGGACGTTTCGCCGTGACTTTCAGGTACACAGAGCAGAAAGCCCTCTCGATGCGATCGCCCTGCTGGATACAGAAGGGGAAATGGCAGTGATTATTACGGACCAGAGTATGCCGGAAATGACGGGTCTGGAATTGTTGAGCAAGGCGAGAGTTCGTTTCCCCCATACCATCGGCATTCTGTTAACTGGGTACAGTGAAGATGCCCTCGAAGCCTCGGAAGATATGATGAATAAAGCTAATGTTTTTAAATGCATCAGTAAGCCGTTTGATACTCAAGACCTCAAGGCACTTGTTCAAACAGCGGCTGAAATATACCAAACTAACAAGCAAAGCGCGTAATTTTAACAAAGAAGCTCTTTTTCCCCATTCAGTGTGAATGGGGATTCCCCAATGAGTGGATTGTCCCTAACACACCGATGAGCAAGATCTATCAAGATCTATAGGGATAGCTAGAATCACTCGCGAGGAGAAAATCAGGCGATCGCTTTTCCTCCTGCCAGATCATGACCCGTTCTATTCAACATTCCTACCGGGGCAAATGGGAAAATTGTTGCTACTGTTGCTCCCGGTTCTCATCAGTGGCGATCGCAGCAGTTTCTTCAATTCCAGGGTCAGTCCCCTCAAAACCCTCTCCCCTGGAGATTCAACCCCTTGAGTCACCCCCACTCAATCCTTTTGATAAAACTTAAACCCTACCCCCTAAAATTTCCCCTCTAAACTTCCAAATCCCTCCCCTACAAATCTAGGGAATCCCTGACAAAAAGGCTATGAAATCCGCAGAACTTGGTTAATAATGAACAATTGATCGGTATTGCAGTAGAGGCAAAAAGTAATGGGTCGCGCTACCAAAGTCGTCCTGGCATATTCTGGAGGAGTTGATACCTCCGTTTGCATTCCCTACTTAAAAGAAGAGTGGGGCGTTGAAGACGTGATTACCCTAGCGGCAGATTTGGGACAAGGGGAAGAACTTGGCCCGATTAAGGAAAAGGCTCTAACCTCCGGTGCCAGCATCTCCCTGGTGGAAGACGTGACGGAAATCTTTGTCAAAGATTATGCTTTTCCCGCTATTCAAGCCAATGCATTGTATGAAAACCGTTATCCTCTGGGAACGGCCCTGGCTAGACCCCTAATCGCTAAAATCCTGGTGGAGGCGGCGGAAAAATATGGGGCCGATGCGGTGGCCCACGGCTGTACGGGTAAGGGGAATGACCAAGTGCGGTTTGATGTGTCGATCGCCGCGCTCAATCCCAATATTAAGGTCCTCGCACCCGCTAGGGAATGGGGCATGAGTCGGGAAGAAACCATTGCATACGGTGAAAAGTTTGGCATTCCCACGCCGGTGAAAAAGTCCTCTCCCTACAGTATTGACCGCAATCTGTTGGGACGGAGTGTGGAAGCAGGTCCCCTAGAAGACCCCTGGAATGAACCGGAAGAAGAAATTTATGTGATGACGAAGGCGATCGCCGATACTCCGAATGAACCGGAATATGTGGAAATCACCTTTGAAGAAGGTCTTCCCACCCATGTGAATGGCAAGGCCCTCTCTCCTGTGGCCCTGATTACGGAGTTGAATGAGGTGGTGGGTCGTCATGGGGTCGGACGGATCGACATGATCGAAAACCGTCTGGTGGGGATTAAATCTCGGGAAATCTACGAATCCCCGGCCCTCTTGGTCCTGATTCAGGCTCACCGAGATATCGAAAGTCTTACCCTCACCAAAGATGTCACCCAATACAAGCGCGGCATCGAGGAAACCTATAGCCAATTGGTTTACAACGGTCAGTGGTATAGTCCCCTCAAAATGGCCCTGGATGCGTTCATTCAAAAGACCCAAGAGCGTGTCTCGGGCACGGTCCGGATTAAACTGTTCAAAGGAACGGCCAGCATTGTGGGCCGCAAGTCTAATCAGTCTCTCTATGCACCGGATCTGGCAACTTATGGCGCAGAGGATACTTTCGACCATAAAGCGGCAGAAGGGTTTATCTATGTCTGGGGTCTCCCGACTCGGATTTGGTCGGAGAAGGTTCGGGGCAACTAATCTCACTCTTTAAATGGTAAGAAGGCAAAAGATAACGGAATTCTTTTGCCTTTTGCCATCGGGGTTATCTACATTCGGTTATTCAATATATATCGGGTCTACAGGGATTAGACCCTTCGTTAAAAAACTAGGCGCATCTTGCTCCCTCCTGCTATGGACCATCCCTGGCAGTGAGGCAGGTCTATGTTCTATGTTATTAAGTTATCAAAACACAGGTTAATTATATTAAATTTCAAAAGAGTGTACTAGGCTACCTACTCTGAGTGAGTAGAGCGCTTAGAATCGGACTGATAAAACCCAGTATCGGTCACTTTGGCGTTTGGGGTGATTAAATTCACAACTGAGCGGTGATGGGTGACAACCCTCATGAGACAAATTAGATAGATGCTGGAACAAATAGCGTGCTGAGGTCTTCAGTGCGTGTTTATTATCAAGTCCCGATTAAGATATTTTTTGAGGTAAACTTATGACGTCCTCACAAGCCATCCGTCAGCCTATCGTATTTCAGCCACAAACTTGTTTAGATGAAGCAACCCTGGCTACTATCGAACAAGCAGTGGCACAGTGCGATCGCGGGACGTTATTCGCCATTGACATGAGTCAGGTAGATATTATTGATAGTCCTGGTTTATTTACCCTGGTTTCGGCCCTCAGAACTGCTAGAGAGCATGGGTCCCGCCTCACCATCTACCATCTCAAAAGCCCGGTTCGGGTGATTTTTGAAATTACGCAGCTCGATCGCCTCTTTGAAATTTTTGATACCCAAGAAGCAGCGATGGCGGCGATCTCGTCAGAGAAGTCTCCTTCTAGTCATAATTCTGACCTCGCTGCCGCCTAACTTCTTGGGCCTCTAAATCATCTGGGTGTTATCTCAATGCATCAATTGAGAGGAGCGGGTAATTTTCCCCTCTCAATTTACCCTGGCCTACGCGCAATTCTCACCTAAAGTCACTCACTTGTGACAAGGAACGATAGTGAGGTCATAAATCGGCTGTCCGGTCAGGCAGTACCAATGACAGGTGAACAAATCTGGGTCTTGAACGCTCAAACTGGCTAGGGCGGCAATGCCTGGAAAGGGCCAGAGGCGATCAAACCAGAGACCCTGGTCACTCCATCCAAACTGAATTAAATAAGTCGCCGGAGGCGCTTCTAGCCACTGGAGCAGGCGTCGTCCCAAGGCATAAAGGGGTTGTCGCCAACGGTCGGGCAAATGCACGGGCTGGATGTACTGGACTACCTTTTCACAGCCCGGTTGCTTCTCGTCCGCTAGTCCGATCGCCTCCCCATAAATTGGCCCTTTTGTTGTCAGCACCACAGGCAGCCACAGGTTACCCGTTCCCGTTGCCACCTGCCACCGTTCGGCTACCACGGTCCGCAATCCTTCTACATCCTGACAAGTCCGATACAGGGGCTGAAGCTCCCCGATTACCGAGTTAGGGATATTCAGGCTTAAGGGACAAACGAGTACCTCACTATCTGATAGGGAAAAGGGCTTTAAGTGAGAACATGACAAAACTTTGACCTCACAATCAGGATGGGTTCGAGCGATCGCCTTTTGGAGAGCTTCCACCATCCGGGCGATCGCCGGGGAGTCAGCACCGGGGAACCCCATTGCTGACGCCTCATCCTCAACAATAATCCAGACCTGACTAGGCATTACCCAAGGACGGTAAACTGATATCGCCACCCTCGCCACCGGAAATGCTGGGTAACTCCAGATGTCCGTTCTTACGCTTGCTTCTAACGGCCAAGCGATAGCTGACACTTTGGAGTTCGGCATGGAGTTGGCGGTTTTCCCGTTGCAGGCGTTCCACCTTGTCTTTGACTTCTTCCATGCGATCGGCGAACTTCTGCCGATAAATTTCCGGTAATTCCTGGACTACCTGTTCCAGCATCCGGGCGCGATCGGTCAATTCCTGAACCGTTTGACGCAAATGATAAACCTCCCCATCTTTTTGCGCCATCTGCTCTTGGTAAAAGCTGACTTGCTCTTCCACCCCTTGCAGTTGTTCGCGCAAGGACCGCATTTGAGCCAGGTATTCCTCGGGGACATCTTGGGAGGTTGGTAGCAGGGAGTTATT
>CBFGOM010000295.1:0-5468 GCA_965650385.1 uncultured Oscillatoriaceae bacterium
GGTAAAGGCTTACCGAGTAGCATATTAATGCACATCAGCGGAATCAGCTTTTCAGGGAAATGGTAAGGGCCATAATTATTAGAACAATTTGTAATCAGAGTCGGGAGACCATAGGTGTGATAGTAGGCACGGGCTAAGTGGTCACTTCCTGCTTTGGATGCAGAATAAGGACTATTGGGGGAGTAGGGAGTCCTCTCGGTAAATCCGGGTTCCTCGGGACTCAAACTGCCATACACTTCATCTGTGGACACATGGAGGAAAATTGGTCCCCGTTCTCCGGAGTTGGGAAGCGGCAACGTTTGCCAGTGGTTGCGAAAGGCTTCTAATAGGGTGAAACTACCCACTACATTGGTTTGAATGAATGCTGCAGGACCTAAAATAGATCGGTCTACATGGGATTCGGCGGCAAAGTGGGCGATGGTATCGATCGCCTCCTCTTTGAGCAGAGTTTCCACCAAGGGGCGATCGCAAATATTCCCCTGAACAAACCGATAGTTCTCGTTGCCTTCGAGACTGGCTAAATTTTGAGGATTACCCGCGTAGGTGAGGGCATCAAGGACCACGAGGCGATCGTCGGGATAGCGCCGACACCAGTAATGAACGAAGTTAGCGCCAATAAACCCAGCACCGCCAGTCACTAATACGCGACGGGACTTTCGATTTTGAGGAGAGTTCAGACTAGAGGTCATGCAGATAGCTTCTCTATTTCTTAGCAGACTTCTTCAAAAATACCTTGAAAATCGCCGCGAAGGGTGACACGGATCTTGTAATAGATCACTATTGGCACAGTATTCGATACTTCTAGGGGTTTGAATTAAAGAAGTGGCTACTCTAAAGGCTCAATTGCCATCCCCGGAGAGTGCTTACCCGGTCTAACTTCTACCCCTAGCCTTACCAACTCGATTTACTCTATTTATTGGTGTGAGGAGACGGATTGTGGACGCGCAAAATATCGTGAGTTTAGCAAAGCAAGGAGATCCAGGGGCGATCGCTGTGTTGCTGAATCAAGCATTACGAATCAGAAATATGACCGCCCAAGTGGTTCGCAACGACAATCGGCTGCATATTCTCTTAGAAGCCGATCGCATCCCCGATCGCGAAGCTTATATTGCCTACATTCAGGATGGATTAACTCGTCTCAATGTCCGTTCCATTGACTCCGTGCGGGTTTATGCTCGACAAATTGGGCAAAAAGTTCCGGCATGGGATGAAGCTTTTGAGTTTGACAACGCTCCCATTAGCCCTCTGTCTTCGCCCTCCGCAGTCTCGGAGAAACCGGATCCAAAACCAGCTCCCACTCCCGAATCCTTGCCCCTTGCTACAGACAAAACCCAAATCTCTGCGACTCCTTCCCTGACTTCTGTAGAGACATCGACACCGAGTCCCAAGCAGAGTAGTAACCTTACCCTAGTTAGTCCCCAAACGGCGATCGCGGAAATAGACGACCTTCCACTGCGAAAGATAGTCTCCTGTAAAACATCCCAGGCGATCGGCCATACTCTCAAAATTGTATTACCCACCGTGGGTATTATGAGCCTTCTCCTTGGGACAGGTTGGGACTTCTTCAGAAACGGTGAAAAATTCCATCCTGCGGTTCTTTTGTCCAGCGCATCTAAAACCCTCGCTACAGTCAAACTACCTGAACCCCCAGAATTTCCTTCCTTTGCCACCGATTCCGACTCCCTCCAACCCTTAAAAGTTGACAATATTCTTAACAACTTCCAAGAACTCTCTCAACTAGTTGATTCCTCCATTCCCAACGAGCCAATTACCATTAAAGCCGTGGGAGATATTATTCCAGGAGTGGACTTTCCCAGCAATAAGCTTCACCCTCAGCCTGAGCAACTTTTTCAAGATGTTACCCCTTATTTTCAAGGAGCAGATTTAGTTTTTGGCAACTTTGAAAGTACCTTAACCGATCATCCTTATTCTGGAAAAAATGTGAGTCGCCCTAATGTTTTTGCCTTTCGTACTCCTCCCAGTTATACCCGCCTATTAAAAGAGGCGGGTTTTAACGTTTTAAGTGTAGCGAATAATCATTCGTTAGATTTTACAGAACAAGGGTTTGAAGACACTATCAAAAATATCGAAGAAGCGGGAATGGTTGCCGCTAGTCGGAAAGGTGAAATTGCTTATACCACGGTAAATGGCATTCCCATTGCCTTTATTGGATTTAGTACCTATTCCTATCACAACTCCATTCTTGATTTAGAGGCAGCAAAAGCGTTGGTTGCAGAAGCTCAAAAAAATGCGACCTTGGTTGTGATTTCCTTTCATGGGGGTGCGGAAGGAACCGGCGCTCTCCATGTTAAAAATCGCACGGAAACCTTTTTTAGTGAAAATCGAGGGAATTTGGTGGAATTTTCTCGGGAGATGATTGATGCCGGGGCGGATTTAGTATTAGGTCATGGTCCCCATGTTCCTCGGGCATTAGAGGTTTATCAAGGGAAATTAATTGCCTATTCTTTAGGAAATTTTATGGGATATCGCAGTTTGTCCACAGTAGCCGAACTGGGTTACTCTTTGATTTTGGAAGCAAGTATTGATTTAGAAGGGAATTTTATAGAGGGGCAGATTATTCCAATTCATTTGGATAGTCAAGGAATTCCTAGTTATGATTCACAAAATCGCACGGTGAAGCTAATGCAAACCCTAACCCAAAGTGATTTTCCTGAAACTCCTTTAGCGATTGAGTCAGATGGAAAAATTGTCAAGGTAGATGCTCAGTAAAAAGGGAGAAATCAGAGGAAAATAAGGGTTGAGGGGAGTCAGATGAAAAGCGGTGATGCTAGAGCTGGACGTCAGGCAAAAGGAGAGGATTTGCCTTGGGAGGAGCTGGAGCCGGATGGAATTTCAGCCTAGCCGGTTGCGTTCTACAATGAAGAAAGTTGTTTGTATTTATGTCCAAAAATTGTACTAAGTGATGCAGGTAACCTCGACAATTAATACTGAACCGATACCGGGTGCATATTGGCAATGGGGCGATCGCGCTATTTATTACGTCCGTGCAGGCGATCGCCATCCCGATAGACCCCCCCTGCTGCTAATTCATGGTTTTGGGGCATCTACGGATCACTGGCGCAAGACGATCGCTGGGTTACAAGGGGAGTTTGAGGTTTGGGCGATCGATTTGTTGGGATTCGGGCGATCGGCTAAACCCAATTGTATTTACAGTGGCGAACTCTGGCGGGACCAATTACAGGATTTTATTCAAACCCATATCGGCAAACCCACGGTAGTTGTGGGTAACTCCCTGGGAGGGTATGCTGCATTATGTGTCGGGGCCCAATGTCCCGAATCCGTTGCCGGGGTTGTTTTGCTCAATAGTGCGGGTCCCTTTACGGAAACGGAACCCCTGCCGGAACCTCCATTACATCGCAAAGCTCTGAATGCAGCTTTGAAATCAGCATTTCGCCAAAATTGGGTTAGTTTCCTCTTGTTCCAATGGACCCGCCGCCGTGCCACGATTCGGAAGACTTTGATGAAAGTTTATCTCGATCCTTCGGCAGTCACCGATCAACTGGTTGAGGAAATTTATCGTCCTTCTTGCGATCGCGGTGCAGCAGAAGTATTCGCCTCGATTTTTAAAACTCCACCCGGAGAAAAAGTAGATGTTTTGCTCTCCCAACTCAAAGTGCCCTTGTTAACCCTGTGGGGAGAAGGAGATCCTTGGATGAAAATCCAGGAACGTAGCCATAAGTTTCGCCAATATTATCCCCAGGTTACAGAATATTTTCTCAAAGCGGGTCATTGTCCTCATGATGAAATTCCCGATCGCGTTAATGAATTAATTCGCGATTGGGTTCTGGCTCAGGTAAGGTAATGATTCTCCCAAAAGGGCGCGAGTCATCCGAAGTCTTCTTGTTATTCAGGAGAGTCTCGGCGATCGCCCCTTTTTCTTGGGGTCAACTAAAACGAAAATTTGAAGTGAATTCTGGGGTTGAGCAGCGCCTCCACTGGCTCACCGTTTTCTAAATGTTGGACTACAATCACCGGCACATCTGCCGGTGTGACCCGACAATACCAGACATTATCTGGGTTGACTTTAACCGTGGGACCCGAGCTACATTGTCCCAGACAACCCGTGCCATTGACGGTTACTCCTGGGGGAAGTGGCATCTGCTGGAAGGCTTTGAGAACCGCTAGAGAACCGTGGCGCTCACAAGATTGGTGCTGACAAATAGAGATATTCTGATATTTAGGCTCTGGGGAATTGGGGGGTGTCATAGCCTCCTAGGGAAATAAATCTTTACAATACTGATTCTAACTGCCTGAGTCTGTGGTTTTCTCGTACAGTGGAGATCCGCAGAAGTTTGACCCCCGGGGGAAACATCGACTTTTGTCCGGATATCTGAGAAAATCTCCCTTACGGGCACTTGAATTTTCAAAGTGACCGGACCGGGCTACAACTTGGGATCGGGGGAAAAAATAGATCAGACTGGGTTTAAGCTATCAAGTTTGACCCCGCAGATGCAGCCGGATGAATCACTCAATGTTTTAGATGACGATCACAAATTAGCTTGAGATAAAGATAGAAGAAGATGGCGAAAACAGTTGCCGAGATTATGACCCAAGATCCGATCGTCGTGACTTCAGAGACGTCTTTGGATGAGGCGATTCAGATTATGGCGGAACGGCGGTTCAGTGGACTTCCCGTGGTGGATGCTGCCGGAAAGTTGATGGGGATTATTTCCCAAGGAGACTTGATGTGGCGGGAAAGTGGGGTCACCCCGCCGCCCTATATTATGGTGCTTGATAGTGTAATTTATTTAGAAAATCCAGCTAAATATCAGCGGGATTTGCACAAGGCACTCGGACAAACCGTCGGGGAAGTCATGACTAAAAATCCTCAAACGATTCGACCCGAAAAGTCTTTACGAGAGGCGGCAGAATTGATGCACGAGAAGGGAGTACATCGCTTGCCAGTCATCGATTCAGCAGGTAAGCCTATTGGTATCCTGACTCGGGGCGATATTGTCCGGGCGATGGCAACTGAGGAAGGATAAGAGTTGACATTTTCAAGAAATAGGCTTCAAGTCCAAAGGGATAAAAGATGGTGAATAATCATCAAAAAGTGATGGGTCAAAGGGACTGAAGATCCGTTTTATGGCGGTGAAGGAATATCAGATTAAGGAACAGATCATAAAAAATGAACGTTACTCCAGAGTCAGTGAGGGAATTACTGCATTCAGAAACAATGGGCGATCGCCTACGGGGAGTGAATCAACTGCGACAGCTTGAACCGGCGATCGCGTTAGAACTGATTCTCCCGACGATTCAAGATAGTAGTGCGCGGGTGCGGTATGCGGCAGTGAGTCAAATGGCAAGTTTGGGCCAGCTTGATCGGGATATGGCCTTAACGGTCCTGCGCGATCGCCTTTTAAATGATTCGGAAACTGACGTACAAGCGGCAGCAGCAGACTCTCTGGGAGGTTTACAATTAACGGAAGCTTTTGAAGAGTTGCAAC
>CBFGOM010000296.1:0-5199 GCA_965650385.1 uncultured Oscillatoriaceae bacterium
GGATCCTTAGAAGAGCGGTATCGCGCTTTCAGGTCCCCCGGACTTAAATGAGGCTTTAATTCGACTTTTCTGGGCATGGCTATTTTTCTGAGATTTTTTCAGATATTATAACATACCTTGAGCAACCGGATATGGTATCACTCTCGTTTTTTCACCAGAAAGCTGCACCTGGAAACGATTTAGGGTGTCGCTTTCCTCTGGCAATTGGACCACTTGACCCAGGCGATCGCAATATTTGCGGTTGTCATGCTTGACAATCCGAACATAAGACCCCACGGTGAGGGGCTTGGCTGTGGGTTCCTGCTTTTCGAGAGAGCGGTGAGCTTCGGCCAACTGAATTTCCAGGGCCATGACTTTAGCAGTCAACTGGGAATTATCCGCATATTTCATACTGGATTCTTTGGCCGCCATTTCTGAAGCTAAGGCGTCGTAGCGCTGCTGCATCTGCTCAAGCTGAATTAGCAGTTGTTGATTTTGCGTTTGCAACTGCTCTAAAAGTTCATCCGACTGGGTGGTTTCGAGGTGTCCAATTTGTTGTTGCAACAGGTGCATATCCAAATCTTTCTGGGCGTTTTCTTGGATCAGCGTTTGCAGTTCTTGGTTTTCTCGTTCGAGGCGATCGCGCTGCGCTTGCAATCCATGAATCAGCGCCGTCGCTTTGTCCGCTTCTTTGAGTTGGGCGCTCAAATCCCGGACTTGCCTTTCCAGTTCTGCCGTTCGGTCCGACTGAGGCGGAGGAACCACCGGCGCGAGTTTCTGCATACTCAAAGCTTTTTGGAGGTGACGGTGACGAGGAACGATTGGACCCTCTTCTCCAGCTTCTTGCCGCGCCAGGGTGCGAACACAAGAGCGAAATTCTTCAGAAGCCTTGGTATCCAACCCTAGGCCACGTTCTATCCACTTCAATTGGGTTTCGATGATAGGATCATTGGGCTCCCCACAGTTGGCAATAAACGAGGCGATCGCTGGGTTCGTTTTAGTCTTGTGGGGAGGCATCAACTTGGCAACGTCCCACTCGGTCAAAACCTCAATCGCTTCAATCAGATGGTCCGTCAACACCGGCAATTCTTTAATATGTGCTAACCGCTGTGCTTCCGCTTGCAAGGTGGCGATCGCATCCTCATCCGCATCAAATTTGCCTGCGACTAATTCCCACTCGGCTTCACTGACGGGTTGCCCTAGAGTAATACTGCCGTGACGAGCTTTGCGGATGCTGTTCACCGTCTGTTTTCCGGTTTTAAGCAGCTTGACGAGTAGGTTCTCATCGTCAACTTTGGTGAGTTCCTTGAGGGCGCTAACGCTCCAGGACTGGACCGACTTAAGGATGAGCCGTTGGATGCGTTGGCGTTGCGAATCAAACCATTCTGAAATTTGAATCAGGGACTGGGCCATCCAAGTCGAACCACCGAAGTCGGATGAGTCGAGCCATTGGTCAAATAACTTTTCCCCTTTGGCAAGATCCTGTTCGAGGCAGAGTTCATGCAACAGTCGCCGGAAGTTGCGACCGATTTCTAGGCCACTGGTGAAAGTGTGGTGGACGAATCCGAAGAACTGGGACAAGGTTACTTTGGCTTGTTCTTGGAGTCTTTGGGAACCGAAACTCGCGTAGTCGTAATCGGTTTGCAGAACGAAGGGAACAACGGTGTTCCGCTGGACGAATGCTTGACCTGACTGAATTTGAGCTATCATGGTTGTGAATTTTTTGATTTGTCGGTCTCCCGTTGGCGCGGGAGACTTTTTCGTTTTTAACCAGCGACTTGGCTTTTTCCAGTTCAAACCTGGGCGATGCTTGAGCGCGTCGGCTTGGGTGCCTAGTGGCTGGCATCAAGTCTGAGAGTCTGACTCGGGGACGCCTTAACCGTATTTGGCTAAGAACAACCGGGTCACTCCACCTTGCTGCCTTCTCAAAAGCCTGGAAAAAGAAAGTGATTGAAATGAAATCGATTTGGTCGCTTACTGCCTTCTTTATAGCTAATTTTTCGGGTTTTGTCAAGATTAAGCTGTCTATGCTCAAAGCATTGCCAGGGAATAGTTCTAGCGATTATTAGCCCTGCAACTCAATATTAAGAAAAGTAAACAAATTCTAGAAAAAGTGAAAGCGCTTTGCCATTTGTCGGAAATTGACCACACAATAGATTGGGAGAGCATGGAAGGTAAAGTGTGACGAGTAAAAGCGAGAGACTGTCAGATTTGTTGCTGTTTCTGGAGAGTCAGATGATGGCCCCACCAGAGGAGCGTGAATCTATATTGCTCGAATATCTGAATCGAGTGGGGCCAACTAGCAGCGTGACTAGCTTAAAGCGCTGGAAAGCGGGCGAGCAATTTCCTTGGCGCTCAAAAAGGATTTTGTTGGCACAGGCTATCGGCTGCACCCACCCCGAACTGGATCGATTTTTGCTTAAGGAAGAACCCGAAAATCCTCAAGAATTTTTTGCCCGACTGCCTGAGTTGCTGCCGGAGTACCGCACCCGGAAAGCTGAACTTAAAATTTCGGTGAGTTCTGAGTTGCAAATTTTGGAGGGGATGGAAGTCTTGAATCATCAACTCATGCAGATGAATCAACGGAGTTCGTTTAGTTTATCTAGGAAGTTGCTGGGTATTTTAGAAAACCTAGTGGGCTTGCTTGATATCGAATCAATGGTACTTTTAAAAGCTAATCTTTCTCAAGCTATTGAGCTTAAATTAAAACAACTAAATCTCAACTCAGGGCAGGAGTTAAGTCAAGGTCAGACTTTTTCTGCTATTTTTGCTAATAAAAATTTAGGCCAACTTTCTGAAGATACTCAAATTCCACTTACCCGATTGGAAGCGATTGCCAAACTCAAAGCTAAACCTTCAGACCAAGAACTCTCCTTGCTAGAAGGATTTTTAGAGGTATCTTTGGAAGAACTTATCCGAATTAGAGCCACAACCCAATATCAAACTAAGGATGTCAATGGAGGAGTAAAATAACATGGACAAATCCAACTTTATGCAACTATTTCCAGGCTGCAACTGGATTGCAAGTCATGCTGAAAGTGAAGCGGCAATTGTCCAAGCCGGAAGTTGGGACGCAGCTATGGAGATTCATAAAACTTATTTTCAAGCCTTAGCCAGACTCGCCCGCGATTTAGGAAAGCGAGAAATTCGCATTGAACATAACGACCCGAGCAAGCCTCCATTGCGGGTGATGGCAGATTTTGCTAACTGTGGTCAAGAAGAAAGCGGATTTACCAATGAAGGTAACCTAAATTGGAAGTCGGTTCTCAAGCAATATTCTCTAGCGCATTTCTCGAAAACATGGAGCGATTTGGAGTTAGATTTTAACGCACTCAATCAATCAGCCAACGCTATCTACATCAGTCAGCTAGAAGACCAGACCAACTTATATGCCAATCGCACGGCATTGTTAGCCCAAGGCAAAAAACCCAAAGAGTTCTTGGGGCAATCAGCTTGTGCCTTAAATGATGAAGAAGAACTGGCCCGTCGCTGCCATTTAATTTACAACGATGGCGGACTAAATGAATATGGATACTCGGCATTACGGTGGTTTCACGAACCCAGCACAGGTTTTTGGCGGCGCAAGCGCATGAACTTTATCAGCAATTTTCGTAAGCTCGAATATCTCGGCGAATTGTGCTGGATTGGCGAAGTGTTAGTGGCTGAAGAAACCGGAAGTATTCTCTAGGCGATGTCACCTAAAATAATACCGAATCTGGAACTGTTAGAGCGCGATCACCTAGATGAGTTGGTCGCGCTCTATCGCACCGTCTTCGCCGAGCCGCCTTCGTGTCAGTGGTGGTCAAAAGAATCGGTGGTGGCCATGTTCGAGCGCTACTTCCAGACTGGCTCCGTGTTGGGGGCATTCAGTGGCGAGGGCTTGGTGGGTTTTGCGGTAGTACAACCGTTGGTCTCCGCTTCCATCATGGGTCAGCCCACCTGGATTGAAGTTGAGCAACGGTGGCGATCGCTCGATTGGCAATTGCTAGATGAGTTCGGGTTGCTTCCCAATTGTGGTTACGTGGCGGATTTGGGCGTGGCTGCGACTCACCGGCGACAGGGAATTGCCAGTGAGTTGGTGCGCTTGGGGTGGCAGCAGTATCCCGACAAACCGATGTTGTTGCGCGTGAGTGCTTGCAAGACTGATGCAATCGCACTCTACCTGAAACTAGGATTTGCGAGATTGCCCGGACTCGAACAGCGGCCAGAATATCGGCAACAAGATGGCTCTCTAAAGACTGAATCCAAGCTGTTTATGGTCAAGGATGCAGCGAGCTTGAGTGGATGAGGATGGGCAAATCGATTTTGCCATAATCTTTCTTCTGCCGATGCAGGAACTAATTTGGTCAGTCAGCCGAATCTGAAAGGATGGGATCTAATAATGTTGAGGCAACAGAAAGGTGAAACTCATTACCTGCATCTTGCAGTTGAAAATCAATAATAATCCGTTTATGCTCGTCAAAGAATTTCTGTTTTCGAGCAATGAGTTCGGCAATAATCTCCCGTGCCTCTTGTTGAGCCAACGGGTCATTTCCTTTCAAGGCTACTTTCATGAACTCGTCAATCATGACTGCCTGCTCATCCTCTGGCATCAGGGTTAAGTTTCAGGCAATCACCGCAAGATGGAACATTTTCTCCTGCTCGCTCCAATTATCGATAAAGGTGAGATGAGGCTCAACAAATGCCTCCAATACTTCAGACATTTTGACTTCACCCTTCGGATTCATCACCATATCCGCGAAATGCTCACCCAATGGTCCTTCTTGGAGCTTCTGCTGCAACTTCTCCAGTCTTTTTTGATGACTTTTGTTCGTCCGTTCTTGCTTAAGAATTTTACCAAAGGCTTTAGACTTTCTTGCCATAAAAATCTCCTCCATCGCTTGAGCTTAATTTTACCATCCTACATTCCACAGATAAAATAGGGGCAATGTCCAGGTACTACTTCCAGACCGGCTCGGCGTGCGCTTAGTGGCGAGAACTTAGTTGGTTCTGCCGTGGTGCAAGCAGTATCCCGACAAATCGATGCGGTTGCGGGTAAGCGCTTGCCAGACTGATGAGATCGCCCCCAAGCCATTCCTCTCCTTTTGCCGGTATCAGGCATTGCGGTTGCGAATAAAAGATATGTTATTTATCTAAAAAACTCTAAATGTAGTAGTAAATAAATTAGTTTATGCTAGATATAGTGTTTTGAAGAATTTTTGACTCTGAGTATTTTTTAGG
>CBFGOM010000297.1:0-5163 GCA_965650385.1 uncultured Oscillatoriaceae bacterium
CGATCGCCTTTTCGGAGACTTTTCATGGAAAGAAGGCTAAATTTGAGTCATT
The DNA here is from genome assembly GCA_965650385.1 of uncultured Oscillatoriaceae bacterium. GTDB lineage: Bacteria > Cyanobacteriota > Cyanobacteriia > Cyanobacteriales > Laspinemataceae > Laspinema. The sequence continues at coordinate 53 of CBFGOM010000297.1, forward strand.
TCAGGGGAAATATATTACAGATTGACAACAATTTGCTCTGAGATGGATTTGAAAGTAATCCCCTGGAAAGGCGATCGCCATGACAATTCCGCCGAGTCACTCCTGAAATTAATCCAGTTAACTCCCCAAAATCAAAGTGACAGCAACCAGAGTTTTTTTAGGGTCATGTTCAGAATGATTGAAAATGGCTATAGTAATCAAAAAGAGACATTTCAATTTCAAGGGTTCTGCTGGGGTTATTTCAAGGGCAACTCGATCGCAAATTCTGTCCCGACACCTTCAATCGAAGAAAAGCGCAGAGTTCCTTGATGATTGTCGGTGACAATTTGATAGCTGGTTGACAATCCCATGCCGGTTCCTTTACCGATCGCCTTGGTTGTAAAGAAGGGATTAAATACCTTTTCTTGAACCAATGGGTTCATACCGATGCCATTATCTTGAATGACAATCAAAACCCGATTTGAAAGTGAAAGTCCTGTGGTCACGGTAATACAGCCTACATAATCAGATAGGGATTCAGGAGTTAAGCGATTTCGCCGTTCTTCAATGGCCTCGATCGCATTCATTAACAGATTCATAAACACCTGATTCAGTAGACTGCTATAACATTCAACGAGGGGTAAGTTGCTATAATGTTTAATGACCTGAATTTCTGGAACTCTTCCATGTCCCTTTAAGCGATTGTGTAAAATCATTAAGGTACTGTCGAGATTTTCATGGAGGTCTACTGCTTTTAAATCGGCTTCATCTAACCGGGAAAATGTCCGCAGAGACTTGACAATATCGCGAATCCGCGAGGCTCCATTTTTCATGGAGTTGATAATTTTAGGGAAATCACTGATGAGAAAATCTAACTCCATCTCTTCCATGAATTCCGTAATTTCAGGGGAAGGATTGGGATAAGACTCTTGGTAAAACTGAATCAGTTCCAATAACTTATCAGTGTAGTCAGAGGCATAAGTTAAATTGCCATAAATAAAACTGATGGGGTTATTAATTTCATGAGCAACTCCAGCGACTAACTGACCGAGACTGGACATTTTTTCGGCTTGAATTAACTGGACTTGAGTATCTTGTAGTTCGCGATAGGCTTGTTGGAGTTCTTGGCTTTTGGCTTGAGAATCTTGGTAGAGTTGGGCTTGATAAATGGCGATCGCCACCTGAGTTCCAATGCTGTGCAACAGTTCCAGTTCATCATCTTGCCAGGGGCGATCGCTGGCGATTCTGCCCATTTCTAAGCCCCCCATTTGCACCCCTGCCGTATGAATGGGTAAAATTAAATAGGTTCCCAATCCCGCTTGTTGACACCAGGTTTTCAAGGGTTGATCACTAGAATCAGCCACCGGATCTAAGCGATATATCTTCCCTTCTAAAATCTGTTCAATTAGTTGAGGATAATTATCCATCGGATAGGAACCCAACCAACTGGCTAACTGGGGATTTTTTTGTTCTTTAACCACTTCTAAAGTGTGAGGGTCAGTGTCTGAGTGATACCACACAAAAGTACAAATATCTACTTCTAGTTCTGCAAAAATTGCATTCACAGCGTTCTGCAAAATGGTATCCAGATCAAGAGTATTGCGAATTTCCGTACTGATATGATTTAATAGTTGAGTGCGCTTGAGCAACGCTTGAAGTCGCACTTCTGCTTGTTTGCGATCGGTTATATCCCGAATTATGGATAACACATCCTCCCCACAGATTGAAAAACGCGCTTCGTAGTTTCGCACTCCCTCCGGCATCACAAGCTCGTATTCAAATAACTGCATCTGTTGAGTCTTTAAAGTGGTTTCAATTAGCTGTGCGGTCGGTTGTGCAAGAAACTCAGGCAAAATTTCATATATAGTTTTAGTGAGAAATTGCTCGGGGGGTACTAAGGGAGACATTTGGGGTGAGCATTTATAATCGAGGAAGACTTTATCGGCGCTGTAGCGCAACATCATATCGGGTATGGCTTCTAGCAGGGCGCGGGTCTGTACTTCACTGTCTTGTAAGGCTTTTTCGGCGGCTTTTCGGGCCGTAATGTCAGCTAGAATTGACCAAATATATTGTCTCCCATCAGACCCGTCAATCTTTAACCCAATCAGTTCTACGGGAACCCGATGCCCTTGTTTATGGATATATTCTTTTTGATAAGGACCATATCGTTTGGTCGTTTGAAGCAAGTTTAATTGAAACTCCTCGGCTTCGTTATACTCTTCCGGGGTTAAGTCCCAGTAACTTAACTGATTTAATTCCGCCAGTGTATAGCCGGTGATAGTAGAAGCAGCAGCATTTGCTTCGAGAAATTGACCCTGGATATCATTGAGGATAATCCCCAAGGGACAAAGTTCAAAGAGCGATCGCAGCTTTTCCTCACTGGTTCGCAAGGCGGCTTCAGCTTGGATGCGATCGGTGATATCCTCAAAGATAGCCACAATCCCCATAACCTGACCTGTGCGATCATGCAGGGGAATTTTTGTGGTTTCCACCCAAATTTTACTCCCATCCGGGTTCTGCACGGTTTCGATTAATTTGAGTAGCGGGCGATCGCTCATCATCACGTCGCGATCGCAATTTTTGTAATGGGTCGCTTCTTCTGGACTCAGACAAAAATCATCATCGGTTTTACCGATAAATTCCTCTGGACTGCTGCCTCTAAAGGCATTCACAAAGGCTTGATTACAGCCTAACACCACACTGTGACGATCTTTCCAGACGACAGATTGTGGCAAGGCATCGAGAATCGTTCTTAACAATTCTCGGGACTGATCTAGTTCATTTTCCGTCCTGGCACGTTCAGTAATATCCATTGTTGTCCCAAACATTCGCACCACTTCATGTTCCTGAAACTCCAGTTCAGCGCGAACATTAATATATCTCACTTCTCCATCAGGACGGAGGATGCGAATATCAAAGTTTTGAGGAATCCCTGCCTGCGCTTCCTTAACCCGCACTTTAAGGAAGGCGCGGTCATCGGGATAAATTTGTTCTAAATGTTCAGTCCAGTTAGGTTCTACCTGGTTTGGATTCAGGCCAAAGATGCGAAAAACCTCATCAGACCAAGTGAGTTTTTGAGTGGCGACATCAATCGACCAGTTTCCCAGATGGGCGACTTGTTGGGCTTTTTGCAGTTGTTCTGTGAGTTGAAACAGGGCGAGTTCATTCGCCTTGCGATCGCTCACATCACTATGAAGCCCGATAAAGCGCACGGGTTTGTTTTTATCATCCCATTCCACAATTTTCCCAATCACTAAATTCCATTTATACGAACCATCTTTACAGCGAATGCGATGTTCATTTTCATAAATTTCTGTTCCCTTTTGGATGTGGTTTTCTAACTCTTGATACATCTGAGCTTGATCTTCTGGATGGACCCGATTTCCCCAGGTTAGCTCATCCGGATCCAGAATTTCATCAGCATCATAGCCCAAAAATTTCTTCCACTGATTGTTAGAAAAGACCATTTCATTGGTCTGCATATTCCAGTCCCATGTTCCAGTTCCGGTCGTATCCAGAGCCAATTGTAACCGAATATGACTTTCTCTCACCGCAATTTCGGCCTGTTTCTGATCGTCAATATATCGGGCAATTCCTAAAGCAGCAATCACTTGTCCCTCATCATCCAGTAATGCGGATACATTTGTAGAATGCCAGTAATAGTAACCATTTTTATGTAATACGCGATATTCCAATCCCCGGGCTTTTTCCTTCCGCAGCGATCGCTCGAACGCATCCCTACAAAGCCCCAGGTCTTCAGGATGAACAACTTCAGCAAAAGAATGATGTAACAAATCGGAATAGGTATATCCCATTATAGATTCAAACGTTGGACTGACATAACTAAAACTCCCATCCGGATCAATGATAAATACCATATCATTGAGATTGTCAATCAGATTGCGAAACTTACTTTCACTGATTTGCAGGGCTTTTTCTCGTGCTTTTACCTCTGTAATATCGCGAATATAGCCATACCAGGCGATCGCACCATCCGGTTCAGCCTGGGGAGTGGAGTGGCCGAGAACCCATATCACACGGCCATTGGGATGACAAACTCGATACTCACAATGCCACGGGGTAAGCTGCTTTCCGGACTCCAGAATCGTCTCGGTCACTCGGGGTAGGTCTTCGGGATGGACTGATTCAAAAACTAGAGCAGAATTCTCACGCACAGCATCCGGCGCAACGCCATAAATGTCTTTTAACCCGTCACTGGCGTAAGGGAAATAAGACTGACCATCAGGAAGAAGGCGAAACTGATAAATCACCCCAGGCAAATGGCGGGTCAGTTGTTGAAAGCGATATTCTTGTTCACTTGGTTGGGTTGGTGTTAAGTGAGGTTTAAAGGAAGAAAGAGAGAAATCTTGATTGGGGATAGGATGTTGAACCGGCTCGGTTGACTCTTTATATTCAGCATATTCAGCAATCTCTCGGAAAATTAGTAGGTGATAATCACCCCAAAAACTGGCTTTGGCAACATAGTTTAGGTCTCGCACTTCCCGATCCGGGCGAATGAGGCGAACTTGATCACAGATTTGACCTTGTGCTAACCAACTATGCCAAGATTGGTCAAAGTCAAACTCCGGTGTGGTAAAATCTCTGAGGTTACATCCGAGCAAGTCTTGTGGCATCAGCCCAAATAAGATACAAGCAGCCCGGTTGAGATCGAGGTAGGAGCCATTGTCATCTATGATGATCATGGCATCTAATGCGGCAGCAAAGAGCGCTTGGAAAGGTTGATTGTCTTGAAGGAAAAAGGGTTGAACAGACCCCGAATCTACGGTCTGGCGATCGCACGGTGGGGGTAGGTGAAACTCAATTTGACGCGGTAAGATCATGGCATTAAACAAAATTGTAAACGATGATCAAGGCCAAACGTTGACAATCTCACGACTAAAAGCGGATGGCTGTTCAAATTATACCCACAAGCAGAAGACTCAGAAACTCAGACAGGACAGAACCCCTTGACAAGGGGTTCCCCGGTTGAATATTCTTACCCCTAAACTTCTTAACCCCTTGGCCTGTGAACTCTGTTGTTTTCCATAGCCTCTACTCAACCCTGAGCAAAAAAATTGTGAAACCCGATGCCTTTGAACGGATTGTTTTGTGTGATTTTGAGGGGACCAGTA
>CBFGOM010000298.1:0-5162 GCA_965650385.1 uncultured Oscillatoriaceae bacterium
CTCTTGTCAAGAAGAGATAAATCTAATCAAACCTATCTCCCCTCAAAAATTGCACCTCCTCAAGACTAGGCACGAGGATAAGGCACAACATTCTCGCCAAAATAGCGATTATATTCCGCACCTTCTACCAATGCCGTCACTGCTGCGGCTAAACCGCTTTCAGTTAGTAATTGCTCGGACTCAGCCACTTCAGGGGTTGCGGGAGTGCGACCCAAGAGGTGACGGCAGAGTAATTCAGACGCTTTTAAACTCGGATAAGGCTTGACAAACCGAGCTTCGTAGGCTTCAGAACTTGCCAACTGACCCACAAACTGACGGACCGAGATTTCTCCACGAATCAGTTGTGCTTCGGCGTGATTCAGGCGGAATTCTGCGGGAATTTCTTCACTGTAGATATCCATCACCTGACGATAGATGGCATCGATCGCACTTTCCATCTCTACCGGGTCTTTATGCTCGCTCACGCGATAAATCCGCGCTACTTTGCTCGCCGTAGACCGTTGCGGCATCACCCCACTCACGGACCGTCCCACTTGCACCACATCCAATTTATGTGCTGCTTGGGATGCCATAGCACTTGCCATCAGCGGACCTTTAGCCGGGTCCATCGTGGAGTTAACCGGATCAAAACTTGGTACTACCAAGTCTTTATTCTGCTTCGTCAACTGGTTATACAGCTTCTCCGTATTCGGGAAGTTCGCCGCAGGCAGGGTCGGGAAGCGACGATACGGAACCGTATCCTCGTTAAATGCTTGCAGGTACTCCATACTGTTGACCATTGCCGTGATAAATCCTCGGATTCCTTGGGTCGCCAGAATTTGGTTATACTTGCGAATTTCCTGCTGATTCAGCGGTGCGCGACCTAGGAAATGCTTCGTTCCCAGTTCGATCACCTTGGTGTTTGGATAGGGAGTATAGAATTCCTTGACATACAGTTTGGAATTCCCCAGTCCTTCAATAAACTCCTTCACGGTAATTTCGCCGTTCCGCAGTTTGCTTTCGATCGCGCTGAACTCGTTCTTAATCACATAAGGATTCAAGTCGCGCTCAAAGATTTGGCGGTAAGCGGCTTGAATGACCGCTTGAGCTTCCACCGGAGTGCGGTTGGTGAGCTTGAACACCTTGGTTTGTTCGCGGCGTTTGCCAACCCCTTGACCGATGCGGGTTTCGATTTCGGGTATCGATCGCTCGGGAACGGCCCCCAGTTCGATAAAGCGCGAGGATTCTTCTTTCTCGACTTTGAGGTTCTTGTCGCCGATCGTACCCACTCGGAGCGATCGCAACGCTTGACCCCCCGGAGTCAGATAGCGCTCATAAGGAATCGTATCTTCCCCAAAAGCTTCTTCATACTCCTTACTATCGATAAGCGCATCAATCAAAGCATAGAAGCCTTTCTTGGAGCAAATATCAAAGTAAGCATTCATTTCCTGACGTCCATAGGTCGGGCGACCTAACAAACGACGGTGAATGTATTCAATCGCCTTACAAACATAAAGCGAACTCCAGTACAGATTCCGGAACACATCAGACTTCGCCAACGCCCGGATAAACTCGCGCAGAGTAATATCCCCGTTTTCCAGCTTAATCTCGTCTAACTTCAGCCGTTGAGCATCATAGACATCCCGGCCAAACACTTGGCGATACGCTGCCGTAATCACCCCTTGAGTCGAACTTTCCGAGTATTTGACACTCACCCCTTGCACGGATTTGATACCGCCGCGCTGACCATACTGTTTCTGTCCACTGGGGATTTGATCCAGCTTGATCGCTTTCGCACCCAGAGAACCCGGAGACACACCCCGCGCTGCTGGATTGCTGAGTTGGTTGTTGATACCCGGACCGCGATGAATCAGGATCCGGCGTGCATCTTTGCCAAACGGTGCTGGACGGTTTTTCGGATTGCGGGTTTCTTTCGGGAAGATAGCTCCAAACTGGATTTCCAGCGGGTCATTCCCCACCCCATAAGCGTGCTGATCCGGCAGAGGCCGATTGTAGTCCGCAAACAGGGTGATAAATTGCGGGACTTTGCGGAACGGTGCACTGTAATTAAACAGGTCAAATTGAGGGCCCCAGTTCCGGCACTCTTGGGCTTCTTGGCCCAAACCGCGCAGGTAAGGTACCGTTTCCTCGCCGAAGTAATCAGAATATTCCTGAGAATCGACTAAGGCGTTCACCAAAGCGGGTAAACCCCCTTGGGAAACGATCGCAAAGTATTTGTTAAATTCCTCGCGAGAACTCAGAGCACGTCCGAGGAAATGACGGTGTGCCAATTCCACCACACGGCTGTTCACAAACTTTTCATAAAACTGCTGCCGATACAGGGGCGACAGACCCAAGCGCCGGATAAACTCTTTCATCGAGATGGTGCCATTCTTCACCTGAGATTCCAGGTAAGAAACACCCAAACTGTAGGCGCGAGTAATATCCCGCTCAAAGATTTGCCGATAGGCAGCTTTGATCACTTCTTCTTTTTCTGAAGTCGAGAGTCCCGTTTTCATGACGAACTTCTGACGACGCTCAGAGGCGAGGAAGTAGATTTGCGGCAGTTGCAAGCCTTGTTTATCGGTACTGCCGGTTTGACGGACTTTATCCGAAGGCGTCGGGGCTTTAAATTCAGTAATCAAAACCTCGAAATATTCGCCTATCAGGGTCCGGCTGACTTCATCCTGCTTGAAGTAGCTTAAAGAGGCTGCCTTCATTTCTTGCAATGCCACCAGGGTTGCGGCAGAAGAACAGGCTCTTTCAATGATTTCCCGCAAACCGCGCACGTTCACCGAAATGATGTTCGGGTCTCCGGCAACCATTGCGTAGGTCAGGTAACGCAGGAACCAGCTCAAATCTCGCAGGGATTTGGTCATGTTTCCAGGACCGTACCGGGCAATATTAATCGGTTGGAATCCCGAGGGGATGGGGCCGCTAGAAGCACTGAAAATGTTCCGTAACCCTTCTAAGAACCCACCTTTGCTTTCCACATAGGTGGTGGTTCCGAGCATCATGCCCTGTTTGAGGTCTTGATTTGCACCGACGGGGGCGTTAATCACGGTCGGTTCTTTCGGCTTCTCTAGGAATGCCATCGGCGATCCACCCGTGAAAATCCGGTTAGCGGCACGGGAGACGATCAGTTCTGAATTTTTGGTCAAAACTTCAGCAATCTCCAGCCGTTTGGTTCCGGATTGGAAAAACGCCTGTAGTTCGGTCAGTTCGCTTTTTCCCGGAAAGCGGTCTTGTTGTTCCGCTTGGGAAATGGTTGCAACGGGGACGGTTTGATAGAGTTGCGGACGCGCAACTGAGCTTCCACCACTTGCCTTTACAGTCATCTGATTTCAAAAGCTCCCAATAGAATTATCATTTTGTGGCATCAATGGGTTTAGATGCCGCTTTAAATTGCCACACTGAGTCAGGATGAAGGATTGACGTCGATCAGGTTGTCCTTAATGTTGGCTTCCTCCCTTCGGCTTTCCCATGTCCTTTCACCCACTATCGGGGGTTTACTTTGACATAGTTTTTAGCTTAAAACGATTCGGTATCACCCCCTCTTATGTTAAGAATTATGTAGAACTTTGACCCAGTGGCTATCGTGCCATCATATTGGATCGCGGCACCTAACTGAGAAAAAAGATAAGTTTTGTTACGTTCTGGATTGTAAACTATAAATTTGTAATTTCAAACCTGTGATTTACATCAGGTTAGGGGGCTTGGCGATCGCCGGGGTCCCCGTTGTATTTCTGTCCCTCATCCATCCACCAAACTTGCCATTATGCCAAACTCTGAAGAGATTACTGCTGCGGTTAGACAACTGTATGATACTTATCCGTTTCCCCCGGAAGCCCTCCTCGATGAACCGCCTCCGGGGTATAATTGGCGCTGGACTTGGCTTGCGGCTTATGCCTTCTGCACTGGGCGCAAACCGGCAACTCAGGCAGTCCGGATTTTGGATGCGGGATGCGGGACGGGTGTAGGAACCGAATATTTGGTGCATCTGAACCCAGAAGCGCAGATTACCGGGATTGATTTAAGCGGGGGGGCCTTAGAGGTGGCTCAGGAGCGTTGTCGGCGTTCTGGGGCCTCTCGGGTGGAGTTCCATCATCTCAGTATTTATGACGTCGCGCAACTGGAAGGGGAATTTGACCACATTAATTGTGTGGGGGTGTTGCATCACCTGCCGGATCCGATTCGCGGGATTCAAGCATTAGCGACGAAGTTGGCCCCTGGGGGAATTATGCATATTTTTGTGTATGCGGAGTTAGGACGCTGGGAAATTCAACTCATGCAACAGGCGATCGCTCTCCTGCAAGGGGAGAAATCCGGCGACTATCAAGAAGGGGTGAAAATTGGGCGGAAAGTATTTGCAGCATTACCAGACAATAATCGTTTAGTGAAGCGGGAAAAAGAACGATGGTCGATGGAAAATCACCGGGATGCCAATTTTGCCGATATGTATCTGCATCCTCAAGAGATTGACTATAACATCGATACGTTGTTTGAGTTGATTGATGCGTCGGGGTTAGAGTTTTTAGGGTTCTCGAATCCGGATTATTGGAATATTGAGCGGTTGTTAGGTCAGGATTCGGAGTTGATGGCAGAAGCGCAAAAGTTAGGCGATCGGGCCCGATATCGACTCATTGAACTGTTAGATCCAGAAATCACCCATTATGAGTTTTTCCTCGCCCGTCCTCCCCTGGTTAAAATGGACTGGGAGAATGACCAAGCCTTGTTACAAGCGATTCCCGAAGTGAGTCTCTGTTTACAAGGATGGCCCTCACAACATTTATTTGATTACAACTATCAACTCGTCACCTTATCCGACGATGAGTTTGAGTTCATGAAAGGCTGTGATGCCAATTCCCAGGAAGGGGAAGGAATGAAAACTGTTGGAGAGATTTTGGCAGGAGGGAATTTGGATTTAGAAGAAGTGAGAAGTTTGCAAAAACGGCAACTGATTTTACTGAGTCCTTCGAGTTGATAGTTTAAAGCACCCCAGAGGCTACTCCGGTCCCCTCCCCTTGGCAAGGGGAGGGTGTAGGGTGGGGTTGTTCTCATCGCCCCCGCAGCTTCAAGCCTCGGGCTATACGAATAAAGCCTGCGTGCGCGGGCTTTCATAGAGAAAATGGCTCTTTAAAAACTAGATTTGGGCATGATTGCTCTTTCCTTTAAGGAGTATT
>CBFGOM010000299.1:0-5114 GCA_965650385.1 uncultured Oscillatoriaceae bacterium
CGCATAATTTAAAAGAATGGGTATTAAGAGAAACCCAAGTAGCTATCCAGCAAGTCCAGTGAACCTTGCTATATCCTGCCCCATCTTCCTCAGTTCAACAGTGCTTTAAAGGCTTAGGAAGCGCCGATGGGTATTGAAGTGATGTTCAAATCTAGTTCTTTTAATAGCTTTTGTTTATACAGTATCATCTATTCAAGCTGTAGCCATCAAGCAACAAAAAGTCTAATCTAGCCCTGTCAAGCTATGTAGATTGTAGGGGCGCAATGCTTGCGCCCTTGATTGCTTGGGGCACAAGCATTGCGCCCCTACAAGAAATAATGATTTCAGGCTGTCTCTATAACCGGGGGAAGAAAACACGATGTTTAGCCCACGTAGGCGGGCTAATTCCTCAAGTGCCCCAGGCTTTAGCCTGCGGGAGTAGTCGAGAGAGCCTTCTCCATAATCAGCTTAGAACGTTTCACGGGGTCGGGGATTTGAATCGGATAATCGCCGGTGAAACAGGCGGAACAGAAGCGGCTAGTGTCTTCTCCTGTAGCAATCAGCATTCCTTCCCAACTGAGATAGGCAAGGGAATCGACTTCGATTTGCGCTTCAATCTCTGCGACGGATTTAGTCGCTGCAATGAGTTGATCCTGACTGTCGGTATCGATGCCGTAGAAGCAGGGATGAGTCACGGGTGGGGATGAAATCCTCATGTGTACTTCCGTTGCACCGGCATCGCGCAAGGCTTTGACGATTTTGCGGCTGGTGGTACCGCGCACGATAGAATCATCCACCATTAAGACTTTTTTGCCCACAAGGACATCTTTGAGGGGGTTGAGCTTCATTTTGATCCCGGACTCCCTCATGTGTTGAGTCGGTTGGATAAAGGTCCGCCCAACGTAGCGGTTTTTAATCAGTCCCTCAGCGTAGGGAATGCCCGATGTCTGGGAAAAGCCAATCGCCGCCGGAATGCCGGAGTCAGGAACGCCAATCACAATATCTACATCCGCTGGAGATTCTTTTGCGAGTTGTCGTCCCAGTTGCAGGCGGTAGCTATACAAGGACTCATTGCACATGATGCTATCGGGGCGCGCAAAGTATATCATTTCAAAGATACAGAGTTTGCGTTGGGATTCTTGACTCCAATGGAATGAGGCTAATCCTTCTTCTCCAATCCAGACTAATTCTCCCGGTTCCACATCCCGCAGGTATTCTGCACCGATGATGTCTAACCCACAGGTTTCGGAAGCCAGAACATAGCGGGTGGGGTTGCCTTCTAACGTACCAATCACCAGGGGACGAATGCCGTTGGGGTCCCGAGCGCCCATGATGCCTTTGGGAGTGGCGATCGCCAAGCTATAGGCTCCCTTACACCGATGAAAGGCACTAATCGCAGCATCTAACCAATCTTTGCCCTTATCCACTTCCAGCCCGATCGCCAGGGCAATCATTTCGGAATCCGTCGTGGTGACGAGGTTGCATTCTTGTTCAATTAACTCTTGACCCAAGGTTGCCGTATTGACAAGATTACCATTATGTGCTAAGGCCAGAGGACCTAAACGGGTTTGCACCACCGCCGGTTGAGCATTCACCACGCGACTGGTTCCCGTGGTGGAATACCGGGTATGTCCCACAGCCAAATGTCCGGGTAATTCCTCCAGAATCGTCTCATTAAAGACTTGGGACACTAGCCCCATCCCTTTATGGAGATGGACTTGGGCATTACTATCAAACGTAGCAATTCCAGCGGATTCTTGACCCCGATGCTGAAGGGCATAGAGACCAAAATAGGTCATTTTCGCCACATCTTCACCGGGGGCATAAACTCCAAACACGCCGCAGGCTTCTTCGGGTTTATCCGGGCGGTTGGACATAGCCGGGTTAACCTCAGTTGGTTCACTCAAAGACTCTGCGGATGCAGGATAATGCTCGTCAGAGGACAAGGGACGATTGGGGATCATGCTTACGGCTTCGCTCCTGTTTGGGGTAGTCAATCAACCGGGAAGGTTTGGGGATGCAGATAGGCGACGTTCGATGGCATTCGACCAGCGATCGCGCATATCTGTCATACTAACGTCAATTAAGGGAAGGTTAACATCGGAATTAACAATCAAACCCGTCTGGATTTCCGATACTTCCCCAATTTTTTGCCAATTTCCTGCCAGGTGCTCTTGTAAATAAGATTCCCAGTTTTCCACCTGTTCTGGAGACACCGACACTACAATTCGCGCACCCCCTTCAGCAAATAGGATTTCATCCCAACGCGAGACGCTTGCTGCATCCACATTTAGAGTAATTTTCGCCCCTAACTTCCCGCCAATACAGGATTCAGCCAAAGCCACCATTAAGCCACCTTCAGCCGAATCGTGGGCTGATTGTATCCACCCTTGGCGAATCCCTTCTCTTACCGTTGCTTGGACTTGTCGTTCCAACGGATAATCCACAACCGGCGGTTTCCCGGCAATAGTTTCATGAATGGCGGCTAAATATTCCGAACCGCCTAAAGAAACATTTTTGGTTATCGCAGTAATTGGCAATCCTAATAGATAAATCCCATCCCCAGGATTGCGCCACCCTTGTCCACAAACTTGGGTAATATCCGGAATCAATCCCACCATGCCAATCACTGGGGTGGGATAAATCGGCGTTGGTTCCCCCTTGGCATCAAGAGTTTCATTGTACAGAGAGACATTCCCCCCAGTCACGGGAGTAGCAAACTCAGTACAAGCTTCAGAAATACCTTGACAAGCGGATGCCAACTGCCAATAGCCGACGGGTTTTTCGGGACTGCCGAAATTGAGATTATCTGTAACAGCAATGGGTTCGGCACCAACACAGCTTAAATTCCGGGCAGCTTCTGCCACCACTGCCTTTGCCCCTTCATAGGGGTCCAGATACACATACCGGGAATTGCAATCTACAGTAGCAGCAACCCCGCGATGGGTAGCGGGACTGGAGGAGAGGGGTGCTTGGGGACGTAAACGGACGACTGCTGCATCTCCCCCTCCCGGCAGCAAGACGGTATTATTCTGCACCTGATGATCGTATTGCCGATACACCCACCGCTTCGAGGCAATGGTAGGAGTATCTAATAATTGCAGTAAAATATCAGTCCAAGTCTGGGATTTGCCTTGAATTTCGATGCCTTCTGCCGTGCAAGGGGGGAGAGTATCGGGAGTCCATTGCCATGCTTTTTGGGCATATTCTGGGGGTTCTGCCATTAACTGGCGATCGTAAATGGGGGTATCTTCCGCTAAAGCGCGGCAGGGAATTTCTGCGGCAACGCCTCCTTGATGGAGAATCCGCACAATGGGTTCAGCAATGACAGTCCCGGCAATTACCGCTTGCAGTCCCCAACGATGGAAAATCTCAATCAGTTCCTGTTCCCGTCCCTTGTGCGCCACAAATAGCATCCGTTCCTGGGATTCGGAGAGTAGGAACTCGTAGGGAACCATGCCGGTTTCTCGGACAGGGATTAAGTCTAAATCCAATTCAATGCCGAGATTGCCTTTCGCCGCCATTTCCGAGGTGGAACAGGTAATTCCCGCAGCACCCATATCCTGCGCGGCAACTACTGCGCCGGTGTTAAAGGCTTCTAAACAGGCTTCAATCAGGGATTTTTCTAAGAAGGGGTCCCCAACTTGGACGGCAGGGCGATCGTCTGCGGATTTATCCGTCAATTCTGCACTAGCAAAACTCGCTCCTCCCATGCCATCTCTGCCAGTGGTAGAACCAACATAGAGCACGGGGTTACCGACACCAGAAGCACCAGATTTGACGATTTCCGGGGTTTCCATTATCCCTAATGCCATGACATTGACGAGGGGATTGCCAGTATAGGCGAGATCGAAGTACACCTCGCCGCCTACAGTGGGGACTCCAACACAATTGCCGTAATGACTGATTCCTTCTACAACGCCAGTGAAGATGCGGCGAGTGCGGGGGTCTTCGATGTTTCCGAAGCGGAGGGAGTTGAGAAGGGCGATGGGACGAGCACCCATTGTAAAGATATCTCGGAGGATGCCGCCAACCCCGGTGGCTGCACCTTGGAAGGGTTCGATCGCCGAGGGGTGGTTATGGGATTCGATTTTAAAGGCGAGGCGCAATCCGTCTCCGCAGTCTATCACCCCAGCATTTTCTCCAGGACCGACTAGGATGTGATCGCCGGTGGTGGGAAACTGTTTGAGCAGGGGACGGGAGTTCTTATAACAACAGTGTTCGGACCACATTACACCAAACATTCCCAATTCTGCTTTATTGGGATGACGTCCTAGGCGTTTGACGATTTCTTCATATTCTGCCGGTTTCAGACTTTCGGCAGCGATTTCTTCCGGAGAAAAGGGGGCGTTTGAGATTGCAGACATGGATTAGGGCGTTGCACCAGAGTACAGTAACCCTATTTTATCTGGACTTGGGCCATTCCTACGGTTTGATATGTTTTTGTAAGAATTCACCTCATGCTGAGTTGGTCTAGCGATCGCCTCAGCTATGGGATAATCGGTAGGGTTTGCTTTCAATCGAGAACTGCTCAAAGATGACCCAACTTTGGAGTGGGTGACCCCAAAACATCCGTTGGATGAAGTTGACGACCTGTTGTAGGGTAAATATAGAGGAGTGGAGCGATCGCGCACTATCTCTAAATTAGGCCAGCAAATAATATTTTAATGTCTCGTAACGAAGCGAACACCCGAAAAGAATTAATCGATAAAGCCCTACAGATAGCAGGATGGAATCTCGAAGATCCAAACCAGGTGGGGATAGAGATTCCGGTTGATGGTTACGATGCAGCACCTTGGAACGGAGTTACGGACTATTGTCTCTATCAGCCAAACGGCGAGGCGATCGCCGTTGTGGAGGCGAAGCGACAAAGCCGCGATCCTAGGGTAGCAGAACAGCAGGTGAGGCATTTTTTAAGGGGCGGGGGAAAAATGTGTTTATGAAAAAGCGTCGTTTGGAGGTAGCAGATTTGTAGGAGGAACCGTTAGATAGGTTTGGAGAGGATGCTGTGTAAAGGGGGTTTAGTTAGGAGGAAATGGATAATTTGATTGAGTTTACGGAACAGTTAGTGGCTTAATTTTAAAATCATCAAAGTTCAATAAGTAATTTTCTGGAATGAGATGGAACTTCACGCT
>CBFGOM010000300.1:0-4927 GCA_965650385.1 uncultured Oscillatoriaceae bacterium
AACATCCCAAAATTAGGGTCATTACATTAGGGCTAATTCAAGACCAAAATCGCCTTTTTGTTTCTGAAGGCTATGATTCGGTCACACACCAGTCATTTTATCGACCATTAGGAGGAGGTATAGAGTTTGGCGAAAACAGCCTCACTGCTTTAAAACGAGAATTCCAAGAAGAAGTGAAAGGGGAAGTGACCAATATTCATTACCTAGGTTGCCTAGAAAATATTTTTATCTATAACGGCAAACCGCGACATGAAATCATTCAACTCTACCGCTGTGATTTTAGCGATCGCAAATTTTATGAACTCGATTCTGTCCCCTTCTTTGAAGGAACCCGCGAAGGAAAAGCCATTTGGGTCGAGATAGACCGATTGATATCCGGCCAGCTACTTCTCGTTCCTCCAAAATTGTTAGATTTTATTTAAAAATGATACGGAGTAAAACTGTTGAGTTTCCTGTAGCAATAATCGACGAGGAAGACTTCAGTTTAAGTATAGTTTTGCAATTTTCGTTTTTGACAGGGGTTAGCTTTCGCTCGATGATATTTGTCAATTCATAAACTGCGTTCCTCCCTATTCTTGAATAGCGCGAGTTAACGTTCAGTGATTAAATGTAGTTTTTTGAAACTTTTCCCAAAGAAATTGGAGTCAGCGAAAAGACTATGAATCGTGAAGATTGCATCCAGAGCAATACTGCCCTGGGGATGCTGCATTTATGTGTAGGTGGAGGCATCATTAGCAAGAAGCTTTGATGGGGGTTTCCCGCCTCTTATGGTACAACAACTCTCCGGAGTACGAGCCTCTTGCTTGCATTCTGCAACCAAAATTTAGAAACGGAGAGGGGGGGATTCGAACCCCCGATGGCTGTGACACCATAACAGATTTCGAGTCTGCCGCATTCAACCGCTCTGCCACCTCTCCAATTGCTCATGTTACTCTATCTCATCCGGTTTGGGAAGTCCTAGAGGAAAAGATTTTCAGCCTCTAGGGGATCCAAGGTTGCTCCAAAGCCATCCCGGGAATTCCATTGAATCGCCCCTTCGCGACCAAGGGTATAAATTTGAGTATTGCGTTGCCTCAGTAATCGTTCTGTTTGCGGGTCGATCGCCTCCTCGGATGCGATCGCTACAGACGGTTGCAGGGCCTCCACTAAATAAGGAGCTAACTGTTCTCCGGACCACCATAACACCCGCAACGGTGACTCCCCATCCTTAACCTCCAGCAATGAACCCGCTGTGACTAAATGGCTTTGTTGCGAAGGATTCAAATCCCCCAGTAAAAACCACATTTGATTGCGAATTTGGAACTGCACCACTGAGGGCTTCAGGCTCACCACCTGAACTCCCATTGTCCCCACTGCCAAGGTTTGTCCCATTGGTAAAGGATGATACGACCCTTTTCGATTGCTTAAATTTGTTAGTAAAGGCCGATCGTCACTCTGAGAGGGGCCGGTTGGCGGCGAAGAAAACACCCGGACTCGTAAACTATCCAAAACTTGATACCACCCACTGCGGTAATTCACAGGCATTGTGGCGATCGCCCAATCAATTTGATTCACCCCCTGCTGTCGTAGAAAAGGCAACAGGGCATATCGCGCAGTCGCATCATCTCCACTGTTAATGACAACCGCTTTCCCTCGATCTTGAACCACCAACACTGGATCTCCACGAGTTGCCAGGGCCGTAATTTGAAAGACTGTCGTCTGAGCATATAACACCGGCACTACCACCAAACCCACGGCAAACAGCAATCCCAACACCCATCGCCGTTTTTGATGCAACCATGGAATCAACCACACTGATATCAGGATTCCATAGAGGATCACGACCTGGACCATCGAGAGCGTTCCTGTAGCAATCGAATTCCCAGGTAATTGGCTGACAAATTCCACAAGGGCAATCGTCAATTTCAGAGGATAGTACAGCAACCAAGCTATTGCTGTCCCAGCTAGAGGCCAGATTGCAGCAGCGATCGCACTGATAAATCCCCCCAGTGTAATTCCAGCCAAAGGCAACGACAGGAGAATATTTAATTTAATACTGTATGGAGCTAAGACTCCAAAGATATAGAGTTGCAGCGGTAGCACCCAAACCGACACAGCGATCGGGACTGCAATCAAAGAGGCGATCGTTGGAGGTAACCAATCCAACCGCTTTAAAACCGGTGGGGTCGAGACTAACAATCCTAGCGTTGCCAAAAAACTGAGTTGAAATCCTAAATCCCAAATCCACAGAGGATTCCAGATTAGCAACAAAGTCGCTGCCAGTAGCAGAGACCCCAAAGCATTTATCTGACGCTGCATCAAAGGGGCCAGTAATGCTGCACAACCCATTAATGCTGCTCGTAAAACCGAAGGTGAACCGCCTGTTACCAACACATAGATAATTAAAACTGCCGCCCCCCACCCAAATTGGGCCTTCTCCGCAAACCGGCGAGTGAGGGAGCGCACCAATCCTAAAATCACCGCCACATGAAATCCAGATGCAGCTAAGACATGGGCTAAACCGACTTGCATAAACCGTTCGCGGATGTCATGGGGAAGATCGACCGCACGTGTTCCTAAAACCATCGCGCTGAGGATGGGACCTTCTGGCACTCCCAACCCACGGACTTGCGCACGCAGAATCCGCCGTCTGAGTTGCCACATTCCCCAGGAATTAGACGGGCGATCGCTCGGCAGAAAATTCACCTGTCGTCCCGCTAACCCAGCAAAAGTTCCTTCTCTTGCCAAATAAGCTTGAAAGTCAAACCCTCCGGGATTTGCTGCCGGTTGAGGCAAGTACAATCGACCCGTTACCTCCACCCGTTGACCTGGATATAACCCAGTGCCTTGAAGTAATGGAACAGTGACATAGAGCTTACCCGTAACGGTTTGGGTTTTTGCCGTATCACTCCCCCCATTTCCAGAAGTCCCAACAATTTCAATCACTTGGTTAGGCTCAAACCAAAATTGAATGCGGTTGCTACGAGTTAATCGCGGTGAACTCGTTACCTTGCCAAAAACGTTCACCAATTGTTGCTGAGTGGGTGCCTCGGCGGCAGCCACAAACCGACTGATATCATTCACGCCGATTTGTGGCTGCCGCATAGGTAAATAGAGGGTCGCTAGAAACCCGATTGCTCCTGCGATTAGCCAAATTCTCGGTTGTAACCCAGCTTTTAGGACTTCAAGGCGTTTGGGAAATGGGACTTTCAGCAAGAGGATGGCGGCGATCGCTCCCATCACACTCAGGACCATTAATCCTCCCCAGGTAGAACGGGTGCAGAGCAATCCTAAAATATAGGTCAAACACAGAACGACTAAAGGAGCAGAAGTCATCAAGTTGCGCTTTCCTCTTCTTTTTCTATTTCTATAGAGATAGACCCAGTTTTAAACCTAGCAGAGCATGAACAAGCATTAGCCCCAGAGCCACAGTTCCTAAATAGGCATGAGCAGCCCGTAGGCTCAGGCGATCGCCCTGAAATCCTAAAGACATCCCTCCATTCAGGGCTAACAACACCAATAGTATCGAACCCGTCCAAAAATGAGGGCTTTCTAAAATCGGCTCTCGTTGCATCACTAGGGATAAAACTCCTCCGGTATAACCAAGGGCCATAAATAGGAACATCCAAGGGGCCAGCTTCCGATGGTCTCTGCGGGCCTTAACTGCCGCATCCTTATCCGGTGCAACTCGTCCGCGCCATCCGGACCAACCGACATAACTGCCCATTACAAAGATCACAATCCCCATCATCAGGGGATGTCCCCAATGCACAATCGGCTCAGGCACTCCCAAACTACGGAATTGACTGGCGATCGGTTCGAGGACTTCACTCAGCTCGATCATTCCTTCTCCTAATTCTTTACTCTTTAATTCAATATCATGGGGTAAACCCACTTAAGCAGCCGAAGCTTGATCAACGGCATCACCTTTCAGAAGTGGGAATCCCAACTTCTCCCGTTGCGCCAGATACAGATGAGCGACCCGTCGCGCCAAATTGCGGATCCGGCCAATATAACGAGTCCGCTCAGTAACGGAAATAACTCCTCTAGCATCTAATAGATTAAAGGTATGAGAACACTTCAGGACATAATCCAGGGTAGGGGCCACCAATCCTCGGGCCGTTAGCTGTTCCGCCTCCTCTTCATAAAGTGCAAACAGCTTGAACAGTAAATCTGGATTAGATGCCTCGAAGTTATAGACACACTGCTCCACTTCTCCTTGAAGGTGAACATCCCCATAAGTCACCTCATCAGTCCAGTTAATCTTTGTAAAGGCATCTTTTTCCTGGAGATACATCGTTAAGCGCTCCAGTCCATAAGTAATCTCAATGGAGACGGGACGGCAATCGATGCCTCCACATTGTTGGAAGTAAGTAAATTGAGTAATTTCCATGCCATCGAGCCACACTTCCCAGCCGACGCCCCAGGCTCCTAGAGTGGGAGACTCCCAGTTATCCTCCACAAACCGAATATCCCGGTCTTCCGGACGGATCCCTAAAGCCCGCAGGGAATCCAGATACAGATCCTGGATATTGTTGGGGGAGGGTTTGATGATGACTTGGTACTGATAATAGTGTTGGTAGCGGTTGGGGTTCTCGCCATAGCGCCCATCCGTGGGACGACGGCAAGGTTCCACATAAGCCACAGACCAAGGCTCCGGACCAATCGCCCTTAAGAAAGTATGGGGATTCATGGTGCCTGCGCCTTTTTCAATATCGTAGGGCTGGGCAATCAGACAACCGCGATCGGCCCAAAACTGATTTAACGTAGCAATCACAGACTGAAAATTCACGGTTCGCTTTCCTCTACAAGCAAGTTCATTATTTATTCTCGCCTAAAACTCGCCCCGTGAAAGGCTTCCAGACTTTTTCTTTAAAAAGTTTAAAAAAATCTCCAAAAACGCTTGACAAACCCGGGAGGGTTAGTTAAAGTAGTAAAGCGCGGTGAG
>CBFGOM010000301.1:0-4864 GCA_965650385.1 uncultured Oscillatoriaceae bacterium
CAATCACTTTATTTAAACCGACCGCTTGGCCGAGTTTAATCGCCGGAATGTTCAGGGAAACTTCCAATGCCTTGCGAATCGATACCGCCCCTGAAAACCCGCCGCCATAGTTTTGCGGGGAGTAATACCCATCCCCGTCACGATAGCTCACCGGGCTATCCTGAACAATGGAGTCCGGGCCGTACTGACCCGACGCAAAGGCCGCATAATAAACAAACGGCTTAAACGCCGAACCTGTTTGCCGTCGGGCTTGAATCGCTCGGTTATATTGGCTACTTTGGAAATCCACACCCCCCACCATCGCTTTCACGAAGTGAGTGCGCGGATCCACTGCCACTAGGGCAACTTGACCGTTAGTGCGGCTATAGAACAATCCTTGATAATAAAGCCGCTCATGCCAACGTCGGACCGTTTCTTCGGCCATGCGTTGGAAATTCATATCAATGGTGGTTTGAACCCGCATCCCGCCCTTGAGGACTGCATCCCGACCGAAACGGCGGGTCAACTCCTGAATCACCGCATCGGTCACATAAGGCAGATTGCTTTGACCAAACGAGGTAATTCGTCCCACCAATAGCGGTTGCTGACGCGCTTTGGCTTCTTCTTCTGCCGTAATCCATTTAAGGGCCCGCATTCGGCCCAAAACCACTGCCTGCCGTTGTTTAGCTAGGGGATAGTTGACAAAGGGGCTGTATTCTTCCGGGGCCTGGATAATGCCCGCCAGCATGGCCGCCTCTGCCAGGGTCAACTCTGAGGAGGGCTTATTAAAATAGCTTTGGGAAGCGGTTTCAACCCCGTATAGGTTATGCCCCCAATACACCTGATTCAGATAGAATTCTAAAATCTCGTTTTTTTCGAGAATTTGCTCCATACGAATCGCTAGAACCGCCTCAGCCGCTTTCCGGCTAAAAGAGCGATTCGGGGACAAAAATAGGTTTTTAACCAACTGCATCGTTAGGGTCGAACCCCCTTCGACGGTCTCCCCTTGTTCTAGGTTAGCGACTAAGGCCCGCATCACCCCACCGGGGTTAATCCCGTGGTGAAGGTAAAAATGACTATCTTCAATGGCTAGAACTGCTCGTTTGAGGTTCGGGGAAATATTATCTAAAGGAACCACTTCCCGGTTGGCTTCATCATGAATCCGGGTTAAAAGAGTCCCCTTAATGTCATAAATGTACGTTGTTTCTGTGGGAACATAAGTGCGTAAAACTCGGACGTCAGGGAGGTTGCGGAAGCTCAAAGCCAAGCCGACCAGTCCACCAGCCACGACCGAACTGAGCAACATGGTCATTCCAAGCAGAGTTCCTGCGGTGACTTTGCTGACGCCCTGAAAAAAACTGAAAATTGGTGCGGAGTCTCCAGGGGAATTTTGTCTAATCGTGTTAGTAGACACGGCGATTTTACTTCCTCTCTATAATCAAAGCTCAATAAGGATGAAAGGGGGACCGGGCAACTGGGGATACAGGTGAGGTCAAGTCATTTGGGAGCAATTTTAGCGCGATCGCTGAACAATTGGGGGAAGCGATTTCACCGATGCAGTTTATCATCCCTGGTCCGTTTCTGTCGGAGTCCCAAACTCTTGCTCCCATAATTCCATAAATAGATCGTCAAGTTGCAACCCGAACAATCCGGATCGCCCGATCGCAATCTCAGTGTAGTCCCTGGGACTAGACTTTGCGGGTTTAGGGCGATCGCTTCCCGAAAATTCCCCAACCGTGACTAGACTGTAGGGGGCCTGAACACAGCGCGTGATCAATGAAACACTCCACAGGTAGAGCGCCTTAGTTTTTTTTAGCACTGATTTTTAGCACTAATTTTGGCAATTATAGTACCCTTCACTCCCTCACGCCGTGATTACGTTCCCCACCCCAAGAACCGAGTTCACCGTTATTTTAGATAGGGTGAGGGTGAGGGGTTACCCAATTTTTCGGTACACTTGTAAGTCACGAAGCAAAGTCAAGCAGTTGTACACCCTGGCACTAGAAGATTAAAACCCTTGAATCAAAGTTTATCCTGGCTGCACCGTGGTGTCAGCGAAATTTTTCCCAATCAACCGGAATCCCAGGACCCCAATGAGTCCTTGGTTGCCCGTCTGCACCGTGCAGACCGTCCCTTACGGGTTAAGCTAGGCATCGACCCCACAGGTGCCGATATCCATCTGGGTCACAGTATTCCCGTGCGAAAAATGCGGGCGTTTCAAGATGCAGGTCATACAGCGGTTCTGATTATTGGGGACTTTACCGCCCAAATTGGCGACCCCACGGGTAAATCAGAAGTCCGTCGCCAACTCTCGCAGGAAGATGTCCAGCACAACGCCCAAACCTATCTCGACCAAGTTCGTTCTATTTTAGATTTCGATACCCCCGGACGTTTAGAAATTCGCTACAACTCGGAATGGTTGTCGAAGCTGAATTTAGCCCAAATTCAGGAACTCTTAACCACGATGACGGTGGGACAAATGTTGGCGAAAGAAGGATTCGCCGATCGCTATGAGAAAGGCAACCCCATCTACCTTCATGAGTTTCTCTATCCCTTGATGCAGGGGTATGATTCGGTGGCGGTTCAGTCTGATGTGGAACTCGGAGGTACGGACCAAAAGTTTAATATCGCTGTCGGACGGGATTTACAGCGCTATTTCGGCCAGATCCCTCAGTTTGGCCTCCTGATGCCGATTTTGCTGGGGACCGATGGCACCCAAAAGATGTCTAAATCCCTGAATAATTATGTGGGTTTAGCAGAAGACCCGTTATCCATGTATTCCAAGTTGGAGAAGATTCCCGACTCCCTGATTGAGCAATATTTTGAACTGTTAACGCCTTTAGCGTTGGACGAGTTACCGGAAAACCCCCGCGATCGCCAAAAATTACTAGCCACTACGGTGGTGGCGCATCAACATGGGGAAGAGGCGGCAACGGAGGCACGACGCGCAGCGGAAACCCTAGTTCAAGGGGATGCCACCCAGGCGGAAGCGGTCCCAGAATTTTCCTTAGCAGGGGTGGAATTTCCCGCCAAACTGTTTTATATCCTCAATCTGACTGGATTATGCGCCAGTAGTTCGGATGCGCGTCGCCAAATTAAAGGGGGGGCCGTGCGTTTAGATGGCGATCGCATCGCTGATGAAAATCTCTCCTTTGAATCCGCTGCCGACCTCAATCATAAGGTTTTACAAGTCGGTAAAAAGAAATTCGTGCGTCTAGTCCAGTCCTAACCTTTATCCCACCTCTCCCCTGCAATTATGTCTGTTTGCGATCGCATTATTGTCCCTCTGGATGTCCCCAATCAAACCGAGGCCCTCACCCTGATTGATGCCCTTCCCGAGGTCTCGTTTTGGAAAGTGGGACTAGAACTGTTTGTTAGTTCTGGTCCTAGCATCCTCTCTGAACTGAAAACTCGTCAAAAACGAATTTTTCTTGACCTGAAATTTCACGATATCCCCAACACCGTGGCGGGGGCCTGTCGGTCTGCGGCCCAGTATCACGTCGATTTGCTGACCATTCACGCCACCTGTGGACGCAGGGCGCTCAAAGATGCTCAAACCACCTTAGTCGAAACTGCCGGAGAGCAAGCGCCTAAACTCATCGCCATTACCTTGTTAACCAGTCTCAATTCCCGGGATTTAGCCTTTGACCTCAAAATTCCCGTTGAATTGCCCGAATATGCCTTACAAATGGCTTTACTCGCCAAAGAGAGTGGCTTACCTGGGGCAGTTTGTTCTCCTCACGAAGCGGCCCAATTGCGATCGGTTTGTGGCCCTGAGTTTCTGTTAGTCTGCCCCGGAGTTCGTCCCACTTGGTCAGACGCGGGAGATCAACGACGTGCCATGACGCCGAAAGAGGCGATCAAAGCTGGGGCTGATTATTTGGTCATCGGACGACCCATCACCGCCTCGGAAGACCCAGGAGCGGCCTTTCAGCGGATTTGTGAAGAAGTAGAAGGATGATGGAGGACCGGGTTCAAGAGGGACCCCACCCTAACCCTCCCCTTGGCAAGGGGTAGGGCTATTTCATTCTAAAATTTTCCTTGCACCGTAAGCTTTACAGCCCAAGGGTTTTCGGCCTTATTTTCTACTTTTAAGCTTTAAAGGAGGAA
The DNA here is from genome assembly GCA_965650385.1 of uncultured Oscillatoriaceae bacterium. Classification (GTDB taxonomy): domain Bacteria; phylum Cyanobacteriota; class Cyanobacteriia; order Cyanobacteriales; family Laspinemataceae; genus Laspinema. The sequence goes on from CBFGOM010000301.1 coordinate 4,090, forward strand.
ATCAATCTGGATCCCCCGCCAAATTAATTTTTGGGGTTGTTCCTAGGTTTTAAGTGCCAGTGGATACAAGCTGGTTTTGCCAGTTTTGTAGCCTGAAATTAGAAAATTTTCTCGAAAACTTTTCAACTGTAAAGCTTACAGGATCTGGAAAATTTGATAAAGAAACAGCACTGCCAGCAAAAACGTATGGTAGATTTAGACGAATCTAACGGACTCGGGACTGACTGCTTCTGTCTGTTCATCAGAGAGGCACTCAAGGCATTCCCCAAGTCCCAATCATGTAGGAAGGTGACAAAGCAGGGGATTGAAGGTAGAAGTTTGGATTTTTTGACATTTAGGGTAGCCGATTGTTGAAGTTAAGGATTATCTCTGGGGCAAGCATAGTGCTAGGAAGGAGACCGTTGCAATGACACTACCAAATTTTATAGGGTTCAGTTCCCTTAAAATGGGGACAGCTTCTTTTTATGATGATATGAATCAACCACTTCAAATTGATACGAGTTCCAATCACGAACCCCATTTTTGGGGTTGTTGGGGGAAAGCAGCCTAATTTTTGAAGTGCAGGAGAGAAGGGGAGTAAATTATCCACGTGTCGGTTCCCAAATTACAGGCTTATTCCAATGTTTTCTTAGCCTAGTTTACTTAAGCCTAATGCTTGCTGATCTGCCCCTAAAAATAAAATTTTGTATCAGTTTTAACAGGTTTTAAGATCTTCAAGTATGTTGTAGTATGGGTCTTAAAAGTGATCTAGCAATATTGTTTTTTAAAATTTAGG
>CBFGOM010000302.1:0-4769 GCA_965650385.1 uncultured Oscillatoriaceae bacterium
GCACCTGGTTTTGGTCCAGGCATCCGGAGGTTCGAATCCTTCCGCCCCAGTTGACTAAAGCTCTATTAATTTAGAGTTTACTTAAGAAAATCACTGAACTAAGGCGTCTGCTATCAGTGTTAAAGCGTCTAAATAAAAGACCTACTTTTTAATAAAAAGTGGGTCTTTTGTTTTGGCAGGAATCGGGACAACCGATCGCCATTTGTGGGAAAATCGGCAAGGAGATTCTCTACCCTCAAATCCGATTGTGTCTAACCCTCCGACAATTCTAGCCCTTGATTTTGATGGCGTCATTTGTGATGGATTAATCGAATATTTCCAAACCACTTGGCGATCGTATTGCCAAATTTGGCCCAAGGCCGATCGCCTTCCCCCGGATGAAATAGCGCTCTTGTTTTATCAACTCCGACCGGCGATTGAAACCGGATGGGAGATGCCAGTCCTCGTGCGATCGCTCCTGTTAGGAACCAACCCTGACCAAATATTACAAGACTGGCCCGCCATTTGTTCGCAAATCGTCACCGCTGAAGGACTAGATCCGACGGATATAGCGGCGATCGTCGATCGCGTCCGGGATGAATGGATTGCAGACAATCTTACCGACTGGTTGAGTTTGCATCGCTTTTATCCCGGAGTCATCGATCGCCTCCAAAGCTACCTTGCCTCCCATCAGCAACTGGTGATCATCACCACCAAAGAGGAACGCTTCGTGCGATCGCTGCTGCAAGAACAAGGCATTCAACTCCCTGAAGACTGCGTATTTGGTAAAAATGTCAAGCGTCCTAAACACCAAATCCTCAGAGAATTACTCGGAAAAATCACCCCAACCCCAACCATTTGGTTTGTAGAAGACCGCTTAAAAACCTTAGAATCAGTCCAAAAACAACTAGACCTAACTGGGGTCAAATTATATCTCGCCGACTGGGGATATAATACCCCGAGCGATCGCGCAGCAGTGAATAACAATTCGGGGATAGAACTTTTATCCTTGTCCACCTTCTGCCAAGACTGTTCGCAATGGCCTTAAATCGGTCCCGAATCATTCAAGGGTCCGGCCCTGGGTTGTAAAATAAACAGAGCAAAAGCAACAACGGGCTATTTGATACCCAGGGGGAACGGATGCTAGATTTGACCAAAATTGCAAGGCAAATGCAGGGAATCAGCGAACATCTTTCCAAAGAAGCGGAACAATCCCGTCAGCGGTTGGAAGTCGCCCAAAAATTGCGGAAAAAAGCTCAGGGAGAGCAAGAACAGTTGATCCAGGAACGAGAAATTTGGCGCGATCGCATGGGATTTACCCCAGCTATTCCCGCCGAACCTTTGGACTTTACCCCCTACATTCCGACTCCCCCCAACGTTCAAACTGTGATCGCGACGGATGGGTCTCAGATTGCACCGTCCCATCATGAAATTGCTTACTGTTACTTAATTAATGTCGGGCGAGTGATTCTCCATTATGGTCAAAGTCGCCTCCCCCTGTTAGATAGTCTGCCGGAGGTATTTTATAAACCTGAAGACCTGTATATTTCTCGGCAATGGGGAATTAAAACCGAAGAATGGATGGGGTATCGCCGGGGGGTTTCCGAGGCGATCGCCCTAGCGGATTTAGCCATTGCCTTGCGAACCCCAGGCAGCGGTCAAATTGCTCATCCAGAAGCGCCTATTTTAGGTATGGTCGATGGTGCTTTAATTTACTGGTTTCTCGAACCCTTACCCACCGATGCTCGTCAGCTCATTCTCGGGGCCATTTTAGAAGCTTGGGAAAAAATGCGGCAAGTCAAGGTCCCGATTGTCGGGTATATCAGTGCCTCCCGCAGCAGCGAATCCCTCAGCTTCTTACGGTTAGCCGCCTGTCCCAATCCTCACCCGGACTGTTTTACCCATTGTCCCATCGAGGCAGATTCCGTCCTGCGTCCCTACGACCAAAAAGCGCCCTGCCAAGTCTTTGATCCTTTACGGGATACCACATTATGGGCTTCTGTACTTGAACCGGGTCAACGGAGTCCCCTCTGGCGGAGTTGTTCTCGGATTTTGGATTTATATCCCCCAGAACATCAAGTTTATTTCTGTTACCTTCATGTAGGGCCAGAAATTGCCCGGATTGATATGCCTGCCTGGGTTGCTCAAGACCCGTCTTTGTTAAGCATGGCATTAAGTATGGTTTTGTCCCAAGTGCAAAAAGGGTATGGCTATCCGGTGGTGTTAGCGGAGGCCCACAATCAAGCGGTAGTTCGGGGAGGCGATCGGGCTCGTTTCTTTGCTCTTCTCGAACAACAAATGATTAAAGCTGGATTGCAAAATGTCGGCACCTCCTACAAAGAAACCCGCAAACGCGGCAGTATTGCTTAAAAGAAAGATTTAGCATGACAACCCAAGCATGAATTCTTTGTGCCGTCTAGTCAAGCACCTTTGGCGGTTCTGTGCGCTCAAAGGATTGCCCTCTCAAGGTGTATTTGTAGAGGGACAATCCTTGCGTCCTACCGTCTATTCTCCCTCATCCTTCAAAACTCAAAACTCCCCTGATCCAGAGTTTCCAGTAATAAATTGACCTGTTGCTGTCGTTGCGAGAGGAACGATTCGCACTGCCGTAAATACTCAACAGCGGTGGTGAATTGGTCAAACACCTCAGCTAACTCCAGTTCCCCCGATTCAACCCGTTCAACGATCGCTTCAATTTGAGCCACCGTCGCTTCATAGTTCCAGTCCGGTTCGGGAGTAAAACCCTTGTTTTTAGAAATCGGAACTCGCCCTGAATTACTCATCTTCTGTTCGTCTGAAGGGACTTTGAATAAAATCTGCTTAATTTTAATAGATTCCTGAGTCAAGTGCGAGCAAGCAACAGCTTTCACACCCATTGTGGGCGAATTTTCTCTCAAAAATAGTCAATTTTTTAGTTATATATACTCAAATTTTCCGGGTTGATAGCTGATTTATCCCTCGCAATAGAGATTTGGCAATGCTGCTAGATTCTGGGGACCTCTTGACGATCGCGCTTGGGTAGGCTAGGGTGGAATCAAAAAGTTTTATGCTATCCGTGCATGAAATTAACCCATGAAATCAACGCAATGGGGCTGAAGCGAGAAATTCATACAAATGGCACGAACTCTCAACCTAGACATTAAAGAATCTTCAGAAGAACTGAAACATCTGCTAGACAAGCAGACCAGTGTCCAAATGAAAGAAAGGCTACAAGCGTTGTACTTACTGAAAACAGGAACTCTCTCGACTTTGCAAGAGTTATCTTCAGTTTTAGTCAGAGACCCTTCAACCATTTATCGATGGTTCCAGAAGTACAAACAAGAGGGATTAGAGGGATTACTCAAACCCTACAAAAGCCTAGGGAAAACCACAACTATTCCCACCGCAGCAATGGGTAAATTAAAGCAATATTTGGAAGAGTATGAAGGATTTATCAGCTATGGAGAAATTCAAGCTTGGTTAAAAGAAAAATGTGAAGTTGATGTTAGTTATCATGTGGTTTATAGAGCCGTGCATCAAAAATTGAATGCTAAAATAAAAGGGTCTAAACCTCCAAAAAGAATCAGAAAACAGAGAGGAATCGGAGAAGCAAGCCAGTTTATGCAGAAGTCAGCAGAAGTGGATTGGGGATCGCCAGAACAGTCCTCTGTTTCAAACTGTTGAGTCTATAATTTGACTGAAGACTGAAGATTGAGAGAGAACCGGGACTATTTTTTTGCCAAACATGAAGCGATCGCTCCTTCTAAGTCCGGTTGACTTAATTCCGTAATGATAAAAACTTCTTGCACCGTTTTTCCCTGTCTGGCAATCACTTTATATCCGCCCAAAATAGGAACTGATATTTTTAACTTCATCTGGGGACAGTGACCTTTGGCCCGACCAATCACCCCGGGAGTAATCGTTTGAATGCCGAAGCAACCCGTTAACTTTTCCAGGATGGCGATTAAACCCGGAATATGAGTGGAATGATTGAGAACCAAGCGACCGCCAGACGGTTTTCCCATGAGATATTTACCCAATAGAATAGTGTTTTTTTCAGCGCGGGGAACCAATCACAGGCTAAGTACAGCCTAGAAATCAGCTTGGATACCCTAGACGAAAAGTTTCGCCTCTCCCCTTCCGGATGTAACCTATGGGTTCATCTTAAGGGTAAATGGTTAACCCCTCCTCTTGAACCCTCAGCTTAGACGCCTGATTCTTATAACTGGATTAGGCTTTTTCTAAAGGCGCCATCGTTAATCCAGCGCGACTGAGTTGCTGATGGTACAATTCTGCTTGTTCTAAGGGACCCACCCAGACTGTAGCTTGTCCTTCAAAATGAACTTGATTGGTGAGTTCCCACGCGCGATCGCTCGTCATGTTGGGAATGTACTTCATTAAGCAGGAGGAAACGTGCTGAAACGTATTAAAATCATCGTTCAGTACGATTACCTTATAATTCGGGTACGGTTGTCGGGTAACTTGACCAACTTGGTCCGGCGCAATAGTCGGCGCTGTCGCCATTGATCGAATGTTTACGGAAAGTCCCCTACTCATAGCCTTAGCCTTACCGAATTAAGTTAACAATAATAGTTCTGTACCGTGATTCTCAGTTAGTTTAACAAGGAACTGTCCGATCATCAATCTATTGCGTGGGAATGGGCGATCAATTGTCAAGGGCTAGGCTAATTTTTATCTGGGGGGATGAACCGGCTTAAGGAGCGATCGCCCCTCAACCCGTCGGAATCCTGGCGCTAATTTGAGGGAAACTGAGGACTGTACTGGAAGTTGGGGAATCCGAACAATCAGGG
>CBFGOM010000303.1:0-4727 GCA_965650385.1 uncultured Oscillatoriaceae bacterium
TCCCAGTGGGTCATCCCTCAGTAAATGCAAGTTGGCAACAAGCAACGACCTTGTTGGACCGGCAATTTATTTCCACAGTGATTCATGCCAATTATCAACCGGGGGAAGGCGAATTGGCCCTTGACGAAAATTCTTTATGGGTAAGGGTCATTCCCGGGCGCGATCGCCGCCATCCATTGTACATTTTCGATTTTCGCACCGAGGGGTTATGCGGGGAAGTGGGTTGTTTGTATGCGATCTACACTCCCAGGCAACAGAGAGTTTTCAGTGGATTGCTCGATGCGCCTTTATCGGAAGAATCTGCATTTGAGGGGGTCCGGCGCTATTCCCAAGAAGGGTTTCCCTGTTTAAGGATCAATCAGCCCCAAAGCCAGAGGGTGCAGGTCAGTAATTTGTATTGCTATCAAGGGGCGCAGTTAGTTCGCATCAACCATTCTTTGATGGCCCGCAACCCTTCTGAATAAATGAGGTCCAATCATGTCAACCAGTCAAGGCAGTTCCACGAGTCCGATTTCTCACACTGTTCAGGCATTAAAACAAAACTTTCAAGGGACCACCGGATTGGTGTTGCTCGGTTGTGCAGCGGCGATCGCCTTGGTCCAATGGATGAGCAACGGCAAAAAGGCGGGTCGAATTGCCAGCGGGTATTGGGGTGGCGCTCGTGAGAGAGCGAATGCTCGTAAAAAAGCCCAAACCCAAATTAAATCTCCCCGGCGCAACCAAGCCGCTTTATATATTGGGACGCCTGCGGCGATGCGATCGCAATGGCAGAAAATTTGGCACTCTCAAGGAATTGCTGAAAAAACCCCTAAAAAATTGGGGTTGAGGGGTTCTGCTAACAAAACTCTGTATCTTCCCGATGTTCAGCGTGGGGTTGCCATTAGTGGTGCCCCAGGGAGCGGCAAAACCTTCAGTGCGATCGACCCGGCTATCCGTTCGGCCCTAGATCAGGGGTTTCCAGTAGTTTTGTACGACTTTAAATATCCGGCGCAGACTTCCCGGGCGGCTGCTTATGCGATTAAGCGGGGATATAACCTGCGGGTGTTTGCCCCGGGTTTCCCTGAATCAGAAACCTGTAATCCGTTGGATTTTTTATCGGATTCGGAAGATGCGGTGGTAGCGGGTCAATTTGCCCAAGTCGTCAGTCGCAATTTTGACCGAAGTGGGGGTCAAGCGAGTTCAGATAAATTTTTTGAAGAGGCGGGAGATTCTTTAGTCGAAGGGATTTTGCTCGTGACTAAAGCCGTGGGAGAGTTAACGGGTAAACCTGAATATTGTGATTTGATGACGGCTCAAGCACTTTTGAGTTTAAGCAACCTGCCTGCTCGTTTAGAATTGGCCTCTCAATCCAAATTAAAGGTGTGGACTTCTCGACCTTTATCTCAAGTCATTAGTGTGAAGGATTCGGAGAAAACGGTCGCAGGAATTGTAGGGACAGCCCAACGAATGTTTCAACGCTTTCTAAAGCGAGATTTTATTGGCGCATTTTGTGGACAAACTTCGTTACCCTTGGATTTGGAAGGTAAACAATTGGTTGTTTTTGGGCTAGACCGTAACAACCGAGATATTGTCGGTCCTTTGTTGGCAGCTATGTTACATTTAATTATCTCTCGCAATGTGGCTCGCACGACTCCCCGGATTGACCCTTTAGTTGTCGCATTGGATGAATTGCCTACTTTATATTTGCCCAATATTGTCAACTGGTTGAATGAAAACCGGGAAGATGGGTTTGTGGGGCTGTTAGGATTTCAGAATTTAGCGCAACTCCAAAAAAGCTATGGACGAGAATTATCTCGTGCTATCATCGGAGCGACGGGAACCAAATTTATTTTCAATCCCCAAGATGGAGAATCAGCCAAATTTTTTGCTGATTACTTGGGGGAAGAAGAGATTGAAATCACTTCAAAATCTCGCAGCCGTTCTAAGGGAGGAACTTCCCGGAGCTGGAATCAAAATTTTCAAAAACGTTATCTGTTTGAACCGGCCCAATTTCTAAAATTGCAGACCGGGGAAGCAATCGTTATTTCTCCCGCTTCTCAAGGGCGCGGTGAAGCCTATATCCCTTGGCGAGAAAAAATTAAAGTACCGCCAGCAGATATTGCTGAAATGAGTTGGGCTGAATCAAAATGGCAATGGTTGGTTAAACGATTAGCGACCAATGCTTGTGCAGTATCCGCCTCGGACCGTCGCAGCCAATTTGAAGAACGACGTGCTTTAGTAGAAGAGTTGTTCCCCTTACCTGAACCCAAAGGGGGCGAAGAAATTAACGTTGAATTTTAGGAGGATTAAATTGTGGAATTAAACCCGTTAAAAAACTATCCTGAATGGCAAAAAAGAATTCGTCAAGCGCGTCAGTCTGCTCCTTTACCTGTGGATTATTCGGCTCAAGTCATTGAAATATTCGACCAACATGGATTGTTGGCCGGTTCAATTTTTGGCGTCCCTTATCAACAAGTCCGGACGCCTCATCAAATCACCGACTTTTTAGCCTGGATGGTTGATGGAGAATTGGTGGTTGTGATCAGCAACGGGCAGATTTTACTGAATCGAGTCCGGGGTCAACAACTGTTAATGTCTTTTGGTGATAAAAATATTTAATTTGTTTGACCAGTTTATTAATTTAATAAAAATTGATGAACTGTGTTATCTAAATCAGTTGTCCTAAGCAGCTTAAATTACTTTTAATTTTGCAAGTTTGCGACCCTTTTTAAAATTTAAAATAGGTTGCCTGCTCCATTCTTAATCAAAAATTTGAATAACAGAAAATAAAATCATGAATCAATTTTCCATTTCTTCCAGTGAAGCTTTAGCTTTCCAGAGTAATTATCAGGAGATGCTTAAGCTGATGACCGAACTGATTGGGCAAAGACTTTTAAAGCCTGCTCCATCCCGACCGAAGGATAATCTGAAAATCTATGAAAATTCTCAATTAATTTATGGCCGGGATGAGGAGGGGGTATTTCGGGATGAACTGTCCGGTTTAGTTGGGCGACTACTGGACCCTCAGCGAGTAGACCGCTTACGCCAACTCAGAGCGACCCCTGTAGGCGAAGTTGTACCAGAATCTCCAAACATTTTGATTATTTTGGATGAACAAGTCATGCTTAAGTCTGACGAGACTGGACGAGTTTTGACTAACCGTTGGAATCCAAATTTGGAAGAAGTATATCAGTCTGAGGTGGTTGCCGAAACTCCTCCCGTTGTTCAGGCCGATCGCCTGAGCAATTCAACCCCCACCAAAGCACCTGAATTGACTGATTTTGATGGATTTGAGCCAGAAGTTGCGTTTGATGAGGATGAAGCGGTAGAAACTGAACCGCCACAGTCCGAGGGGGTTGCCGAAACTCCTCGGGTATCTCAAGGCGAGCGTCCAAGCAATTCGCCCCTTCTCAACGAGCCTGAATTGACTGATTTTGATAGATTTGAGCCACCCGTTGTATTTTATGAGGATGAACACTTTTTAAGAGCGGTAGAAGCTGGACCGCCCGAATTCGAGGACGCCTGGGATTATCTGGATTTAGAATCAGTGGCCTCACACCCAAATCCAACCCATTATACCTTAGAAGACCGGAATGAAGTTTTGGGTGACCCGGAAGGCCTAGAGAAAGCGGTGGTGCAAGGACCTCCGCCGGATGATGGTTTCACAACTGTTCCTGAAGCGTTTGAACAGACCGAGAGTCCGACGGAGGAAATTGGTGTAGCCCGAATTTATCAGCAAATCAATCAACTCCCGAACGACTGCGCTTCTCTTAAACAATTGCTGCTACTCCAAACTCGCCAAATCACTCAACTTTCTGAACAAGTCCAGCAACTCAATCAAAAACAACAATTAGATGATTTTTCTTTGTGGATTGAGGAGCGCACTCAACAGCCCCAGGACATCGCATGGTGGCAGCGCAGTTATCAAATTGTAGAAAAAATTCGGGAACGTTGGCAATCTCACTCTCAGTCTCAGCAATCTGCCCGCAGTTTGCATGAATTGTTCCATCGCTACTGCGATGGTGAAACGTACCGAAGCCGTCAGTATCAAATTTCTAAGCAGGGTACATTCTATAGCTTGAGCGATTCTCAAGACCAGCTTTTAGTGCAGTGGCAGGAAACCCCCTTCGGCATCCAGGTTGAGCAGTCTCAACTCTCCCAGTCCGCTCATCAGAGTATCGAAAGAATGCGATCGCAACTGCTCGAAGGAAAAACCCCCAACGGTGATTTTGCCCCCGACGGGTCCTCCGATGCCCGCTATTTTGCTCGGGTGGACCGGGTGGTCCAAACTTTGGTTCGCTATGCTCAGGCCAATGGCGGGAAGGTTGAAGTTGCAGGGCGGTTTCACTATCGATGGATGGCATCCGCCCAAGGGCAAGTCCGAATAGAGCGAGCTAAGGGTGACGGGGTTTTGCTGGTTAAGTCCCAAGGGCGTCTCCAATCTCAGTTGAATGAGGCAGATTTGCGCTATTTCGAGCAAATGGTGCCTGCCTTAACTCAAAAAAGTGCTGCAATCCGCAAGTCACCCGCTGATTTGGAGCGATAAAATATGGAACTACAACAAGAGCTACAAAAATGGTTGGATGCGGGGACAGCCGTGCTTGGGTTGCTCGTCCCCTTAAGCGAACGGAATACTGCCTTGGGTGCGATCGCCCGTTCGGGGCAACATAAATCCTTGCCCACCTATAGTTTAGAAGGAATGCAATTTCGGCGGGTAAATCCCGATGGCAGTTGGGGGGAAGCAAACG
>CBFGOM010000304.1:0-4692 GCA_965650385.1 uncultured Oscillatoriaceae bacterium
GAAACGGTCAGATCGGCCCAGAAATAGCGAAGCTGACACCAACCGCAAAGTAGCAGATAAAACCCTTACCAGGTAGGAGTTTCAGCCATTTTTGTCAATCAGACCGCACCCGGGTTCCAGGACAACACTCAGTTCACGAAGGCAGAGTATTACTAATACTCTGCTGGATAGTGAAAGTTTAACCAAAAAGTATATTTTTTTTGCATATTGCTCTGACCACAAGTTATTACAACTTATTTTCAGGATTCGTCAAAATATTTAAAGCTTTATGTGCAACTTCTTCAGCCCGAAGCGAAGTAATCTTTTGATATCGCAATGTAGTCTGTATATTCTGATGACCCATTAGAGCGCGTAACTCCTCAAGTGCCATCAACCCAACCCTTTCTGTGGCAAAAGTATGGCGCAAATCGTGCAAGCGAATGCCTTCAAGAAGAGGCTTAGAATCAATTAACTCACGGAAGCACTTATGAGCTTGACGATAGGATAAGCGTGTAACTTCCCCAGTCAAAGAGTGTTGTGCCGTAAATAATGCAGACACCCCAATTCCTCGTTCATATTTGATATATTTATTCAGAACGACAGCAGCATCCTCACTATAAAAGCACCAGCGACACTTATTACCCTTCCCCACCACTTGAAACTTACGGGCTACCCTATCTACCTGTTCCAAATCCAGTGCCAACAGTTCACCAATCCTAGCCCCCGTGCGGTGCAGCAACCGAATAATAGCGTGCATACGAGGATCATTTGCCACTAGCTCATACAAAACCGCCAGTTGCTCTTCACTCAAGTAACGAACAACTTGGTCTGTATCATGCTCTCCCTTATCTGGGTCAGGCTTACGGCGCTTTATAAGAGCAATTGGATTCATCATTAAATAGCCTTGCTCCACCGCAAAATTAAATAGAGCTTGGATAATAGCCTGATGGCGGTGATGAGTTGTAATTGACAGATGTACTAAGCTTTCCAAATACTCAGACAAAACCTGACGGCTGATAATTTCAATTGGCCATCTACCATACTGAGCTAAGAGAGGCATCAAAGTCAACTCGTAGGAACGCTGTGTACTTTGAGAAAGCCCCCGACGCTCTAAAAATTCTGTAGCTAATCTCGCTAAAGTAATTGTCACCTGACTTATTTTCTGAAACATCCTGATATTCATAACTCTGCTAGATGTAGAATAAATATCCGGACAAATACACACTTTTATGCATACTCTTGACCCAAAGAAAGCGCCCCAACCTGATGAAACGCTGGATAACTACATCAGAAGACTGAGAAAGGACGCTCAAATCAGCCAGCAGCAGTTAGCGACGGCAGCCGGGATTCATTTGCAAAGCTTGGGCAAACTGGAACGGGGTAAAACCGCCAAGCTCAATCAAAAGACCAAAACAGGTTTAGCCGCCGCCCTCTCCATCCCTATGGAGTATTTAGAGGCGATCTGTTCAGGTTTGCCTGTATCTCACATAGAAACCCGAAAATTTTGTCCGCAATGCTGGATACCCGGAACTGACCCCGATTCAGTTTGGACGCTGTACCGGGCTAAGTATTGTCTGCTATGCGGGACCGTTTTATGCACCCATTGCAGTAGTTGTGGAGAGGTACTAACCTCTTTCAAACATAAATTCTGTCCCAATTGTGGAACTTCTTATAGAGCTTCCACCCAAACCAGAAAATAGTAACGGTTGGAGAGATTGTTAAATTGGCTTCTATAGAACGTACCGCTTACCCGAGATTTAAACGCTACTTCACTCCCAAAGAACTCCGGGAAATTTATACTCCTACTCCGACTGAAATTGGTTTTGGGTTATCTACCACACAAGGTCAAGTTTACTTTTTAAACTTGATGGTTTTACTCAAATCTTTTCAGCGCCTAGGCTATTTTCCTAAACTGACAGATATTCCTAAAAGCCTGATCACTCATATTCATACCAGCCTAAACCTGCCATCGGATATCTCCTTTGGGTACGAACAATCCCGAGCCCTGTATCGACATCGCGCAGCCATTCGCGAATATCTTAACGTTACCCAGTTTAACCAATCAGCCCGACACTTAGCCGTCACAACCGTCTATAAATCGGCAAGCGTGATGGATAACCCGGCTGACTTAATTAATGTAGCGATTGATGAATTAATTCATCACTGCTACGAGTTGCCTGGATTTAATACCTTAGACCGCTTAGTCCGTCGAATCAGAAATCTTGTTAATCAACAACTATTTTTCCGAGTAATCAACCAATTGAATTCCGAATATATTCAACGCTTGGAAGACTTGTTGTCTAGCCATCCAGTCCAACACCGCAGTCCTTATAATGACCTGAAACAATTACCCAAACGTCCGACTCGCAATCACCTCAATGATTTACTAACCCATTTAATTTGGCTAGATTCACTGGGGGAAGTTCACCCTTATTTGGAATCTATCACTTCAGCTAAAATTCAACATTTTGCAGCGGAAGCCAAAGCTTTAGATGCTGCCGAACTGAAAGAAATTGGGCAACCCAAGCGCATCACACTTTTATTGTGCTTAATTTATTCAGCCCAAGTCCAAGCAAGAGATAACCTGGTGTCCATGTTTCTCAAGCGAATGCGGACAATCCATAACAAAGGTAAAGAAGAGTTAGATAGACTGCGACAGAAGCATTTAGAAACGACAGAAAAGTTAGTAAGTGTTCTGACGAATGTGCTACAAGTCTTTGTAGATGAGCCTCCCGATACCGAAGTAATTGCACAGGTAAAGAACCTTTTTACCCCGGCTGGGGGACCGCAACAACTTTTGAATGAGTGTGAAGCGGTTAATGCTTATAGTGGGAATAACTATTTGCCGCTAATCTGGCGGTTTTACAAGAGTCACCGCAGCGGATTCTTTCGGTTAATTAGTGCTTTACAGTTTTCTTCCACCAGTCAAGATGAAACTTTAATTAAAGCGTTGGACTTTTTGCTTTTAAATGCTCATCGTCGAGGGGAGTGGTTGCCAGCCACAGTGGACCTTTCATTCGCTTCTGGACAGTGGCAGCGTTTAATTTTGGGACGCTCGGAATACCCGGACCGAATGATTCGCCGCCACTTTGAAGTTTGTGTTTTTTCCTATTTAGCGGCTGAACTGAGGTCAGGCGATGTTTGCGTACTGGGTTCGGCAGATTATGCTGATTATCGGTCGCAGTTGCTCAGTTGGTCGGATTGTGAACCTTTGGTATTAGAATATTGCCAAAATCTGGGTTTTAGTGATACAGCTAGTGGTTTTGTGGAGCAATTGAAATCTTGGCTCACCGATACAGCTATGAGGGTAGATGCAGGTTATCCAGATAATCAAATGTTGGTGATTAATGAATTGGGAGAAACTGTATTAAAACGGCCAAAAAGTAACGAAGTAAGTTCTTCACTGAAGGCTTTGTCAGCAGCTATTACTGAACGAATGCCCGAACGAAATTTAATGGATATTCTCAAAAATGTTGATTACTGGACAAATTTTACCCGACATTTTGGCCCGCTTTCTGGTTCTGACCCCAAGTTGGAACGAGCTACAGAACGCTATTTGCTAACTACTTTTACTTACGGATGTAATCTGGGTCCTACCCAGGCTGCACGTCACATGAGAGGGATAGTTACTCCTCATATGCTATCTTTTGTTAACCGTCGTCATGTGAATGCTGAGAAACTAAATGCAGCGCTGATTGATGTGATTAACCGTTACAATGTTTTGAGTTTGCCCAAGTTATGGGGTGATGGTACATCAGCGGCAGCAGATGGGACTAAGTATGATTTGTACGAACAGAATTTGCTGTCTGAGTATCACATTCGTTATGGGGGTTATGGTGGGATTGCTTATCACCATGTTGCTGATAGCTATGTAGCTTTATTTAGCCATTTTATTCCTTGCGGAACTTGGGAGGCGGTTTATCTTATTGATGGGTTGTTAAAGAATCGGTCAGATATTCAACCTGAGAAAATTCATGCTGATACGCAGGGGCAATCAACGCCGGTATTTGCTTTGTCTTATCTGTTGGGGATTCAGTTAATGCCAAGAATTCGTAACTGGCAGGATTTAATTTTTTATCGCCCGGAGCCAGATACGGTTTACCCACATATTGATTCGCTTTTTAAGGAGGCTATTGATTGGTCACGGATTACGACGCACTGGCATGACCTTTTACGGGTTGTTTTGTCGATTCAAACGGGAAAAATTTCTTCTTCGATTTTGTTGCGTAAGTTGGGTAACTATAGCCGGAAGAACCGTTTATACCAAGCTTTCCAAGAACTGGGACGGGTGGTCAGAACGGTGTTTTTGTTGCAGTATATCTCGGATATGCAGCTACGGCAGCAGATTACGGCGGTTACGAATAAGGTGGAAGCTTATCATGGTTTTGCGAAGTGGTTTTTCTTTGGGGGTGAAGGGGTAATTGCTAATAATGACCCGGAGGAACAGGAAAAGATTATTAAGTATAACGATTTGATTGCGAATGCGGTGGTGTTTCACAATACGGTCGATTTGATTGAGGTGTTGAGCCAACTTAAGGGTGAGGGTTATTTGGTGATGCGCTCTGATGTGGCTGCTTTAAGTCCTTACATGACCAGTCAAATCAAGCGCTTTGGGGATTACCTGATTGATTTGGATGTGGTGCCACAGGCGTTAGATGAGGAGATGACGCTGGTGTTCTGAGGAGCGAGAATTCAGCTTGGGCTGACCGTTTT
>CBFGOM010000305.1:0-4627 GCA_965650385.1 uncultured Oscillatoriaceae bacterium
ACATTTTCCCTCTTCTCCTCACACCAATTTAGAGTTCGATGGAATACTTTCCCCTAGACTACTTTGGGGAAATCACAACCAAGAGTAATAGCAGAGTGATTATACAGGCTTTCCCCAATCTGTGGGTAGAAGTTCACTTTGCCCTTGATGGATATGGGCTTTTTTCAGTTACCCCCTAAGCCACCCTGGGAGCTTTGGTATCAATCAGTTTCCCAATTAGGGTGCTAGTGTACCCCTGTTGTGAGTGCCTTTATCATGGCCTAAAACTGTAGTTCGGTCAAGAACTTTTATTTATTAATTTTCCCTGGTAGCATTTGTTACCAATCACTCGTTGCTTTTTCCCTTCTTACAAGTAGCGTTATGAGGTGTGTCTATAGGTAAAGTTTTCCCTGCTTATGGATTATAACTTAAATTTTCTCTATGCCATCAGTTAATTGATAATTTTTCCTGATATCAGGATTAAAGATTGGAGCGATTAAGAGAGAGAGGGACACACCAAAAACCAGCATTAGACAACAGGAAGTATTGGAATTATTTCCGTGTAGTGTGAGAAATTGTCTGTCTTTTATCAGAGTTGGAAAGCTCTTGTCTTGATTAAATTTTAGGATTTTTACGCGGGAGCTTGTTTACAACAGGTTTTCTCATAAAAACTCTACATCAGGGTTGGATAAGGCCAAATTTTTCGGGATAAGGCTTACCGCGATCGCCATCAATGATAATGATAAACAAGGTATAGAATATTCTTGAAAATCTCGATTGAATGGAGTAGTGAATGCTGATAACTGGCAAAGGATGCAAGAGAGAAAGTGTGGTAAGTTTGAATGGATTTTTCCCCGGTTGCTTTGTGACTCTAACTTCTATGCTATTTGCTGTTATAGACATCCCAGGAAGGTTAAAGGCGATCGCTCTTTCCCCTGTTACCCTATCACCCATGCCCATACAACTCAGACTCTTTTAAAAAAGCCCATAGGCTCCGAGAAAAAGTATCTATTTTTTTAAGCCCTTTGGAAGCGTTACTCAGCGGTAGGGTTTCACTGTGAGATTTCTAATAAAAAATCCATCTATCAAAAAAGGAAGGCTACCCCTCGGAAAGTCGAGCAATGCGTCTACATTCCATAGCCCCTCTTCAGGATGCCAGTTTATTTCAGACCTTTGAGCACCGAATTTCATATAATCTAACTTGATAATAAGCGGAGAAATTCATACAATTTTACCGATATTAGATGTCTTACAAAATTCTTAAATGCCCCCCGTGCAAGTAAACATTCATTCCTCTGGCCTCCCCCTTCGTAAGGTTGACGGGTGTGGGTTTTTATAGCCCTATCCCAACCGGATTTAGTCTTAAGGTGGGTTAGGGGATCAACCCAGATTTTTGCACGAGGTCTATTTTCCTGACAACCGATTAAACAAAAAACCCCCCTCGTTAATGAGGGGGTTTTACATATCCGTGTTACCCAGTTTTCACAAGCTTAAGGGAACTCCAAAAAATCAGATCTTTGATCAGAGATCTCTCCAACCCCCTGAGTATCCTGGGGTTGAGTGGAATTTACCCCAGATCTCTGTAGAACTTTGTTCTGGATATTTCTAAGCCCAAGGTAGCATTCAGAATTGAATTCCCTAGGTTTAGTTCAGGGGTTGATCCCAATTGCTGGTTTTAGAATCGGAAAGTGGTGCGGATGGTTCCAATTACCACATCATCGTTGAGATCGTTATGATCGGGAGCCGTCAACCAGACAAAGCCCGGAGTAATAGCAATATTCTCCGTTAGCTGATATTGATAAAACCCTTCAACGTGTAAAGACCGATCGGGGTCTTCGAGGGCTCCATTAAAATCATCGGAGTTGACCTGGGGTTCCATCCCCACAATCAGGCCAAATTGGCTTCCCGGAGGTCCAGCGTTAACCGCTAAGTTAACGGCCCAGTTCCAAATGCCCAAGTCGCCTTTGAGACCTTCGTCGAGGATCCGAGCGTTGGTGTAACCAGCCCAACCTCCGAAAGCAAAAGCTCCGGTATCATAGCCCAGTTGAACACCATAGGCATTGCTGATGGTGGTTAAGCCATCGTCTGGGGCAAGAGAAGAGACAGGAGTAGCAAGTTGGCTACCTGTACGCATATCGCTACGGTAGGCGTTGACGTAAGTCAGACCCAATTGCAGCCCTGTAACTGGTTTAAACACCAATTGGGCTAAGGCTCCGTAAGGGCCATCGGTCAAGCCGTTGCGACGGGTGGGAGTTGAGGCATTTTCTGCTAAGTCGCCGAGGCTGACTTCTGCAGGGCCTGCATCAACGGTCAAACCAATCCCAGAACCGCGAACCATGTTGTAAATGGGAGCGCGGGTGCCGAACCGAGACAGAGCTCCGCTGCCCCCATCTCCATCCAAGGGGGTGATGGTGCTGGCGAAGTCATCAGCGCCTCCTCCATTTGCGATAAAGACCACATTAGCGGGGCCAACGGTGGTGCTGTATAGCAAGGTGTCTAAACGAACCGTGGTATCTCCCTCTTGGTAAGGGTCATCAACCGCAAATTTCAAATCTCCTTCAGGAGTGAAGGTGTTGGTGCCTGAGAAAGCATCCAGATTGTTGATTTCAAGTCGAGTTCTGAGTAGATCTCGGCCTGTGAAGCTGGTATCGAAGTTCAACCGAGTACGGGTGCCGAATTGAACACCGCTGTCGGTTTCGCCTCCGACACTGTTTCCACCTTCAGACAAGGATAAGGCGAAGATAGATTCCCCAAAGAGTTTGGTGGTGGTAGAGAATTGATTGGCTTCGATTTCGGCGACGCGGACTTCGAGGGCATCGACCCGACCGCGCAAGGTTGCCAGTTCAGCGGCAAACTCTTCCGTTAAGCGTTGTAAGGTTAACAGATCCTCTCTGTTGAGAATCCCTTCAAGCTGGGCGGCAATAATTTCGTTAATCCGCTCTAAACAGGCGTTTAAACCGGCAGCAAATTCATAACGAGTTAGCGCCCGGTTGCCACGGAAGGTCCCATCGGGATAACCGGCAATACAGCGATAGCGCTCTACCAAGGATTGGAGTGCTTGGAAAGCCCAATCTGTGGGTTGCACGTCCCGCAGTTGAGATACGGAGGTGACTTGGGCAATGTTGTTGGTGCCACCCCCTTCCCGGCTATATTGATTGAGTTGTTGTAAAACGTTGGCTGTTTCTGTAGCCGACGGTGCGTCCTCTTGAACTTGGGCGATCAGGTCAAATCCGTTAGCTGAAAATGCAGTGGGTTGGGCCAACTCACTGGCTTGAGCCACGGGCATAGAATCAGCTTGGGTTTCAGCGGCGATCGCTTCAGGTGCGCCCACCACAGACGCTAACGCTGCTCCGACTAACGCCGAGGTCAAAATTGCTGGACTAACCAACAGAGAATTCCACAATACTTTCGACATTTTCCCTCTTCTCCTCACACCTTTAATTATCTAAACGATTTGACTCGGGTCTCTCCTCAATCTTTCAGAGAGGAGATAACAAGCCAAAAGAAGGAAATAAAGAGCTGTTTTATCGCTCTTAACCCTTCACTGGGTTATAATCCACTTCTCCACTGCACCGATATAGATTTTTAGCCGGAACAGTTATAGGTCCCCACTTCTACGGTGGGGGTGCTACGGCTGAGTCTAGAACCAGAGGCATCCCCTCCAATCATTGATATCACCGATGGAAAAACGAGCCCCATTAAGGATGAGGATGTAGAAACCTCAACCTGACGGAACAGTTTTCTGCCCAGGTTTTTCGTAACCTGATCAAGCTGGTTTCGGTGTTGGCTGGAGGGCCTATTGCTTCTGACAAACTCTCGACTCATTATATAGTCAGCGAGATAGTGGCTGCTTACTTCTGTTATAGATTAACAGATTTACTTCGATTGGAACCGGAGATTTGCAAGTCTTTGTTGTTTCTTGCCCGGAATGGTAACCCTTGAACGGTCCAGTTCTATGGTGTTTTTTTTCTACTTCAAGGGTAAATAAACCCTCTATTCACTGAAAATTTTCGGGTCAGGCCCAGCCTATGCTCGATTGGACGCGATAGGCTCCGAGGGATGACTGGGGTTAAACTTTTCGAGTTCCCCGATCGCCTGAATCAAGAGGGTTTAATCTCGCCGATCGCATTACAGTTAATGGCGATCGCGGGGATTAAGCGCTTTCGAGGGTGACGACTTCTTGAGAGTGGCCCAGGACTGAAAACACTTGACGATGCTCAAATAACTCCAACAGATCGGCGTTAATTTTGTTGTGTAGAGCTTCTTCCCGGAGAATTCGGAGGGCCGCTTCTACAGGCAATCCTCTCTTGTAGGGGCGATCGCCTGCAGTAAGCGCATCATAAATATCAGCAATGGTCATAATCTGCGCCTGGATCGGAATTTCATTTCCTTTCAATCCCCTTGGGTACCCCGATCCATCGATCTTTTCATGATGGCCGAAGGCGATCTTTGGCACATCTTTGAGATCCCGCGTCCAGGGAATTCGCTTCAAAAACTCGTAGGTATGAGTCACATGATATTCAATCGACAAGCGTTCTTCGGGGGTCAGATTTCCCTTCGGGATCAGCAGTTGAGTAATTTCGTCCGGATCAATTAAAGGCTTTAATTGACCATCTACATCTCGATAGATCTGTTGAGAAAGTTCTCG
>CBFGOM010000306.1:0-4624 GCA_965650385.1 uncultured Oscillatoriaceae bacterium
GAGAACACCGGGACAATGCAGGGGAAGAACGACTAGATTGATCCGATCGCCAGAAGATTTAAGGAAAAATGTACCCGATTGTGGCAGAACCAGGGCAAAAAATGATCCATCCTTCTCCGAGAATTCCAGTTGGAATTAGGGAAGGGGCGATCGTTTGCCTTAATGCGGGAAACAGCTTTTCTATTTTAACGGGCCAGAGGGCAACCACCGGGCAACTACCCGATGTTGAGGGGTCCGTCCAGTCCTCCAATCTGTCCCGAATGAGGTCGGGATAGAGGGAGTTGCAGGATTGAAGGGAATCACGATCGCGGTTTCCACTGCGCAATCACCTCAACAATCGGCGACGGGATACCTGAATTAACTCGGGGGTCTGAGTGGGCGGGTCCCGGATGCTCCTGAGTCAATTGTTCTTCCTGGCGATCGCCTGATTCTACCGCAATCCCTGAACTTTGGGCTGCGGTCCCCGTCCAATCAGGCTGTTCCTCCGCTGCATCAGGATTTTGCCGGTCCACTGGCAGGGTAAAATAAAACGAACTGCCCTCACCCACAACACTTTCTACCCAAATCTGCCCACCATGATGTTCGACAATACTCCGACAAATCGCTAACCCTAAACCTGTCCCACCCTTGTTCCGAGAATCCGAGGCATCCACTTGTTGGAAGCGTTCAAAAATTGTCTCTAGTTTATCCCGAGGAATCCCCCGGCCCTGATCTTTAATCTGAAACAGGACTTCCGGAGTCTGTGCATCCAAGAAATCCAGAGACTCCACAGAAGTGAGAGAGGCGGACAACCAAACCTGCCCCCCTTCTGGGGAGAACTTGAGGGCATTACTCAGTAAATTGGTCAAGACCTGAAAAATGCGATCGGGATCCGCCCACAGTTGCACCGGAATCGGGTTCACGCGGATAGTGACCCCCGCCTTATCTGCCATAGTACGCATGGCATCCGCTGCCTGAATGGTCAAATCCGCCGCATTGCACCACTGTTCAACCATCGTCACTTTACCGGACTGGATGCGCTCTAAATCCAGAATGTCATTAATCAAACGCACCAGGCGATCGGTATTAGAGACAGCAATTTGTAACATTCGCCCTGCCTTTTCGGGATAGGACTCCAGCAGTCCATTCGCCAGCAGCCCCAAAGACCCGCGAATCGAAGTTAATGGCGTTCGGAGTTCGTGACTCACCACCGAAATGAATTCATCCTTCATCCGTTCCACCCCCTGACGTTCCGTAATATCCTTGAACGTGAGGACCGCCCCTTTGATTTCATTTTGTTCTTGAATCGGCGTCGTGATATATTCCACGGGAAAACTCGTCCCATCCTTGCGCCAAAACACCGCTGTGCCGTGATGAACTGACCCATCGGAAATCGCCGCATACAGCGGAGGCGCTAAACAGTCGCCAGCCCCCTCCCTGGGTTCTCCCATTCCCTCGGCTAAAAAGTTAGATCCCAAAATCAGGGTCAACGGGGCACCCAACAATTCCCCCATCGAATATCCCAGCATCTTCGTGGCAGCAGGATTGATAAAGGTCGTATTGCCACGAATATCCATGCCGCAGATGCCTTCGCCTGCGGAATTTAAAATCAGTTCATTTTGATGGCGCAGACGTTCTAGGGAATCCTCCACCCGCTTGAGGTCCGTCACATCCCGGGCGATGGTGGAAACCCCGGTAATTCGCCCTGCTGCATCTTTAATCGGAGAAATCGTCAGGGACACATAGATCGGCGAACCTTCTTTCTTTAAATGCACCGTTTCATAATGATCAATGCTGGACCCTTGACGAATGCCATCCAACAGGCGTAACTCGCTCTCTTGGCGATCGGGCAAAATCAAAATTGAAATCGATCGCCCCTTCACTTCCTCGGCAGTATAGCCATAAATTCTCTGAGCACCGGCATTCCAACTTAAAATCATCCCCTCTAAAGTCTTCCCAATAATTGCATCATCGGAAGACTCCACAATAGAAGCCAGACGCAGACGTTCCTCCTCCACCTGTTTGCGTTCCGTCACATCCCGCCCAATCACGACCAATCCTTTGCGACTGCCATCGCTGTGAAACAGTGGCACTTTCAGGGTATCTAAAATCACCTGAGTGCCATCAGAACAGGGAATCACTTCTTCTTGATGGGAGAGAATCCCATTTTTCCAGGCTTCCTCATCGGACCGCGTACACTCCAAAAATGCATCGCGATAAAACACCTTGAACGCTGCGATCTCCGCATCGGTTTTCCCCTGATAATCCACATCACCCATTTCAAAGACTTTCAGCATGGCTTGGTTGGCTTCTAACCAAGCCCCGCGACCATCTTTAAAACAGATGGCATCGGGCATTGCATTAATTAAAGTTCGCAATTGATCTTCACTTTCTCGCAAGGCCGCCTCAGTCTGTTTACGGTCTGTAATATCTGTTAAGACACAAATTGACCCGACTCGTTGATTGTGTTCATCGGTTACGGCATCGGCCCGCAACCAGATTGAAATAGTATTGAGCGGACTAGGATCCACGGCCAAGGGTAAGACAAAAGAGCGATGAGTACGTCCGCGCATCAGCACTTCGGAACTCCAACTATTCCCCTGGTGAATCAGGTTAAACACCTGTTGACCCAAGGTGGAATCGGCAAATAACGAGGGTAGTCCACCGGCCTGGTTGAGCTCTTCCACGGTGCATTCAAATAAGTCTACAAAGGCGCGGTTATGATAGATGGCCTGCCCCGTAATATCGATGGTGAGGACTGCATCACTGGTACTTTCGACCGCTTGGGTGACGCGGATTAAGGCTTGCTGGGCTTGTTCTCGTCGGCAAATTTCGGTTCTTAACCGTTCATTGATCCGCTGGAGTTCGACGGTGCGATCGGCAACGAGTTCTTCCAGGTGGTTGCGGTAGAGTCGGAGTTCTTCTTCGGCTTGTTTGCGTTCGGTGATATCTTCGACTAAGCCGATCGCAAATTGCCAGGAGTTTTGGGTATCTCGCATGGAAGAGACACTGAGCCGGACCCAGACGCAGTGTCCTTGGGCATGGATGTAGCGTTTTTCCAGTTGGTAGCGATCGCGTTCACCGGCGAGGAGTTCTTGAAACAGTTGTCGGCTGGTCGGTAGGTCCTGGGGATAAGTAATCGAGTCAAAGCTGAAATCGCGCAACTGCGCGTGACTATACCCCAGCATCCCTTGCAATGCGGGATTGGTTTGTAGAAATCGTCCCTCTAAATCGGTGATTTTCATCCCGATCGCCGCCCCCTCGAAAATGGTGCGGAATCGATGTTCACTCTCGCGCAGGGCCTCTTCGGCTTGTTTGCGTTCGGTGATATCCCGGCAGGTATAAAGCAAGGTTCCGCCTTCGATTTCCACGGGTTTGACGCTCACCAGTAAGGTCCTGGGGTTCCCGTGTTTATCGCGAATGGTCCGTTCCAGGTTGTGAATTTCCCCGAGGCGATCGAGTTCTTCTTCCTCAAACAGGTGATCACCGAGGAGGTGGCTAATGTGGCCCCATTCTTGAGCTTCTTCTACGGAATAGTCACAGATGAAGCGGACTGCGGGACTGATATAGGTCAGTGTTCCATTACGATCGGTGATAAATACGGCTTCCGAGATATTGGTTAGGGTGATGCGGTGGAGTTCCTCGCTGGCGCGTAAGGCGGCTTCCATGCGCTTGCGATCGCTCAAATCTCGGGCCACCGTCAGGAGGTTGAAGATGCCGTTTTTTTCCCCGATGGGGGTGGCGGCTAATTCTACGGGAACGAGGGTGCCATCGAGGCGCACAAACTGTTGTTCTATAAAGGGAACGGCTTCGTGTTCCGTTAAAATCTGGTCAATTCGTTCCTCCACCGCCGCCCGTTTGTTGGGATGCACAAAATCTAGGACGGGTAACCCCACCAAGGCTTCTGGGGTGGTTGCCCCGAGGAGTTTAGCCCCTGCGGTGTTAATAAAATCGATTTTACCGCCACTGTGGACGATAATGGCTTCTGGGGAGAGTTCGACTAACCGACGGTAACGCTCTTCGCTTTTAGCTAGGGCAGATTCCGCCCTTTGACGTTCCGCGCGATCGCGCAGGGCGACGATGCCGTAGGCGAGGTCATTGGCGAGTTCTGCAAGCAGTTCAACTTCGGCGATATCAAAGGCATTGACGATTCCTGAATAAATCCGCAGGGAACCAAAGGTTTTATCTTTACTAATCAGAGGGAGAGCAATGGTGGCGTGCAATCCTTGCTTGAGGGCCAATTCTCGCCAGGGGGCAAAACCGGGTTCGGTTTGGATATTTTGCACCAAGCAACATTTACCCGTCTGAATACAGGTCCGGGTCATCCCGGCAAATTGTTGATGCGGTTTCCAGGATGCTTGGATTTGTTGTAAATACTCTTGGGCGTCTCCCGCAAAGGCGGCAGGTTGTAGGGGTCGGTGTTGTCCGGATTGCGCCTGTTCTTCTGTTTCCGATAAGGCAACCCACGCGAGTCGATAGCCCCCGGTTTCGACGATGATCCGGCAGATTTCGTGCAGGAGTTCCGATTCTTCCTGGGCACGGACCATGACTTGATTGCATTCCCATATCGTAGTGAGGGCACGGTTGAGGGAACAGAGTTCCATTTCTACGGCTTTGCGATCGCTCAGATCATGGGCAATTACAG
>CBFGOM010000307.1:0-4612 GCA_965650385.1 uncultured Oscillatoriaceae bacterium
TTTATAATTTATAGATTTAAATCTTTAAATGTCCTCCCGGTAAGGGACTTAGAGCATTTATTTTTATAATCTACTTTTTTTTGCGAGTGATTATTTAACATTTTTATAGAAAAAAATAATAATACAATTCTCAAGTATTATTAATAATAGTAACAAAATATTGTAAGCTGACGGCTATATTAGAGAGCCTTCTCTTAACAACAAAAAAAGGAAATGAGAGTGGTCAATCGAAGAATTAGGGATTATAATGAATCCAACAGAGCAAACCAAAAAGAGCCGAGGTAGAAGTGGCGACTTCTACTCTTCTGGCTCTGGTCGATTTTGATGTTCCCGTTATAGCGGGACAAGTTTGCTTTGTTGATGATCTTTAGGTAGGAAACCTATATGGTTCATTTTAACAGAAATGGTGTGCTTTTACTGATGTGCATAGCATCTGGTGCTTGTGGATGGTGGCTAGGCGGGATCGAATATCCTGACAGCCCCCTCACTCGTGCCCTTTACACTATGGTACTTGTAAATAGCACAGCAACGGTTGTTCAAAAGTTTGACAAGCAAGAGAATCAAAAATCCTTAGAAGGCTAGGGGTTTTTAGCAATCGGGGCATCTAGCCCCGATAGACCTCTCATGCTAAATCCGGTGCTAACGGAATTAGTATGAGAGGCTTCTTTTATGGAGAAGGTACTATCCCAGCCATTGAAGCATTGGGATGTTTCTGTCTCTCGGAGGACTGCTTTACCTTCTTCCATCTGTTTGGTTGCGGAGGTTCCAATGTTTGTGGGATCTGTCAGATCCTACGAATTGCGTAACACTTGCCTGCACTGTGGGAAAATACTTAGTCTCGAATTGCCCTCTCCGTAAGGGTTTCAATTTTTGGGTTTTTGTCCGCCGCTTTTTTTGATTCCTTGCATTTTCATTCCTAAAACCCTTTCGGTAGGGAGGGAAGATTTAGGCGGCGGGGAAACGACAAGCCGAATTTCCCTCTCAGAGAGGGTAGATTTTTTAATCAATCCTCGGTAGGGAGGGTTGATTTTTTGGTCTACCCTCTCAGGGAGGGATTCTCTCAAAATCGAGGGCTGAAACCCTTATTGGGCCATGTCGCTACAATGACATACCATTGCTGCCGGTGTTGCCGTGGGAATTGGTCCAAAACAGGGACCGATGAATTTTTAGGCAACCCTCTCAGTGGAGGGGTTTTTAGCGGCGGGGGACAAGGCAGGGGATTCCCCCTTGGGCAAGGGGATATCTTCATCCATGCATAAACTGATAAGGATTTAGTTTGGAGGTAACCCCATTGGCAAACTTCACTTCCCAAATATTTGTATTAAAAACCTTAGAAACCAAGACAACAGTTTCTCCTACCAGGCTTCTGTATTCAATTTGGCCCGACGAATCGGGGACAGGCATCCGGCATAAGGGGTCAGTGATTTGCACTCTGTCCCCAGCTTTATAGTCAGGTGGGGTGGAGGTTGGCTGGGATTCGATTTTCGGGGCGATCACGCTAACTTCCTCCTGAGTATCTAGGACGAGGATGGGGTCCGGTTCGGGTACGATCGCCTCTAAACCATCAATTGCATCTATTCCGCAATCGTCAAGATTTTCCACCTCATCTAATACTCCCTCTCCCACTTCAAGATCTGGGAAAACTGCAACCGCTACTGGATGGGAAGAGATAACGTCCAACGTTATCTCCCCACCCCTCTCCCCCCCCTCTTGTGGGGGTGTCTGTCCAATGTCTGTAACCATTGAATTTTCAAGGGGTGTAGTTATTTCCCCATTAGGGTTGTCCAATGAATGTCCAATGTCTGTCCAATGAGTGTCCAATGTCTGCATTTCTTTCTCTGAGTGGTTTTCAGTCTTCATTGGACATTTAGGTAGAGACTGGGTAGGGGGGGGAGAGGTGGGGGAATCTGGCAACCCATAAACTCGAAAGCGTCCATTTTGTTTTGACACCCGTTTGATTAGCTGACCCTTCTTAATTAACCGTTCTAAAGCCTTGTAGACCCCATCCCGTGCCGTGCCGTTTATGTTCAATAGCTGCATGATTTCACTAACCTCTAAACGGATGCCTTGAGGTTTCTGCTGAAACATTGCCAAAATCCGCTCAGAGAGTGACCGCGTATCTTCATCGACACCCCCCTCGACTACCACCCATCGACCTTTGGGCTTATTGAGTTCGATCTGGTATTTGATGGGTTCAGCCCCTTTTAATTTGGGCGTGGTGAATAAGCGAGTGTTGCTGTCAGTTGTCAGCGGCTCAATCAGCCATACGGCACTGGCAGCAGCAGCGATCGCAGTGTTGCCTCTTAATTTCGCTACCCCGGTATGCTCTCGCGACTTTCCGACGTGATGGATTAGTATGCCAGATGCCCCATAAGAGTTAAGGAGTGCGTCTAGCTTGTAAATTGTGTTTTTGGCTGATGCTGAATTCTCGTCAAAGGAATCATCCCGGTGGATAGACGAGAATGAGTCAATGATTACCAGCGTGGGTTTGATTTCTTCTAGGGCATTTTGGAGTTCGCCCCATTGAGAAATATCCCAATCGCTCATTACTTCCCAGTCATCGGAGGCGGGAATTTCCCGATCCACTAGCTTATCTTGCATGAAGCAGGGTAGTTCGTCAGACCCCACAAATAGGACCTTGCCGCGTTTGTTGGGCTTCTCCCCTAAAAACTCATCGCCATTTACAACCGCCGCCGCTGCATCGAAGGCAAGGGTAGTTTTGCCAACACCGGGCATACCTCCTAAAATTGTCACCCCGCGCCCTGGCAAGATGCCAGGAACCAACCAAGTTAGGGATTCTGATTCTAAGTACAAAAACTCGCTACCTTTCCAGCGTTTTGCCTTGGGGGTTGTTTGCTGCTGGCCGAGATGGGATAGATGCCCCTTCACCTGTTGAGCACTTAAATGATATTTGGGGGCAAGTTTGGCAATTTCAATATCCCGTTCGATTGGATCATCAATCAGGGTTAGGAGCTTTAGATCCGATTTATATCGCACCATCCCTAATTTATCTCGCAAGGGACCCATAAACTTCCGGTCCCAGTCATAGCTACTCATCCCTACTTTCTCCCGCAGTGCTTCTATGAGAATATTCTGCTGTAGAGGGTCGGTCTCTGTGGTGAGGATCTGTTCTGCCTCTGCGATCGCCTCGGACAAACTCAATTTTTCTGATCCATCAGGCAACCCGTAAAGGGTCCGTACTCGATCAAGTTCATCGTCAAGATCCTTGCCGTACAACGACCATTCTTTCCGGATAAGTGCTTTGAATCCTGCTAGTTCATCCTTTGGTGCAGCGATCAGTGCCACCATATCGAGTTCACGCTGTACATTCTCGTCAGCCAGCTTATCCATTGGTTTGACAGGAAATGGATCACGCCAGCAACCATTTTTTGTCAGCCACTTAATAGCGCTATAAACTTGGCTTGGCGAAGCGGGAGACATCACCCCAGTAGCTGCAATGCTCCCTCTTGTCCAGAAGTCTCGCAAAATTTGCCGATGATACTCGAATTCAGCCTGGGGGAATTCAAACTTAAGATCGCCTAATCTCCCGTTACCCGGTGTAGATTCCGTAGATTGTGCTAAACTAGACATGAATGGGACTCCTTTTGTGGTGGAAGGGGTCCCCCTCGCTTCAAAAACCTCAACAAAAACTCTTTTATTTACCTCAGCAAAATGCTAAGATAAGTCCAGATATAAAAATTTTGTTTTTGGCTAGGGGTCTCTGCGCGGTTGTTATCAGCAACCGATGAAGCGCGGGGGCTTCCTTCTTTATAGGGCTATTATACTATGAAAAAAGCCGGGTTGATATTTTTATCAACCCGGCCTTTTTATTGCCAAAAATCATGAGAAAAAGTGATATACAAGCTTAAGCACCCCCTGGGACAAGGAGTGCAACTTTTGGGGGTATTCAATTTTTATTAGAGAATATCTTCAACAAACTGTTAATAATGCCACCGTGTTGACAAGGTTTTTTCAAGGGTTTCAGCCTACGCTGAAGCGCGATTTTTCTCCCATCTGTTGGGGTACAAAGTTTTGATCACCTCCAATATCCCAGTTTTTCCGGGGGACCGCTAGGCTTGCCTACGTTGAAGCACGATTTTTCTGCCGTCGGCCAAGGTGAACAGTTCAGATCGCACTCCGGACCCCTCATGCTTTCGATCCCGAATCAGGGCCACCAGATAGGAGTCCAGTTTTTCGTCCGGCCAAGACTCAGTTAGCGATCGCCCCTGCCAATCCGCCCCGCCGGTGGCTTTATTCCCATAAATCAGACGCCAGGGTGCAAGCGCCATAAGAGAAGCAGGCTCTTCAGATTCCAGAGCTACGGACCAAAGCAAATCTAGCTGAATGGCCGCGATCGCCCTGTCTCGTTCGGAGTGGAGGCGATTAATTTTGCCCGAGGGGATGGTTGCGATCGCGTGAAACAGGTTGTCAAGGCGGGTAAGGAGAAAGGGTTGATCTGCAAAGAAGTAAGTGCTGTCCATAGATTTCTTCATAAAACTTTACGTCGTGTCCTATTTTGCGCGTAGTGCGATTCGTTCTGGAGAAACCCAGTTTTTGGGGGGGATTCCAGGCTTTGATAGAGTAACCTCTCTGGGTTGAGTCCGCACTTTAA
>CBFGOM010000308.1:0-4575 GCA_965650385.1 uncultured Oscillatoriaceae bacterium
TTCTTTTCCTTGTCCCTCGGCTAAAAATAAGATAATATCCGCGACCCGAGAGGTACTATCTGATTCTCGCAACCGTAATCTACGGTTGACTTGCCGTAGGCGTCGTGCCATGAGCTGGGCTAACCGAATTCCCGCTAAAGGTTCGGTATGAATTAACTGCACGAAATCCTGTGCCGGGAGATTGCCAATCGTGGTCGGCGCTAGGGTAATCACATCTGTGGATCGCGGTACCTCATCCAAGGCAGCCATTTCGCCAAAGATTTCACCGGCCCCTAAAATATTTAGCGTGACTTCCTTGCCATCCAAGTTGTAGGTGCGAATTTTAACCCATCCCTCTAATAAAAAATAAACAGAACTTCCCCAGTCATTTTCCAACAAAATGACTTGGTTTGGGGGATGGGTTCGGCTAACAATATGCGCGGTTGCCCGTTCTACAACTGACTCCGGTAACCCATTAAAAAATGGTGTTGCGCGAATTAATTCTTCAACGTTGGGTACAGAATCGCGAGAGGTAAATCTTTCATCCATTAGGCCATCCTCTTATAAACGCGCCAGGGGTAAATCGATGTTTTTCATAAATCGGGTTGTATTGAACCAAGAGATGACCGATTACATTTTTTTAGGGACTCTTTTAGGGACTTGCTACAGATAGCCCAGACAGTTGGCATTGACTGGATACTGTCCGTAACCATATTTAGAGACAACATAAAAACATAAACCAATTTGTACTTTTAGGAGTTTAGAAGTTTAGGGGTTAGCTGTTGTTGTCAATGGATTCAGGGAGGAAAACCTGTGCTTTTTCCTGCTGAAATCATGTGGCACTCTGGGAGCAACCGCCACCGATGTTGCACCGATGTTGCACGCAGAGTAGCCCGGGTGTTTTCTTCCCCTAATTTATCGCCTCTGGCTCACTAGCCTGGACAAGGGTCTGATTCCTGAAGTCCTTGTATGGATCAGGTTGGGTCCTCAAAGGACCATCGGGGTTCAGAACTGGAAAATTAAGCGGGCGATCGCCTTGTCTCTTCAGAGTAGTGTACTGACTACTTTAACTATATCTGTATTGGGGGCCTGCACTACAGGAATTTTAACCCCGTTCCCAGGTTTCAAGGACCCGGTTGAGCGCCCCTGCGCCTCGCTGACTCAGATAATGACGAAGGGAGGCATCCCCCATTGAAGAATCGTGGTTTTAAGGTCCCCAGATACCCATTGAGCCAGACTCGACTAGAAACATCGTTTTTTAATACAATCCCAGAAAACACTTAGCCATAATAACCTATTCGGGAGTGTGACCCCACAGCCCTTTGAGAATAGACGCCTTGCACAATTCTAAAAAGCCCCAGGAATTAGACCTTTTGTAAAAATCTGGTATTTTCCAAGCGGTTTAATATCCTTCGGGAGTCTCCTGTTTTTCCCATCGAGTTTAGGGTTGCCCCACTCCACCCCTAAAACTGGGTTTCTCTCTCCCTGTTTTTGCTTAAGTTTTTGCTTAAGCCCTAACTCTTTTCGTAGAAACGCGGTTTTCAACGTCAATCCTACAAGGGTTAGCGCTTCCCTGGGTCCGGTTTATGGAGGTATTTGTAATAAAATAGGGTTAGGGCATTCTCAATACAAGGTGGCAGGAATCTGGAATGTCCTTACTGACTGTTTCTTCGGGCTTCTATCCCCAATAAAGTTGTCCTCCGATTCGGGGTCTACCCTCGGATACCTCCAACCTAAAGGCAGTTGTCCATGAAGCCTCCACAAACCAACCCATTCAGCTGCACCCTTTGTCCATCACGCTTAATCATTTTCTTCTTTTCTTCTGTGAGGATATGAGTACAGTCTGGGGAAACTCAACCGGGTTGGGGACAAACGCTTGGCTTTTGAAAGCACCCACTCTGGACCAAAAACCTGGTTTTTGTCCCGGACATCTCATAAACTCTACCCCGGCTGTAGTCGCAATAACCGGACTCAATTGCTCTAGCTTAGATTCGAGGTATATCCATTGGAATCGTCGGAAAATGAATCAAAAAATTGCCTCGCTCCAAGCTAGGATACGTTAAAAGTCTCAGTATTTTTGGGGCTGAGGGGAAGTCTGTGCTGTTCTTATCGCCAGAGGTTCTATGGTGAGTTCTAATCGGGATCAACTACAAGCACTGATTGCAGATATTGATGGAATTCTGCGAAAAATGAACTCCCGCCTCGCGTGGTGGAGTTCAGGAGAGACACGGCGGGTTTTGGAGCGAGTTCGTCTCTATCTCGATTCCCAGCTAGGCTCGGAGGGCAGTCTAGGGGTAGCAGTGAGTGCCATGGCGCCTTATGCGATCGCCCCAGGCGCCATGAGCGAAGCGGCTGAAGCTCAAGCGGTTTTGCAAGCTCTGATGCAAGATTTGAGCGGGTTACGGACTAACCTAATGCAGCCTTTACAGGAAGAAATCGCCACGTTACGGCAAGAGCGCTATTCTTTGATGGAAGAAGTCCGGCAGTTGGAGCAAAGACACCACCATTACCAGGCTCTGGCGGGACAACAGGCTCATCAACAGCAAGCGATCGCCGATTTTCTCCAAGCTTTACTCGGACCCCTGCAAGAGCGCCTCTCCCAGCAGGTTTCTCAGGCGATCGGACAGATAGAAACCCAACTGTTAACGGAGGGTTCGGGCGATCGCCTCGACCAAAGCGCTCTCGAATCTAAGTTCCGCGAGGATCTCAACGCCTTCACGACGGCACAAAATTTGGGTCTGTTATCCCCGGAAGCCCGATTAGAACAGTTGCAGCGCTTACAGGGGGAATCCGATCGCCTCTTGATGTCCCTCGACTCTACCCTGCGTGTTGTCTTTGAAGCCCTGGAACGCAATGTCAACAGTTACAATGACTCCCTGGTTCAAGGTTTAGATAAGATGCATCGCCTCGGACAACAAGGGGAACTGATGTTTAGCGCTTTGGTCAATCACTTGGCCCAGCTTTTAGGTCAAGAGACCTCATCCTATTTAAAATCATCCCTGCGACTGCTCTCTGCCACTCAAGCGGCGATCGCAAAAGAGCAGGATTCTCCCCCGAAATCAGATATCGCACCCCCTAACCTAGACTCTCGGGGCGATCACCTCGAATCTCGACCCACTCCTGGGAACGCTCCAAAAACTGCCCCCTCGGTGCAACCGGAACCCCTGGCGGCATCTCACCCCGAACAGCAGTCCACCATCTCCGAAGTTTCTCCCCCGGTATCAGGGTCTGAACTCTCTTTGGAAGAAGACTCTGAATCGCTCACTTTCCCCTTTGCTGGCGCCGAATTAACGCCAGAAATGGAGACAGTCGAGGATGAAATGACTGAGGAATCTGCGAATTTGGACAAGGCAATTCAGACAGCGCCTCAAACCCTCCCCAAAACTCGGGTGCAAATGTCTCAAGACAACTTTGAACTCGCTGCACAATGGGCGCAGAGTGGTGAGGAAGAGGAGTTGTCTGAGGCGATCGCCCAGGAGAATAGCCCGATTTCTCCCTCGGAACTAGACTTGGAGGACCTCCCTGAATTAGGTTTGGAGGGGTGGGTGACAGCGGAGGAGGACTTGTCCGAAAATTGGGAGTTGTCCGAAGGTTTAGATCTCGAAGAAACTCTCCCTCCGCCCTCTGGGTTTGTCGCGGAGTCAACGGGGGATGAGGATTTATTCGCCGTGAGTGCCGAACCGCATCGGATTGAGACTCAGGAAACGTCCCCTTATGGTGAGGATGACTTATTTGCGGACTTAGAGAGTCGCACGGATGCCCCAGGAATGGGGAGCGAGTATTCAGAAGAATATATGGATGAGTTTCTTTTTGGCGATCGCCTAGAGTCCCTGCTTACGGAGTCAGATCCTGCGATCCCAGAAGAGATCACCAAAGGGCGATCAACTTCAGAAACCAACGCTCCTCCTGAAAAGACGGAACCCCCCAGGGAACCGGAACCCCCAGCCAAAAACCAGACGGAGGAACCTACAGACGATTTGTTTGCTGATTTTGAGACGGTTCCCCAGGCAACCGCAGTCTCCCCAGAACCGGCAGCGTTGCGGGACTCTCAACCGGAAAGCGTCGAGGAATCATCCGCATCCCTAATGGAGGATTGGCTGCCCGAATTTGAGGAGGAAGTGATCGCCTCGGACCTCGATTTAGAAGGAAACTGGGCAGAAAACTCCTATATTCCGGCTTCCCCCCAAGAAGATTTACTCCCTGATGAGGACCTAGAAGAGGACCTAGATAATCTCTGGCTGAGTAATACCGGCATCAAACGCTTAGATGAGGACCTTTCTAAGTTAGAAGAAGCAGAAAAAGCAGGTGCAAGTCCGGACCCCTTGGACTGGCAGGGGACCGAGTTAAGTGCCGAACAATGGCTTGAGGACCTTGCCGCTGAACCCCCGTTATCCAAGGCAGGCAGCTTAGAGGAGTTCGATGGAACGCTGCCTTGGGAGTTAGATGCCGATGGGGGCGAGTTCCGCCCAGAGACAAGGGACCCAAAGGCGATCGGACTTGAAGCAGACTTGAGCTCAGAGATAAAACTCCCTTCCGCGCGCGACACCGGGCGAAAACCGACGGGAAAACCGCCCGCGAAAACCGATCGCCCTTCTA
>CBFGOM010000309.1:0-4541 GCA_965650385.1 uncultured Oscillatoriaceae bacterium
TGCTCCAATGTATTATCTATGGCATCTCGAAACAACGGCGCAATGTAATCCTTGACAAAGTTCCCCGGACGATTGTCAACATCGGGATCTACACTGATTTCAAGCGCCAATACACCGTTGGTTTTGGGTTGGATCTTGAGATTAGCTTTGATCGTGCCTGCACTATTCGCACTACCCCATATGTTATCAACCCATGCACCTCCTGGATAAACCCATCTTTCTCCTTGGCTGTTTGCCTTATACCGAATGGTAAAGATAATGTCCGCAGCCCACAAAATTGGTATTCCAGCAACCTCGACATCAATCCTTTGTAGTGAGCCTGAAGCAAGATCGATACTCACAATTTCACCAGAGCCTCGTGCTCTGTCCGTATAACCTGTTTCAATTCCAAGGAAATTAGTGCTTCTTTTATCAGAGAAAATGGTTAAACCTCTGTCTACACGATAACCATTCAATTTTCCTTTAAGATAGGGAATAACCGCTTGAGTTTTATCTTCAGTCTTTGCCATTATGACTCCTTGACCGATTGGTCGGCATAACTATTAACTGTGCCGCAGTTGCGGTCTAACACGCTATTACAGCGTATAAAACCGAAAACCGGAAACATTTAATTCTTGTTTCATCTCCCTATACACCCAGCAACATAGCAGAGGACTGGTCAGGGGTGATGGCAATATATTGGGAAGTTGTCGCCAATGAAGCATGGCCTAAAGTGTCTCTAATCAATGCGATGTCTGCACCAGCTTTTAAGGCATTGTAGGCATGAGAATGACGCAACCAATGGCACGATACCTTATCGCTTTCACCGGCTTTTTTAGCAGAATCTTTAATAATTCTGGTAATAGAAAGTCTGGTTAAATGCCCTTTTTTCTTCCGGCTCATGAACATGGGTGAGTTATCCGTTGCTGATTGACCCGGTGGCTTCTTGAGTGAAAAAGAAAATAAACGCTTAAACCCTTGTCTGGCAAGGGTTTTATCTGCTACTTTGCGGCTGGTGTCAGCTTCGGTATTTCTGGGCCTTATTGCTATGGTAAGTATTGGTACTACCAGCCGATACACTGGGATGAGAAATAGTGGAGGGTGGGTACTATGGGAAATTGGCAGAAAATAGCAATTGCATTGGTGCCGTTGGTGGCGATCGCATTCGTAGTCTGGCTGGCGTTACGGCCTATTCGCACTGGTATTGTACGGGCTCCAGGAGAGTTAGATACAAACACCGATTTTTGGCAGGTGGAAAATATTGAAGATGCCGAGACCCTATTAGTTCAACGGGGCAGAGAACAGCGGCGGATAAAGTTGTGCGGTATTAATCCTAGCGGAACCAATAGCACCCGAGTGGCTACCCAGTTGATCGCCAGCAGCGGGGAAGTTGAGATCGCCTTTCTTGGAAAACAAAACGAGGCATGGGTCGGCGAGGTTTGGGTCAATCCGGCAATGGAAACCGAGGAACTACTTAACGGGCTATTGATTTTTGAAGGTGCAGCGGTAGTAGATGAAAGCGAATGGATGCTTTGCCCAAATCAACCCTCGATGGATGCTGCTTTCCAATTGAGGGGAAATCGTCGTTAAGTATTAATATTAAAGACCCCAAGGTATTGCACTGAAGGGGTCTTTTTTATTGAAAACTTTTAACTAACAGTCTTATATTTTAACTCATATCCCGCGCTCTAGGGTTGCATTATTCTACTCGGTTGTTAAGGTTGTCGGAAGCTGCATCGTGACATAAAGCCGGAACTCGCGATCACCATGCTTTTGGATTAACTCGTCTGTGATTTGAGATGGGGGAAAGGGTGGAAATTTTCGCTTAATACTGTCCCGACTTTCCCCTAATTTTGAGTTTGCATAAACCTTGCACCCAGCCAGGTCAAACCCCGAACGGGTTAACGAATGACAGACCGTTTTCAACTCGGATAACGTGCCTTCGATTCTTAGCCTCATCTGGCTTAAATCCTCTTGATATTAATGTATAATCCAATTCAATTACAGGTGTATCGTATTCAGAAACAGCGGAATTCTACCGAGAATTGCCTCTAAAATAGCTAGTCCCACCCAGCACTGCATCATAGGGACCGGGCTGATTTCCTTGCCCTCCTAATACCGCATCAGTCAACCCGGGTATATTTGGCAAAGGACAATACTTAACCCCTTTGAGATAGTATTCCGCGAGTAAATCTAGCTTCTCTTTCCACCCCTTCCGGAGCCTCCACCCCCAAGATGATTGATAAAAGATTAGCTGAATATGCCAATCATCCCAAAGTTTTGACCGGGTATCATTCGCCTGATTGGAGTTGCCAAACAGACACCAACAAGGGTGAGCGCCATACCCTAAATCAGATGGATAGGCGCATTTTTTATGGAAGGAGTCCATCTGATAAGTTAAGTATGTCCAGAGAATCAGTTCAGTCTTGCGGTCAAAATTTTCGAGATATCGCTCCGATATTTTATTTAGGGTATCGCGGGGTACGGCACTATATCCTTGCCCTATAATTTTTTGGTAGATTTTCAGATAGTTCATGGATGCACTCCACTAAAAAGGTATCCCATCATCGCCATTGCCATCCTCGGAAGTTGGGGAGTAGTTCCTCTCAATTAGCTACATTTTCTCCCGTTTCCAGTAGTCCTGAGCCAATGTGATCGCCTCTGCAAAAGACTCGTAACCGAGATTTAATTGGTCATGTTCGTAACAATAGGCAACCCCTCCAAAACCATCAGCCCAAGCGTAAAGGATGAGGGTAGCCTGACCCTCTGGGAATTCTTCGGTGATGGTGTAAGTTAGTCGGTCTTTCCTGTACATCATGCCCCCTGCACGGTGGTATGAATATCATTTTTTAGGATTGATTGGACGGTGGTGTGAACCCAAGTGCAGCCGCCCCTTTTTGTCCGAATGCCTAATTGAGTAAGATGGGTTGCGATCGCCCTCAAAGATTTCCCCTCGCTCCTCAGTTTCTTAATCAGGCTGATGGTTTCTTGCTCCTCAAAATTCTCAACCATATCCCCGGACTCAGCGACATCATAACCATAGACCTCGCGGCAATATTTCTTTTTCGTAGATTTTTTATGCTGCATAGCCGTCTTGGTTCTCTCTTTAATTAGGCTCCGTTCCAACTGTGCGAAACCCGCCATCATCGTCAAAATGAGTTTTCCCATAGGGGAGGAAGTGTCCAGCCCCATCCCATTGACATCTAATAGATGGGTGCTGAGACCTTCGTTATCCCAACCCTCGATAGACCATAGGGCATCAGCCGAATTTCTGAATAGGCGATCGAGCTTGGCGGCGACGACGTGCCGGACCTTTTTAGTCTTTACCAACTCAATCAACCGCTGACCGCCGGGGCGCTGGCTCAAATACTTTCCCCCGCTCACGCCATCGTCAACAATAACCTCGACTATCTCCAGGTGTTTGCCCTGGCAGTACGAGATCAGCTTGTCCTTTTGGGCTTCAATGCTCACCCCTTCCCGTGCCTGTTCTTCGGTAGAGACCCGAATGTACAAAACTGCCTTATTGTCGAAACCTTTTGACCGTGACATAATGGATCCAGCCTTATCTTAGTTTTGATGGTTCCACGGATCCAGCGACTTGCTCTCGCGGGATCCGTTTTGCGTTTTTGGGTCCCGTTTGCTGTACATCCTGGCTCCCTTATGTACGATTTTACTCCCTTATCAATACGATATCAATACAATCGTATTGGTCCCGCAGGGTTTATAACTCTCGCCTCTATAATGCGACAGATTAACGACTACCCAGGAAAGCAGATAAGTCGTATCGGTTAGCGTATTGATAGGAGTATTGACAATCAAATATCATGGGGGTGGAGTTAGATGGAGACACCAACATGATGGCGAAACGACCAAAGTCGATCCGGGTTGAGGAGGACCAGTGGGAAAGTTTCATCCGGCTGTGCAATGAGTCCGGATCCACGGCTACCCAACAAATCGAATTGTTTATCACCCGTTGTTTAGAATTTGGACTCCCCTCCAGTGAAGAGGCGAGCGCAATGGACCGTATTGACGAGCGTATTGGTGAATTGGCGATCGGCATAGAGGAACGCATCGACATTCGTATTGATAGTCGTATTGACGAGACTGTGAAGGCTTTGTGGGAAGAGATTGCAGCCCTACACCTCCGGATGGAGTCCGATTGCCTGGGAAAGTTGGCAGTATATCCGAACCGAAGCCTATGCCGATCGCCTATGCCCGTGCCGACCCGGAACCCAATCTGATCGCCACTGCCGAACAAACCCCCGAACAAAAGCTCACCGGATTGGAATTAGCGGCACGTCTGGGGGAGAGTGGTTACAACTTCACAAAATGGAGAAAAAAGGGGAGGGGGTTTTTCGCGAACCGGACCCAATCCTTAGATCCTGAAGGTATTGCCTGGACGTGGGAGGGTCCCGATGATGCCAGTCAACCGAAATATATCCCTTGGGGCGATGGGGCCAAAAAGTAGCTGTTAAGAAACTTTATATCATGTCCTATTTGGCGGGTATCTCGGCTTTACCCGTTATTAAGAGCTAAAGGCAATCTAGCAAATACTAAAAGCT
>CBFGOM010000310.1:0-4490 GCA_965650385.1 uncultured Oscillatoriaceae bacterium
CGGCCGCAATATAGAAGCCGGTATCTTGCTTGATGACCCCATAACAGCGACAGCACTGCGATCGCAATTTGACAGTTTAGTCGCAGAAAATCTATTATGCCGTCTTCTTGACATTTAAAGCATATTCCGCAGTACAAGATGTAGCGCAGAAGTAAATACGGAAGGGAAACGCTAGAAACTTCTGAAAATCAGGACATTTAGTCAAGCCCAAAAAATTGAGTGGCCCTCCGATTTGTGACGGGAAAGAATGGCTCCTTTCTTCGAGGTGATCGGTAATTTATCTCATAACTAAATCGCCGGACTGAACGAAGGCAACCCTATCGGGTTGTAGTAAGGCATGACCCGTTCCAGTGAGGCGATGAGTCACTGATCACCGACCCGAATCGCCGGACTGAACGAAGGCAACCCTATCAGGTTGTGGTAAGGCATGACCCGTTCCAGTGAGGCGATGAGTCACTGATCATCGAACCGATCACCTGACAAAAGGCTGGCAACCCTTATGGTTCTGGCAAAGAAGGGCCCTTTTCTTTGCGGCGAACAGTTAGCGAATACCGAACTAAGGGCCTGACTAAAACCCAAGCACAATTGGCCCTAACTCAAAATAAAATGGTCCTATTGACGAAGGAGAAAATGGGCCATTCCTGGGAGATGATGGGTCAACTGCCACCGAATGAACAAACCGATCGCCTGAGAAAATCCCAACCAAAACTGGCCCTGACCCAGAAACAGAGTGGTGCTATTGGAGAACGAAAAGATGCCTTCTTCCTTCGGGGCGATTGGTCAATCAGCAGCAAAACGGATTGCCTGATGAATCAACAACGCAACTAGCCCCGACTCAAAACAAAGTGGTTTGGCGATCATAAAAATGCCTCCTTCCTTTGAGGCGATCGGTCAGTCAATCCCGAACTGAGCGGCCAAGAATGGATCCTTTCTTCGGGGCGATCGGTCAATGGCAATTGAACCGCCCCCCAAAACTGCCTCCAACTCAAAACAGAGTGGTCCGAGTTTTCAAGGAAAAATGGCTCCTTCCTTCCAGATGCTTCCTTTGAGGTGATCAGTCAGTCAATCCCGAACTGAGCGGCCAAAAATGGCCCCTTCCGGTGAGGCGATCGGTCAACTGCCATTGACCCGATCGCCAATCTGTACCCCAACAAAATTGGCTCCAACTCAAAACAACGTGGTCCGATTTTTCAGGGAAAAATGGTTCCTTCATTCGGGGCGATCAGTCACTCAGTCTGAGACCGATCGCTCATTGATGAGGGCCAATGGCATCTGGAGAAAATCGAAGTGAACCCAGGTTGTTGCCCTCGCCTACGCAATCACCATTCACAAAAGTCAAGGTAGCGAGTATCCCGTGGTGATTCTGCCGCTTTACACCCAGCACTATATTTTGCTCAACAAGAATTTGCTCTACACCGGCCTGACTCGGGCGCGCAAGTTGGCAATCCTGGTCGGACAAGAAAAAGCCCTGGCGCTGGCGGTCCAGAACGTGCAGGAAAACCAGCGCTGCACTTTGCTCAATCAACGAGTGAATTTTTAATAGTCAGCCGCCAATCTTCGCAGCCTAATACCATACCGTTTTTAGCATCAAACTTGTTATTACTGCACCTATCCTGAAAGGGGAATAAAAGGACCAAAAGGCTTATTCTTTATCATCCCCTTCAGGCTTTGACACATCCAAAACAAACACATCAATAAACCTTCTAAGTTTTGGCGGTAGTTCTGCTTCAATTCTGCTTTTAAGCTCTTGAGCATTGCTAATGCCATGTTGTTTATGCCCAGCAACCTTCTCGTGTACGCCAAACCAGATTACGAGAAAAATGCCCTGTCGCTCTGCGTCTGGGTGAATAGAGTAGAGTTCATTCAGTTGACTGGAGGCGGCTGTATATAGCTCCTTATGCCACTGTCCTTTGACCTCCGTAACAAGCAATTTTCTTGTGCCTCCAATCATTTTGGTGACCGTGAAATCAGCCCGCTTTGCGCTCTTTAGCTCATGTTCTTTCGTCACCGAGATGCCTTGCAGCTCAAGCCTCAAATTAAGACGTTCAGCAATAATCTCAGTACACTGTTCTTCATTTAGCCGTTCACCGTTCGCATAAAAGCGATCTGCGGAGTTGAATTCTCCACCACCAATAGCTTTTTGGAAGTCTTCAAGCTCTTGAATCACAAGCTGACGCAGACCTTCCACAGTAACTACTACGTTTTGGTCTAGCAGATCTATGATTTCCTCTGGGGTGGGTGGATTGAAATCTCTGAGTGCTTTCTTTCGCAATTGACCGGCATATATGCTCTTCAAGTCGTTTTGTAAGTCAGCAAAACGCGGATCGGCAAGAAGCCGTTCGAGGACAGGGATAGCATCATCGGGATTATCTGAATTAATTAACAAAATTACTTCAGTTAAGAAACGGTATGCCTTCTCTTTGTCAGGACTTCCCGTCCCGCAGACGTTCGGCAAGTCTACTTTAGGCCATTTTTTAATAAAGGCATTTAGAATGGCTTCTACCTTCATTAATGTGAGCTTGGGCCAATAGGAATAAACACCAGAATCCCTGAGCCAAGACAGGTTGTAAAATATAAGCACAGTGTTTTCATCGGCTTTGAGCCAGTCCCAGTATGGTTTAGGTACGTCGTCGAGAAAATACCACGCGCGGACTAACCAGAAAGTCCGTTTTTGTTCTATATCTTCCTTTTCAGTCCAGTTGGGCCAGTTGGACATAAACTCTGCACAACGCTTAGTAATGATTGCTTTCAAGTTATCCGGATTGCCATACTCAGCAGCAATCTCGAAAAGTGTATTTAGTGGTTCTAACTCTAATTCACTAAAACGCTTAAGCCATTCAATTGATAGTGTGGCACGCAAATCATTGAAGACCCAATCGCGCTTCAATAACCCAATTTCAGGATGAGTATATCCCTCTGCTAGTTGTGGCTCAATGTACTGCCGCAGAAATTGCTCGGCACTATTGGCATCAGGAAAGATTAGGCGATGAACTTCCTTAAATAGCGCATCGCGCTCTTCACCGGAGACTGCTTTATACCTCATGTTAATGCTAGTACCCAATGCTCTCAGTAAGCCAAGGTCAACTTCTTCTAAATTTCCTTTAACGCGCATAATTTCTAAACAAGCCGCATATAGAATCGTTACAGAGTACGGCCACTTCGACGCACACTTTAGTTTAGCGAGTTTAGTTAGGTTGGGGACATGGGGAGTTATAAAATTTAGGCAGTTTCTAAGGGCATTTTGAATTACTTTCTCATCTCCAAACTCGTTTTTAATTTTGTCGGGAGACTTAAGCATAAGTTCTGCGAACCCAACCAATAAAGACCAATGGTGGCCACTTTCGACAAGCTCTCTGTTATCCTGAATATATTTGATATTTGCTGCATGGATTTTTTTTTGCTTCCTGCGGCGGCGTTCTATCTTTCGGTCATGCTTAACACGCCATCTTGAACTAAGTTTGTCTTGTTTAAATTGTTGCGCCCTAGACCTGTTAGTTTTGGCCCATTCTCGCATAAATAGGGGTTTT
The DNA here is from genome assembly GCA_965650385.1 of uncultured Oscillatoriaceae bacterium. Taxonomy (GTDB): domain Bacteria; phylum Cyanobacteriota; class Cyanobacteriia; order Cyanobacteriales; family Laspinemataceae; genus Laspinema. The sequence continues at coordinate 3,528 of CBFGOM010000310.1, forward strand.
TCCAGTGCTTGTTCACGCATATGACGCCGTAGGTTATCCGGACCTCTTTCTTCCCGAGTTCGATAGTAATCATGCCGAGCCATGAAACTCACCCATAAATTTGGGTTATTGCTTTCAAACGCTAGATCTACTATGAATTTGGAGTCATTTGTTTGAAAATTAAGGCCACTATGGGAATAGTCATACCAACCCAACTTATTAATCCGGGTGTTCCTAATCTCGTCTTGGTTAGTTAATCCTCCAAATACATGAGCAATAATACCTTGGCGCAATTCATCATCTTTTTGAAGCACCTGAACTGCCTTGCTTTGGTCTGGGCTTTTTTGCACATAGAAGTTAAGGTTTCCGACCCATTGCCAAACCCGGAGTGAATCGAAAGGAGGCGTTGCTAATCCAAAGTAATGGTCCAAAAGTAATCCGATGATTTTGCTTATACCATTTCGGCAGTCACAGTTATAAGGCTTCTTTCCGCATAGGCATACAAGCTCTTTGGTCAATTTATCCAAGAGCCACTTAGTAGTTGCCAAGTCTAACCCCTTGATAAATTTCTTCAAGAAGTAACGCGCACTTATTGCACCATCCTGGTACTCTTGATACCTCGAATAAAGATTTGAACAAGCCCGAAGAAGTTTTGCCAGATAAGCTCGTTCAAATGTTTCTGAACCTTGGGTTTCAATGATTTTAATTGCAATATCCAGAGAAGTATTGCTGGCTTCAGAAATCAGGCAATCCAAGTCAGAGCGATGGATGCCATTGTTGATATCGAGCAAACATCTATTCGCCAACAAACGAGTATTTTCGCTTTCATTCGGCTCTAACAAGATTTGGTGTAAATCATCTTTCAACTGCTCGATTGCTGCTGAACCCACCAAAAGCTGAAGGAGCAGATCGCGCAAGTGTCCGTTACTCTGAAGGGGTGACAAGAAGCTCAAAAGGCTTGCCCCTTGTATGTTTTGGCGATTT
>CBFGOM010000311.1:0-4369 GCA_965650385.1 uncultured Oscillatoriaceae bacterium
GCACTTGCTTACACTCGCCGAGTTGAAGGCGATCGCGCACAAAATTTCGAGCAAGCGATCGCCTGTTATCAAGTTTCCTTAAAAGTTCGCACTGATGCCGATTGGGCTAGCAGTCAATGGCACCTCGGCACTGCTTATAGCCAAAGGATTTTAGGGGATAAAACGCAGAATCTGGAACGGGCGATCGCCGCCTACCAAGCAGCCTTACAAATTTATACTACCGAAGCCTATCCCGAAAGATGGGCTAATACCCAGTCAGATTTGGGCAAATCTTACCGCAAACTGGCACAAATTGCTAATGCTTTAACCTGTTTTGAAGCGGCCTTAACAATCTTTACCCCTGATTCGTTCCCTAGAGAGTGTATCGAAACTGGACTTGAGTTTGGCAAGCTGACATTGGCTTCTGGCAAAAAGGCAGAAACTTTTCGATGTTTTGCGAGGGTTATTGAAGCTGTAGAGACGAGCGCCCGCTGGGATAATTCTGCATCTTTACATCAAGAAATTCCCGAAAAAAATTATGTTTACCTACAAATAGTAACGTTTTGCCTCGCCTGTGGAGAGCGCGAAAAAGCCAGAGAATATGCCCAGCGCTCAGGCTCTCCTTTTATTTTAGACCTACTGCAAAATGTTCAAATCCAGCAAATAACTTCATTAGGGCAGTTTTTAGATCGAGCTCTGCAAACAGCTATCGAAAGCGAGACTAATCCCCAAGCCTTCTACCAATTCATTGAAGAAAACCTAGAGCAACTAAACGATAGCTTACTAGAAAGATTCAACGATCTAAAGTTAATTTTATCAGAAAAGTTACTCTTATCTGAATTAGGACCAGCAGAAAAAATCAATCTAGCAGCGGCAATTCTCCAGTTTAGCAGCCTGATTCAACATTTCGATGGAAGCGATAAAGAGAACAACTGGAAGATTGCTAAGGCAGGCTACGAAGTTGCTGCCACTGTTTTTACCCACAAAGATTATCCCGAACAGTGGGAAGTCATCCAAGAGAAAACGCGCGAGCTTTTATTATTTCAACTACTCAAAGCTCTTAATGAGAGTCAAATAAATTTCTCAACTGTCCATCGATTGGCGGAAACAAACCCAGATAGACTCGATACCGTTGACAGACTGCTGGAAACAAAGACAGAACAAATAGATAAGCATTTTTTCATGGGTCTGCCAGAAGTTAACCGTGTGATTGAAGCTAATCAAGCTCAACTTGACGAACACCTTATTAAAGTGTTGCGAGATTGGTCGTCTGCGATGATATCTGAACTGCAACCAAAAGAGAAAAAAGCACTCGCTTCTAGCATTATAGTTTTAAGTCTCTGCATTCGTGAATTTAAAAAAGGAAATCAAGCTAATAATTTAGAGATTGCAATCGCAGGTTATGAAATTGCTGCCACTATCTTAACCGGCGAATCTACTCCAGAAGGATGGGCAGCTTGTGAGATGTTTCTCGGTAATGCTTATCACCGCCGCTTTAAAGGAGATCATGCTGACAATCAAGAACGAGCGATCGCCTGCTGCCAAAATGCCCTACAAGTATTTACCCGCGAAGTCTCTCCAGACCACTGGGCCGCAATTCACACTACTTTGGCTCTTGCTTATGGCAACCGAATTCGCGGAGATAGATTAGAGAATGCAGAATTGGCAAGAACCGCCTGTTTGGCAGCAATGGAAGTTCACACCCGCGAAGCCAATCCGCAATCATGGGCTCAACTCCAAAACAATCTGGGTATTATTTACCGCAACCGCATCTGCGGGGACAAAGCGGAAAACTTGGAACAAGCGATCGCCTGTTATGAAAATGCCCTGTTATTCCGCACCCGCGAAGAATCCCCGGAACTTTGGGCGCAAACTCACATGAACCTTGCCTCTGCCTACCGCAACCGACTTCATGGCGATCCGGTAGAAAATGTTGAGAAGGCGATCGCAGCTAACAAAGCAGCTTTGCAAGTTTACACTCAAGACGCTTTTCCATCGGGTTGGGCAGGAGTGCAGACGAATCTGGGTAATGCTTACGTGGAGCGAGTTGAGGGAGATCTAAATGAGAATTTAGAAATGGCTATTGCCGCCCATCAAGCTGCCTTACAAATCTTTAACCAGGATGAGTTTCCTAGAGAGTGGGCTATGGCTCAAATGAATCTGGGCAATCCCTATCTCATGCTTGGGTTAAACGAAAACGCGATTGCTTATTATCGAAAAGCAATGGAAGTCTTCACACCAACTGCTTTCCCAGTTGAGTGCTATCAAACTGGTCAAATGCTAGGAAACGCAACATTTGTAGTTGGAGATTGGCAGTTAGCGATTGAGGGGTACGCTAACGCGATTGAAGCCGTAGAAACCAGCCGTACTTGGGCAACTTCTGAATTTCGCCGCCAAGAAATTTTGGAAGAGGCGATTGAGATTTACGCAAACATCGTGCAATCTTACATCAACAATAAACAGTTAGATAAAGCCCTTGAATATGTAGAGCGATCGCGCTCTAAACGCCTCGTAGACTTAATGGCAAGTAATGACCTCTACTCAAGTGCAGAAATTCCTGCTGAGATTGAACAGTATTTACAGGATTTTGAACAGCTACAGCAGCAAATTGACCAGGAACGAGGGCGCAATCAACCTAGCAACGACTTTGATAATAGCAGACTTGGCAACAGTCGCGCAGCAGTAGCAGCTTACAATCAAACAATAGCTGATTTGGAAGCTGAAAAACTCCTAATTTGGGAACAACTTCGCCGTCTAGATCCGGTGCTGGCGGGTCAAATTCGAGTCAATCCTCTCGAATTCCCTTCCATCCAGAAGCTTATCGACCAACCTACTACTGCCATTCTGAGCTTTTACACCACTGCTAGCGATACCTTGATATTTGTCGTGCGGCAAAATGAGATTACCCTGCAAAGTGGCGCTGATTTAGGACTTGAGGCTCTGCACGGCTCGATTCTGCAAAATTGGTTAGGACAATATGTGCACGATAAAGATTCTTGGAAAGAAGAGTTGGTAGGGATGCTAGATGAAATCGCAAACCTGTTAAATTTGAATGACCTGATTTTATGGCATTTAGAAGGAATTTCGGAACTGATTATAATTCCTCATTTTTCCCTTCACCAAATCCCCTTCGCTGCACTGCCCATTGGAGACAACCGATATTTAGGAGACAAATTTTTGATTCGTTATGCACCTAGTTGTCAAGTCCTAGAATTCTGTCAGCAACGCCCTTCCCCCGGCAATAACCTAAACTGTGGCACTATTGAAGATGCGACGGGCGACTTGCCTTGCGCCAGCTTTGAAGGAGAGCAACTGGCCGTTCTTTATAGTATCCCAGACAATCACCGCTTAAAAGGTCGCCATCAAGCCACGGTTAGTAACTATCGACAATTAGCGCAAACCGTCCAAATCCTCCACTCTAGCCACCACGCCCAGTCGCGCTTTGACAATCCCTTAGAATCGACATTAATTTTGGGAGATGGCTGCATTACTTTAGGTCAGCTCATGACTCCTGCATGGCGTCTCCCTCAGTTGTCGGATGTATTTCTTTCCTGCTGCGAAACTGGATTGGGATTGAGTGAAATTACTGGCGATATCCTTACTTTTTCTACGGCTTTTTTGTCGGCGGGAGCCAGAAGTGTTATCAGTACACTTTGGGCTGTCGATGATTTAGCTACGGCGCTTTTTTCAATTTTTTACTATGAAGAGTGGCAGCAGGGAAAGAATCGCCCAGAAGCCATCAGACAAGCTCAAGTTAAGTTACGATCACTTACAGGCGATACCCTAGCTGCTGGTTATAAACCCCAGCTCACAGAACTTTTGAAACAGAAACTTAAAGAAACCGATGTACGCCGCAAAAAAGCTAAGGCAGGACGAGATGCTTGCTCCTCCGGTTCTCCAGCCGAGCGACAATGTGAGGAAGAATACAAAAAGTATGATAAAATTGGTAAACAAATTTATCTATCTCTCACAAATTTAGAGAAATCTTGTCAAAAATCAAAACCTTTCTCTGACCCTTTTTACTGGGCTGCTTTTACCTGCACCGGGGTTAGTAAATAGCAACTCCAAAGCGACCTAAATCCGGGCAAGCCACAGACATGGGTCGCTATGCCGCCAGTGGGGGGAAAAACGGATATTTTTTTAGCGGGTCTGAAGCAGGTGCCATTCCCGGCAGCGCTAAATTCCCATAACCTGCGATCGCGGTGAAATTCATAGCAACTATGGCAGTTTCTGAAACCGTTGCTATTCCCGGCAGCGCTGAATTGCCCTAACCGGCGATCGCTGTTGTCCGACCGATCGCGGGTATGCTAGGCACAGCCAAGGAAAATATCCTAGTCAAACGCTAATTTTTTAACCGATTAAGTTGCCCAGTTACGGGTTCTGCCTGTGT
>CBFGOM010000312.1:0-4332 GCA_965650385.1 uncultured Oscillatoriaceae bacterium
CCGCTATCTACGGATAACTGCATCGGACTATTGGGGTCAGTATTCAACTCTTGTTGTAATTCCGGTGTAATCGTGACCATTTCAATCCCTAAAAAGGGATGTTGAACTTTTCCGGTGGTAATCAATTGCTGGGCGATCGCTTGTGCGGTTTGAATGGGAATCGCAAATCCCAACCCTTGTGCACCACTAATAATCGCCGTATTCATGCCAATCACTTCTCCTCGTGCATTCAGCAACGGACCCCCAGAGTTACCGGGATTGATTGCGGCATCGGTTTGGATAAACCCTACTCGCTTATCCGGAACCCCCACATCGCGGCTCGATCGCCCGGTGGCACTGACAATCCCTGCCGTCACACTATTATCTAACCCTAGGGGATTTCCGATCGCGATCGCCCATTCTCCCGGTTGCAATTGTTCTGAATTTCCCAAAGTCGCCTTGGGTAGATCCGTCGCCTCAATCTTTACCACCGCCACATCAGAAATCGGGTCCTCTCCCAATACCGTTCCCTCAAAACTTCGCCCATCCTTGAGGACCACACTCACCGTATCCGCACCATTAATCACGTGAGCATTCGTCAAAATTTGACCATCATCACTGATAATAAATCCCGACCCCGTACCCCGTTCCACCCGTTGTTGTGGCTCCATCGGCGTTTGTCCAAAAAACCGCCGAAAGAACGGGTCCCGAAAGGCATCAGGGAGATCCTGGGTAACCGTTCGTGCAGCATCAATTCGCACCACTGCCGGACCTACCTTTTCCACCGCCTCGACAATAAAATTAGAATTCACCGGCAAGGATAAGACGCCGGGAGGGACGGGAGCATCATCGGGAGTCGTCACAGAGGGAGTTCTGGGATCCAACGACCCTAGGGATAAAGGTCCATTGGTGCGTAACCAGCGATCGCCCATAAATGCTGCACCAGCACCTACCACCACCAACAACAGGTAAAGGAACACCTGTGTCCCCGAAAAATGACCCCGTTGATGATCCCGTTCTGAATTTTTCATTGCTGCTTTCCTATGTTCCTTACTAAAACTCGTTAAACAATCTTACGTTTGTAAAAAAAAGACTTAAAAATTAGTCTTTAACCCCTTTGATTATAGACAATTCCTGAATCCAAGTGGCGATCGCCTTTGGAACCTAATCCCCTTGCACAAGCGATTGTTAGCTTAGATACAAGCCTCATCGGGCGATCGCCTGCTCTCGGCAAAATTTTTTGCTACAGTCATAAGGCATCAAAGATTACTGCTTGCGAGGTCAGTTGTGGACATTCCTCTCGAAAGTCTTTGGGATCGGGTACTGGAACGGTTACAGGTGCAATTGAGCCGTCCCACCTTTGAAACCTGGATCAAAACCGCCACTGCCGTGCAGCTAGAGAATAACTGCTTGGTGATTGACACCCCCAATCCCTTTGCCCGCAACTGGTTACAGAAGTATTACATTAAAACCATTGCGGATGTTGTGACCGATATCCTGGGACATCCTATAGATATTTACATTACTACTAGCGGCAGCGAAGCGACTCAAGGGAGCGATCGCAGCGATTATATGTGGCCCTCTCCCGCTGTCACCCAGATTCCCGAACCCACTCCCCCGCATCCGCACCGTCCTACAGAGCTCAATTCCAAATATGTCTTCTCCCGATTTGTGGTGGGTGCAAACAACCGGATGGCTCATGCTGCTTCCCTCGCCGTTGCCGAATCTCCAGGACGGGAGTTTAATCCGTTGTTTCTCTGTGGCGGGGTCGGATTGGGAAAAACTCACCTAATGCAGGCGATCGGTCATTATCGCTTAGAAATCTCTCCTGATTGTAAGATATTTTATGTTTCCACGGAACAATTTACCAATGATTTAATTGCCGCCATTCGCAAGGATAGTATGCAAAGTTTCCGGGAGCATTATCGAGCGGCAGATGTATTATTAGTTGATGATATTCAATTTATTGAAGGCAAAGAATATACTCAAGAAGAATTTTTCTATACCTTTAATACTCTCCATGAAGCCGGAAAGCAAGTAGTCTTAGCCTCAGACCGACCGCCTAATCAAATTCCCCGACTGCAAGAGCGCTTATGTTCGCGGTTTTCAATGGGATTAATTGCGGATATTCAAACCCCCGACTTGGAAACTCGCATGGCAATTTTGCAAAAAAAAGCCGAATATGAAAAAATGCGCTTGCCTCGGGATGTGATTGAATATATTGCGTCTCATTTTACCTCAAATATTCGAGAATTAGAAGGGGCATTAATTCGGGTAGTGGCTTATTTATCCATTTCAGGATTACCGATGACGGTGGAAAATATAGCCCCGATTTTAAATCCCCAAACCGAACCCGTAAAGGCCACAGTAGAATCGGTGATGATAGCGGTAGTCGAGATATTGGGAATTTCCCTAGAGGATTTAAAGGGAAATTCGCGACGGCGAGAAATTAGCCAAGCGCGTCAGATTGCCATGTATTTGATCCGTCAGCATACGGATTTGAGTTTACCCAAAATTGGGGAAGAGTTTGGCGGAAAAGACCATACCACGGTGCTGTATAGTTGTGAAAAAATTGCGGCGCTCAAGGATAATGATGTGGAAATGCGGAATTTGCTGCGGCAGTTGAGCGATCGCATTCACTTTGCAAGTAAATCCCCCGAGTAAGGCGTCCGATGGGTTCCCTCCCCATTCCTCCCCCGGCGGCGATCGCCTGGGGAAAATTCCTTTAAATTGTGGAAAAAATCGGGAAAACACCGCAGAAAAAGTCTCCTCCCTAGGCCAAAATTACAGATTAAGTACAAATACTTTGTGGAAAAATCCATCAAGTTTTCCACAAGTTTTCCACAGGGTAGGGGAGGAGAAATCAAGAGGCAGGAAAAAAGGCGATCGCACCTTTGCCACTGGATAGAGGAAAGAAGCAGTGGTAGGATGGGCGATCGGGCAAAAATTGCGCCGATCGCTGTACTGACCCCAAACAAGGCACCTCTGAAGACTCATGAAATTTATTTGCGCTCAAAACGAACTCGCCACCAACCTATCCTTAATCAGTCGTGCAGTCCCCTCTCGTCCGACTCATCCGGTACTTGCCAACGTGCTACTCAGTGCCGATGAGGAACAGCAGCAAGTCAGCTTAACCGCCTTTGATTTATCCCTGGGGATCAAAACCAGTTTTGCCGCCAAAGTCGAAACCAGCGGGACCCTCACTCTCCCCGCCAAACTCTTTAACGACATCATCTCCCGCCTTCCTGATGGAGAAGTCACCCTTGACGATGAAAGACCCTCCAGCGGCGAAGATAGCACCTCTGAAGCGGGAATTTTAGCTACCATCACCTCCACCTCGGGACGTTACGAAGTCCGGGGAATGAGTGCCGAAGAATTTCCCGCACTGCCAACCGTTTCCGAAGGACAAACCGTGCAACTTCCCGCCGAGGCACTGATGCAAGGATTGCACGGCACCTTATTCGCCACCTCTGCCGATGAAACCAAGCAAGTGTTAACCGGCGTTCATTTAATCGTCCATGCGGATAGCTTAGAATTTGCTGCTACCGATGGACACCGCTTGGCGATCGTGGAAACCATCAACGAAACAGAAAACAGTGACGAGGAAGCAGAACCCGATGAGGATACCGATGAATTAGAAGTCACCGTCCCCGCGCGTGCCTTACGGGAACTCGATCGCATCGTGGGAATGCATGAAGGACATGAACCCATTTCCCTCAACTTCGACCCCGGACAAATCGTCTTAGAACTAGGAGGATTTCGCCTCACCAGTCGTACCCTAGAAGGTCAATATCCCGCCTATAGCCAATTAGTTCCCCGGTCCTTTGAGCGTCAAGTCACCGTAGAACGCCGCCAACTTTTAAGCGCTTTAGAACGCATTGGCGTCTTGGCCGATCGCAAAAATAACATCGTTAAATTCTCCATCGACCAAGAAAAACAAATGCTCTCTCTCTCCGTCGAAGCTGCCGATGTTGGCAGCGGACGGGAATCCATGTCTGCTCAAATTACTGGAGAAAGTTTAGACATTGCATTTAACGTCAAATATGCAATGGAATCCTTGAAAAATATCAGCGCCACCGAGATTATCATCAAGCTCAATTCAGCCACCTCCCCCGTCGTGTTATCTCCCCTAACCGGCGTAAAAATGACCCATTTAATCATGCCAGTGCAGATGCGAGGGTAATTTTGATGGCGCAATTAAGTTGACTTATTTTCTGAGGTGAATTGCGAGGATTAAGAGAAGAAACCACTGAAGTCGTTACTACAAAAGGGGAATTTTTCTTCAGTTCCTAGTAACGCCTTCATACCAAATCCGAAGTTCAAACGTCTGCTATAATACCTGAAAAAATAGGA
>CBFGOM010000313.1:0-4309 GCA_965650385.1 uncultured Oscillatoriaceae bacterium
AAACTATCCCCTGCAATTCAAACCCCGCCTCGTGGATGGCGTCACCTTACCGGAACCCAACCCGCCCAAATTGCTGATTCTGGATGGACAACAGCGCCTCACCACCTTATTCATGGCCCTGCTATCCGGCGAACCCGTCACTGTCAAAGAACCGAAAAGCCAGAAAGCCCACCGAAAATGGTACTACCTGGATATCTTGAAATGCCTAAACCCCAATCTCGATCGCCGCAGCGCGATTATCGCCTTACCCCAATGCAAGCGATCGGCTCATACCTGCCTCGACTGCACCACCCCAGAAAAAGAATATCAATCCCTGCTGTTCCCCCTTTCCGAACTGTTCTCCTTTTCCGACTGGCGCAGCAGATACTCGAAATTTTGGCACTACGACCCTGCCAAACTCGAACTGATTGACGCCTTAGAACAGGAAGTCATCAAAAAATTTGAGCATTATCAAATCCCCGTCATTCAGCTACGGGACTCCCTCCCCAAAGAAGCCGTTTGCCAAGTCTTTGAAGACACCAATACTGCGGGATGCGACTTGAACTACTTTGATTTAATGAGTTCGAGCTATTGCGCGGGTGACTTCAGTCTTAGAGATGATTGGAAATTGCGCGAGTCTCGCCTAAAAACCTTCAAGGTCTTAGCCAAACTGCGAAATACCGATTTTGTGCAAGCCGTGACCCTTGTCTCCAGCTACACCCGTCGCGCTCGCGCTTTGAGCAACGGCTGGAGTGGAGATATCTTACCTGCGGTTTCTTGCAGTCGCGCCGAAGTGCTTAAACTCTCCAAAGAAGATTATCAAACCTGGGCCGATCTCGTCACCCGAGGCTTTGAGGAAGCCGCAAGGTTCCTGTATGGTCTGAAACTGTTTGATGCCAGCGATATCGCCTATCCGATTCAATTAGTCGCCTTAGCCGCCATTTTCAGCGTTTTGGGAGAGCAATCGCGCAACGAACGAGTGCGATCGCAGTTAGAGCAGTGGTTTTGGTCGGGATTATTTGGGGAAATGTACACCCGGTGGAGCGAAGGACGAGTCGCTTACGACATTTTGGAAGTCCCCTTATGGATTTCTAGTGGCCCCGTCCCTTCCACCATCGTCAACGCCAGTTTTTCAGCGGAGAAACTGCGACGGGTACGCAAGCGGTTTGGCGCTGTCTATCAAGGTTTAACTGCTTTATTGCGACGCCAGGGAGCGATCGATTTGCATACCGGAGAGGCAATCAATGACGTGATTTACTTCGAGGAACAGATTAACTCTCACCACATTTTCCCGGTGTCCTGGTGTCGCAAACAAGGCATTGACGCCAAAGACTATAACTGCTTGCTCAACCGCACCCCCCTGTCTGCCACAACCAACAAAAAAATCAGCGCCAAACCGCCTTCGGTTTATCTGAGGGAATTTGAGGAATCCGGTATCGCCCCAAGGAAACTGGAGCGAATGCTGCACTCTCATGCGATCGAGCCAAGGTTCCTGTATCAAGACGACTTTGAAGGCTTCATGGCAGCCCGAACCCAAGCATTATTAGAGCTAGTTGGCAAAGCAATGGGACGCAACCTCCTCCGAGAATATCTCGAACAATTGGAGGAAAATAACTTCCATCACAACAATGGTAAAAGCAACGGAATCTACTCGATAAAATAGAAAGAAGCAATTTCCCGCTCTGTAAGCTGTCTGGGGTCATCTGTATGAGCGTAATTACGATTCAATGTCGCCTGGTTGCCAAAGAATCCAGCCTGCGCTATCTGTGGGAACTGATGGCGCAGAAAAATACACCTTTGGTGAATGAACTTCTGCAAGCAATTGTCCAACATTCCGACTTTGAAAGCTGGCTGCAAAAGGGAAGTATCCCCCAAGCCACTATCAAAGCCCTATGCGACTCACTCAAAAATGACCCTCGTTTCAGCGGACAACCGGGACGCTTCTACACTTCAGCAATTTCCTTGGTCAGCTACAACTATAAATCCTGGTTCGCGCTGCAAAAGCGGCGACAGCAAAAAATCGAAGGCAAAGAACGCTGGTTGAATCTGCTGAAAAGCGATGGGGAACTGGAAGAAGAATGCGATCGCACCTTAGAGGAGATTCGAGCCAAAGCCTCGCAAATTTTAAATCAGTTCCAACCCCAAACAGAAAATGCCGAAACCCCGCCGAGGGAGGCAACCCAGAAAAAGAAGGGAAAGAAGTCTAAATCGACTCCATTCAAGGGTAAAGCGGCTTCCCTGTTTAACACTTTATTTAATGCTTATGCCCAAACCAAAGACTCTTTAGAGCGATGCACTCTTGCCTATCTGCTCAAAAATAATGGGGAAGTCAGCCTTGTAGAAGAAGATCCAGAAGCCTATCAACAGCGACGACGAAAAAAAGAAATTGAAATCGAACGCCTCAAAGAACAACTGAAAAGCCGACATCCCAAAGGCCGAGATTTGACGGCAGAAAAGTGGCTGGAAACCTTAGAAGCCGCCCGAACCCAACAACCGGAAAGCGAAGCCGAAGCCGCTACATGGCAAGCCAACCTTTTAAGGAACTCTTCCCCTGTGCCGTTTCCCGTCAATTACGAAACCAGCGAGGACCTAAAGTGGTTTAAAAATGAAGCAGGTCGCATTTGCGTTTGGTTTAATGGGTTAAGCGAGCATCATTTTGAGGTAAGATGCGATAACCGCCAACTCCATTGGTTTGAGCGCTTCTTCCAAGACCAACAAATCAAACGCCAGAACAACAATCAGCACTCCAGTAGCTTATTTACATTGCGAAGCGGACGAATTGGATGGCAGGAATGTAGTGGCGAGGGTGAAGCCTGGAACGTCCATCACTTAAAACTATACTGTAGTCTCGATACCCGACTTTGGACAGCAGAAGGAACCGAACAAGTTGCTCAGGAAAAAGCTGCTGAAGTTAGCAAAATTTTGACTAAAACCAAACAAAAGGATGACCTTAATAAAAAACAACTGGCATTCATCAAACGAGGAGAAACGATGCTTGCCCGAATTAATACTCCCTTCCCGCGTCCCAGCAAACCTTTATATCAAGGTCAAAGCGCGATCGTCGTCGGGGTCAGTTTAGGCTTAGAGAAACCCGCCACGGTTGCCGTTATTGATGTTCCAGGCGATCGCCTATTAACCTATCGCAACATCAAACAACTGCTGGGGGACCATTACCCCTTGCTGAATCGCCGCCGACAGCAACAGCGATCGCTCTCTCAGAAACGGCAGAAAGCCCAAAAACAGGGGGCAGCCAACGAGTTTGGAGAATCGGAGTTAGGGCAGTACATCGATCGCCTGCTGGCAAAAGAGATTGTGGCGATCGCCCGTATCTACCAAGCCGGGAGTATCGCCCTGCCTAAACTAACAGATATCCGAGAAATCCTCCACAGCGAAATGCAAACGCGGGTGGAAAAGAAGATACCCGGTTATAAAGAAGCCCAGGATAAATATGCCAAGCAGTACCGGGTGAATATCCATCGCTGGAGTTATGGCCGCTTGATGGATGCGATAACCAGCCAATCGGCAAAAGTTGGCATTGTCATAGAAGTGGGGAAACAACCTTCTGAAGGCCGTCCCCAGGACAAAGCTAGAGAGTTGGCGATCTCTGCTTACTGCGATCGGTCAGTGAAGTAAGGCATCCAAAATTCGCAGCTTGACAATATAATAGAGAAACAACAGCGCCGCAGTTCATGCTCTTTGAGCCGCTGTACTGCGAAAATATGGGTTCGTTTGGCTGTAGAGATACAGTCTTACTTTCTGACCCTAGTAGCTGCCCGTTCGGGATGCTGCCACTTGCGAGAGGATCTCATCGCCAGTGGGAAAGTTCGGTTGATAAAGCCATCTTGCTATAGATCCTTTATACACCGACAGGTGCGCTCCCAGCAATACCGAATTAGGCCCAGGGAAGAGATGCCCAACCCAAAGCCTTAATCTTGGAGTTCCAAGATGCGGATTACCGCAGTGGTGGCTACACAATCACCCCCTCGGGGGAACCCATCTTTACATTTTTTTTGGCGACGCGAAGTAGGGGCAAAATCCCCAGACCTCCTGCCAAAATCTGAAATCCCTTGTTGAGTTTAGGTTTAGTCGTTTGACAGGCCAACAAATACTTGCTTTTGTAGTGACAATATTGCTACATTTTTCGGGGTTTGCCAAAACGGCTTGTGGAAACCCCCGTAGACAAGGGTTTCAGCGGGCGCGGTTTCAACACCACTCCCGCGTTGGGGTGGGTTGAAAGCAAGGAATGAAGATACTAACCCATTCACCTTCAATAGGTTTCAACACCACTCCCGCGTTGGGGTGGGTTGAAAGTCTTTAGCCACTATCGCGG
>CBFGOM010000314.1:0-4299 GCA_965650385.1 uncultured Oscillatoriaceae bacterium
ATTGACGAGGTGTTAAAGGTTCCATTTGGCTAACTCAAAATCTAAGCTACGGAAATCACAAAAATTTTATTGTTAAATATTTTTTAAATTTAGGCCCTAGCCTTTATTAAAAAGTGAATCGACAGTTATCTGGTTTGCAAAAATCGTACCCCTGTTTTTGCAAATCAAAAAATTCAAATAAAATTTCATCAGTAAATCATTTAGAGTTAGACATAAATAGACAATCAATATTTTTAAAAGGTAAACTTGTTTCCCCTATCTCAACGTAAGTAAAGTTCAATGCTTAACTTTTATGTAAAAATTTTTTATGTGCTGTTTTTTATATTTAGGCAAGGGAGAGCCGGTAGTTTTACTACCACCTTGAGGGACGCGCGTAGCGCCTAAACTGTCCAGTTCTTTGGATTGATAGCAATCATTCGAGTGAAGGGATGAATGATTGCTATCGGTGAATCGCCACCCGCATCTAAACAGCTTTCTTTTTTTTATATGGAGTACCACACATTGGGCAAAACCGATATTGGAAAGAAGCGATCGCCTCGCCGTACTGGAGGCATTTATCCTGCAACTCGGTTCCACAGATTAAGCAAAACTTAGCCCGGTTGAGCACCCACATAGGATCTGGGTCAGTCCCTGGGGTTCAGCAACTTGCACAGAAATGCTTGAATGGGACTGCCTCTTCTGGAATATCTAAGACTCGTTCCAAACCCTGCTTCGTCTTGCAATTCAACCGGGTTGTTTCCCAAAAAATAATGAACCCGATGGCGTTATCCCTGGGAAATTTAACGCTATAGTCCCCCACAAAAAACTCCTATCGGACTGGTAGGGGGTTTTTTTGGAGTAGGAATCTTCAGGCGATCGCGCTCAAACTTTGAGGCTAATCTTGCCAAAAATCTTTAAAGCGATCGGGTGCAAGCTCGGTATAGCGCACGGTATGTAGAATTGACCGATGCCCCAAATAATCTTGGATGGCTCGGGTATCAAAACCCTTGGAAGCGAGAAAGTAGCCACAAGCATGGCGCAACTGATGGGGGTGGCAATTGCGGATTCTTGCAATTTCCCCAGCGCGGGTGATGATTTTTCTGACCGCCGATGTGGTCAATTTACCTCCGCGCTCGTTGCTAAAGACATAGCGGGAGTCGGGATATTCTGTCTGGAGCCGTTGGAGGGCTTGTATCTCCACTCCCTTCAAGGGGTGGGTGGCGGGTTTCCCATTTTTGAGGCGACTAATATAAATGCTTGCACCCGCAAAATCCACACAATCCCAAGTCAGGGCAACCGCTTCACCCACCCTCAAACCATGCCGGAACGAAAGCAGAATCAAGGTTGAATCCCTCAAAGAGTGACGCCCCATTGATTGGGCCGCCGCAATCAGGCGCTCCACCTCATTCGGTAGCAGGTGCTCTCGGGCGCGTTGGTCCTTATTTTTGGGTTTTCTAAATTCCATAAATCCTGAGTTGCCTCCTATTTTATTCTACGACAACTGTAAGTAAAAGATACATTTTACGGAAAGTTACCAAAAATCAAGGGTTTCCAGGGATAAATGGGGAGAGGGACCAGGCTCAACGGGACGTTTTGAGCAACCTGCAAATAAGGTTCAGGCGGCGTTAGGATATTTGTCGGCTTTGTGTATTGGCAATTCCCCTTAAACGTAATACGCTTGTATTGGCAGGGTTGTATTGGCACTGTATGCTAACCGTATAGACGCAATAACGCAAAAGTTATGACCCGAAAACCGATTTCCCTGCGGATGGAACAGTCAGAGTGGCAATCTTTTGTGGCCCTCTGCCAGGATGATGGGACAACAGCCACAGAGCAGATTTCCATTTTTATTCGTCAGTGCCTCGCTCAGGGTTTGCCTTTGTGCGATGAGGATTTGGATATCAGGGAGTCGAACCGGCTCAACAACCGCATCAACGAGTTGGAGGAGAAAATTGGGTTAGCGTTAGCGGAACTCGACTTACGGCTGATTGAGTTGGAGGAAGAAAACGAACGTCTACAAAATTAAATAGTAGTCGAGGTACGGGTATAGGTATTGGTCTACAGGACTTTCGACAATAGAACAGGTATGAATCCCTAAGTTGGACAAGACTGTATATGTGAGATAGATCAGAGGGTAGACTGGGAATTAAACTAATTTGTAGAGGGGTGATTAGATAGCGGATGGGCTTGGAGTTAGGCGGGTTTGTAGATTGTTCGCTACAGCCCAGGCTAACCCCAACTTGCCTAATTGGTAGACGGGGATCTGCTGACTATCTACCCAAATAAAGTGGGGTTTCAACTTAAGTTTAGACAACTTCGTAGACTGGAGATTTATCGAGGGAGTTGATGTTTCCAGATGACCCTATTGGCGATCGCCACCATGAGAACTGGAAGGCTCTACAGTACCCGGATCAGACAATGCCTCAATCCGAAATATCCAGTTGCCCAGAACGAGAGCGCTTCTTATTCTGAGCGCGTTTTTTATCTTGGCTCATGCGACGCTGCATCAGCGGGATAGACCGTTCCAAAATGTAGTTGGCATCCTCGCGTTTGACAGATACAGAAAACTGCTCAGGAGTCTCCCAAGAACCCTCGCCAGTCGGTCGGCCAAGAATCAGAGTACCCGACCCATCCCGATATTCCAAAACGAGGTACTGACCCCGTTTGTAAGTCCGGAAGCGATCGCCCTCGACCAACCGCCCACCTCGGTGCTTGAGGTAAGTATTGAGGACTGGAGCCACGGTATTCATCCACTGTTGATATTCCTGCTCACTCAGGACATCGGGTGGG
The DNA here is from genome assembly GCA_965650385.1 of uncultured Oscillatoriaceae bacterium. Lineage (GTDB taxonomy): Bacteria > Cyanobacteriota > Cyanobacteriia > Cyanobacteriales > Laspinemataceae > Laspinema. The sequence goes on from CBFGOM010000314.1 coordinate 2,770, forward strand.
GACGGTTTTGCTGCGGGAGACTCAGAGGGTTTTGGTGGCGGTTCTGTAAAGGGGGGAGCGACGGTATTGACCCAATGTTGATATTCCTGCTTATTCAGGACCTCCGGTAGGGACGGTGGAGGCTCTGAGTCATGCAAATTAAACCACGCATTATAGGGTCTCATCTCTTGCTGCATGGCTGGGAGGGACTGCTCCAAAATGTGCTGGGCAGTAGCTCGCTCAACGGGGAAATAGTTGCGAGTTTCCCATGAACCCGAGTCAGTGTTATGGGCAATCATGAGCGTTTTTGAGCCATCCTGCTGCTCTAAAACGAGGTATTGACCGCGCTTGTAAGTGCGGAAGCGGTGGCCCTGGACAACCGGAACACCCCGGTGCTGGAGGTAAGCATCGATGACTAGCGCAACTTGGTTGACCCACTGTTGATATTCCTCAGAATCCAAGATGTCGGGTTTGGACCGTGCCGTTGATGCTGACGCCGGGGATAATTCCGGTTGGGTTGATGTGGGGTTTTGCAGGGAAAGTTGGCGATCGCTTGAAGCTCGTTCTGAGGACGCTGGGGATAACTCCCGTGCGGTTGATCTGCGGTTTTGGGCGTCAAGTTGGCGATCGCTTGGAGTGGGTTGGGTTGACTGAGGGTTTTGTCGGTTTCTTTGGCGATCGCTTTGAGTTAGGTCGGTTGATGTAGCCGATAACTCTCCCTCAGTTGACTGAGGGTTTTGTCGGTTTTCTTGGTGATCGCTTTGAGTTGGTTCTGAGGACGCTGGGGATAACTTCGGTGCGGTTGACCCGGGGTTTGCGGTGGGTTCTTGGCGATCGCTTGGCTGGGAAAAAGAGGCCCGCTCATACCACTGTTTTTTTAAAAACAGCTTGAGAACCGGATTGTCATAGGCAGGGTAATAAGAGACCCCCCGTCGCTGCTGCAATCCTTTTACTGTATAGGCACGACCCAACGAACTTCCCGCAGCGGCCACCGAGCCAAGTTGGTAAGAAATTGCCAGCCCTCCATTTGAAGCAGGCTGAATCCGAACGCCTACCCCATCGGCTCGCAGCCGTCTCACCAACTCTGGTAATCTGGGTTGGTCCTGGCAGAACTTATCAATGCGGTCCTGGAGTTCAGTCAGGATAATCGAGTCGGCGGGTTTTGACCTTGCTCCTTCGGCGTACTCTCGGTTTTGTCGTCGGACTCTTCTAATTTGTCCGGTGGAAGGATTGCGGCGATCGGTTTCCCAGATTGACGGGACTCTATGTAAATCAAACTCTTCAATCAGCGCTCGATGGGCTGCCTGGGAGCGATACCAATCATTGAAGCTGCTGACCGTGCGAGAGCCATCTATTGTCACCCGGTTCACCACCAGATGAAAATGGTCCCGGTCTTGGCCGCTTTCAGTTTTCGTGTCTGTATGGCGGACCAACAACCATTGACAATTCTCATGGCCCATCCGCTGACAGAATTTCTGGGCATACCGATAGGCCGTCTCGTCCGCCATCGGCTGATTGGGATGGGGGCTAAAGCTGTAGTGGGCCACGGGG
>CBFGOM010000315.1:0-4143 GCA_965650385.1 uncultured Oscillatoriaceae bacterium
CCCAAGAGTTATTAGGAAGGGGGGTAATGGCGGATGCGAAAGCGGAGGACATTACAGAAGTTTATCAACTTTATCAAGCGGGGACTGAGCAAGAATATGTGCCGACAGAATTGCCATTAGTGCGCGCTTTACAGGGGGAAAGCTCGATCGCTGATGATATCGAAATCCATCAAGATGGCAAAATCATCCCTGTAGAAAGTGTGGGGCAACCCATTTATGATTCTCAGGGAAATATTGCTTATGCAATTACGGCATTTCAAGATATTACGGAACGGAAACGCGCTGAAGCTGAACGGGAACGGTTTACCAATGAACTGTTTCAACTCAATCAAGCCTATGAACGGTTTGTTCCCAATCAATTTCTCCAGTTTTTAGAAAAATCCAGTATTGTGGATGTGGAATTGGGAGATCAGGTGCAGTTGGAAATGTCTGTGCTATTTTCTGATATTCGGGACTTTACCACCCTGAGTGAAAGTATGACCCCGGAGGATAATTTTAAATTTATTAATGCCTATTTGTCCCGAATGGAACCAGCGATTACGGAGCATTCGGGATTTATTGATAAATATATTGGCGATGCAATTATGGCCCTCTTTAGCGGGGAAGCCGATAATGCTGTGAAGGCAGCAATTTCGATGTTGCATCGTTTGGGGGATTACAATCAACATCGGATTCAACAGGGTTTTGCCCCGATTAAAAATGGGATTGGCATTAATACGGGGTTATTAATGTTGGGAACTGTGGGAGGACAAAATCGCATGGATGGGACGGTAATTAGTGATGCGGTGAATTTAGCCTCTCGGGTGGAAGGGTTGACGAAAAATTATGGGATAGCGCTATTAATTACGGATCAAACTTATGCTCGATTGACCCAACGGGACAGTTATGCCATTCGCCGAATTGAGCAAGTGAAGGTGAAAGGAAAATCGGAGGCGGTGACGGTTTATGAGGTGTTTGATGCGGACTTTGAGGAGATGAAAGCAGGAAAATTAGCGACGTTAGGGCGATTTACGGAAGCATTATCTTTGTATGATGCCGGGAAGTTTTTGGAGGCGGCACAGTTGTTTGGGGACTGTGTGAAGCAGAATCCGGGCGATCGCGTGGCGCAGATTTATGGCGATCGCGCTCAAGGGAGGCATCATCCCTAAAGGGGTCGAATCGGGTCCTGTTTTGAAAAGGGAACTCGGGAAGTCCAAACCTGAAAGAATTGGTGGCAGGGAAATGGGGATGAGTACCCCAAATTCTAGGGGCGATCGCCTCAAAATTCTGAGAACAGATAAGCTATCCTAGAAAGCACTTGCTTTCGTTCAGACGGGCGGCCCAATTAAACTCACACTATCCATTCCTTTGGGGTTCATGAGGGTCCTTTATTTTAGGGTTCCCGCTGCTTAATGTTTGCCTCCTGAGTGGGTTCAGTATCTCAATCGCTTCTCCCTTATAGAAAGGGTATAGAAAGGGTAAGGGGTGACCCAAATCTAATGTGGGCGGTTGATTTAGATAAACGACTAGATTAAGCTGCATCTATCTAAAGACTGATATTTAACGCCATTTGGGGTTAGGACCTACTGTACTGATCGGGGACAGTCGGTTCAGAATGGTACGTTTGCTGATTTTAGCCCTGTTGGGGGTGCGAATGTTGAGCGGGTTTGAGTGGCGATCGCCCCGTTATTCCCTCAAATTTCATAGCTTTCTAGCGACAATGTAACTATGCTGACTCTTCCTGGTGTAGCGGTTAAAGTACAAATTTATGAGAGTTCTAACTCTCTCTTATATCGAGGAGTTCGTGAGCAAGATAATCAATCCATTATCCTCAAATTTCTGAAAGAAAATTATCCCACCCCTCAAGAACTCATTCGCTATCGCACTGAATATGAAATTACTAAATCTCTCAATGTTCCGGGAGTCGTTCAAGTCTATGACTTACAAAAATATCAGAATCGCCTCGTCATGCTTATTGAAGATTTTGGAGGGGAATCTTTAAGCTATTGGATGCAGCATCGCCAATTTACTTTAGCCGAATTTCTGCAAATTGCGATTGAAACGACTGAGGCCCTAGCCCAGATTCATGCTGCCAATATTATTCATAAAGATATTAACCCCAGTAATATTGTTTTTAACCCGACTACGGGGCAGATTAAAATCATTGATTTTGGAATTTCTACCCAATTAAACCGGCAAAGTCTCCCTCTACAAAATCCCAATGGTTTAGAAGGGACTCTAGCCTATTTATCTCCAGAACAAACGGGCCGAATGAATCGCTGTGTGGACTATCGCAGCGACTTTTATGCCTTGGGGGTTACTTTTTATGAACTCCTGACCTACCGCTTACCCTTTGAAAGTACCGACCCTTTAGAATTAATCCATTGTCATATTGCTAAACAGCCAATTCCTCCTCATCTTGTGATTAAAAATATTAAGACTGAAGGGAAGTATTTAAAAACCGAAATAAAGGCAAAATTCGATACTTTACCGGATGAGTTAATTCCCCCAGTTTTATCAGAAATAATCTTAAAACTGATGGCAAAAACAGGGGATGAACGCTATCAAAGTGCTTATGGATTAAAAGCAGATTTAGAATGTTGTTTGCAGCAACTCCAGAACACGGGGACAATTTTGCCATTCCCAATTGGGCAACAGGATATTTCTGATAAATTTCAACTGCCGCAAAAACTTTATGGGAGGGAGGTAGAAATTGACCGTTTAATTTTTGCATTTGAACGGTCAAGGATCCAAAGTCAATTGATGTTGATTGCTGGATATTCTGGGATTGGTAAATCAGCTTTAGTACAAGAATTATACAAACCCATCACTGCTCATCGCGGCTATTTTATTTCGGGGAAATTTGACCAATATCAGCGGAATATTCCCTATAGCGCTTTGGTGCGATCGCTACAGCAGTTAATCAAACAGCTATTAACGGAAAGCGAACTTCAACTCAAACAATGGCAGGAGAAACTTTTAACCGCGTTAGGGGTTAATGGTCAAGTTATTGTAGAAGTCATTCCGGAAATTGAATTAATTATTGGCAAACAACCTCCGGCCCCCACTCTCGGTCCCAATGAATCCCAAAATCGCTTTAATTTAGTGTTTCAAAATTTTATTAAAGTCTTCACCCAATCGGAACATCCTTTAGCCTTATTTATTGATGATTTACAATGGGCAGATGGAGCCTCTTTGAACTTAATTCAACGACTCATCACGGGGGCGGTCCCGGGATTATTTTTAATTGGGGCTTATCGAGACAATGAAGTATCTGCGGGGCATCCACTGGAGTTAATGGTGGATGAAATCACGAAAAATGGAACTATTATTGAACGCATTTTTTTATCTGCTTTAGAGTTACCAACCATTGCCGAATTAATTGCCGATACTCTGAAATCAACCCCAGAACAGGTGATGGAACTGGCGGAGTTAGTCCAGTTTAAAACTGGGGGTAATCCCTTTTTTATGAACGAGTTTTTAAAATCTCTCTATACGGAAGGACTCCTACAGTTTAGAACCCAAGTATCTGAGGGTTCTGATGCTGCATCTCCTTTGACTAATTCTCCTGAAAACTTAGGGAGTAGTCAGGTGGGCTGGGTTTGGGATTTAGGGCAGATTAAAGCCAGAGATTTTACAGATAATGTGGTAGAACTGATGACGGGTAAAATTCAAAAGCTACCGGAAGCAACTCAAGTATTAGTAAAATTGGCTGCCTGCATTGGAAATCAATTTGACTTAAATCTCTTAGAATTAGTTAGTCAGCAATCTGTAAGAAAAACGGTAGAAGATTTAAATGCAGCCGTTGCAGAAAATTTAGTTAAATCTCGGATTAATCCCGGGGAAATTGAGTTGATCCTGGCTGAAGAGGATTATTCCTATTGTTATTTACCTCGGAAGGAATATCAGGCCCTAGTTTATCAATTCGTTCACGATCGCATTCAACAAGCGGCTTATTTTCTGATTCCAGATGCTCAACGGACTCGGGTTCATCGAGATATTGGGCAAATTCTCCTGGAAAATACTCCCCCCAGTCGCCGGGAAGAAAAGATTTTTGATATCGTCAATCAATTTAATTTTGCTTTGGGTTTAATCACTCAATCCCAGCAAAAATATGAATGGGCTGAATTAAATCTGATAGCTGGAGAAAAAGCTAAACTATCG
>CBFGOM010000316.1:0-4110 GCA_965650385.1 uncultured Oscillatoriaceae bacterium
ATCAAGTTCAGCGACATTAATTTGGCAAGACGACAAATAATGTGGCAACCGACACTTAATCCCGACAGTTATCCGGTTGAGTCCAGGGGCGATTCGGTTCTGAGATAATTGTTAGGTCTGAGAGTTATCTGACTCCCGCCGGTACTATTGTCGGAGTTGATTTCAATCGGGACGAGTTGAGTTGTCACCAGTGTACACTCGTTTCTCGATAGCGCTGGTTCAATCCCTGTCAGGGATTAGAGGTTGTTGGTACATCGGTAAAAGTAGCGATCGCTTTAGTTTAGAGGAATCTATATCTCAAAATCCTCAAATTCACATAATCATGAAAATATTCCGTAAGACAGATGTGAATAGAGATAGAAAAATTTACTAAAGAGTGTGATGCAAATTTTGGCACCTTGATTAGCATCACCCCAGTTTCAAGAGAATTAAACAGCAGAAATACTTAATAGTGATTGGCTAATCATGAAAATTGAGTTTTTTTGCTAAAGCCAAGGTGAAACTCTAAGTTGTTAAAAAGGTGGAATTATGGCTTACAAAAAGCTCCAAAAGTCTTCATTTACAACCGCTCCAGCCTTGGGAACGTTCCAAGCCCCTCGTCCTTTCAGTGAACCCAAATCCGCAGATGCTGCTCAGAATGTGCCACAGCAGGACATTCAGCGTTCCCTCTCAGATAGCAACTGCCTGGGACGAATTTCTATTTATCCACCGATCTCTGAAGCACCCGTCCTGCAACCTAAATTAACCATTGGCGCAGCGAACGACCCCTATGAGAAAGAGGCCGACCAAGTGGCTCATCAAGTCGTTACCAAAATTCATAGCCCAGCTTTTCGGACTCCCCAGCCTCAAGGAAATGAGTCGATTCAGCGTCAAATTGGGCCACGAATTGCAGTTATGAGAAAGCCGACGACTCAGGGTCAAGCTGCAACAGCAACCCCTGATTTAGAAACCTCCATTCGAGCCGCCCGCAGCAGTGGACATCCGATTAGACCTAGCATTAAAGAACCGATGGAGCAAGCATTTGGGTCAGATTTTAGTCGGGTTAGAATTCACACTGATGCTCAGTCGGACCAGTTAAATCGTTCCATTCAAGCTAGAGCCTTTACGACTGGGCAAGATATTTTCTTTAGGCAGGGTGAATATAATCCCAATAGTATGGCAGGGCAAGAGTTGATCGCTCACGAGTTGACTCATGTATTGCAGCAGACAGGCCAACTCCAGCGTTCTATTCCTCTTAATTCCGCAGCAAAACTGATTAATTTTTCTAAACCTTCGGCAAAAGAATTTATTATCCAATGCCGCAGAAATGAGCGAAATTTAGCTGAAAGTGAGAGTGAGCAGACTACCTTTTTTAGAAATTTGTATGGAATAGAACGTGGTTCAAATGCAAGGAACCCCCATAGATTAGATGCTTGGGGACAACAAGGGCTTTTGACAAGACCGGGAGGAGTAAGAAGTAGAGCCATTCCTCGCTGGGAGCAGGTGGAATTACAGATTGATACATTTGGAAGAGAAAATGCCATCAGATTAGTTCAAGAACAATTGAATCTTCTGCGTGGCCGTCCTCATTTGGATCCTGCTCTTGCCTTATCCATACTTACATTTGAAGGTGGGAATGCATTTAGCAATAACGGCAGGATGATAGTGTCTGGGCGTGACGATTTCCATCGTAGAGGTGAATCTGGGTTTGACAATATCTATAATCAATCGTCTGATGCAGAAAGGCAAGCACTAGATATGAGACCTATACCCCCTGACCTGACTTTACTTCATGCTCAGAGAAGACTTAGGCGTGATTCTGAGTTTGCCGATTTCCGAAGTGCAGACATTCCTAGAGCCAATTTACTAGGTGTGGCAATGATTGCCGCAAGTCAGGCTACACAAACATTTGAGAGACACTTGAGAACAGTTATGGTAGAAAATTTTGGCACGACAGAAGTCCAAATCTATCTATCAAGGATGGATACTGATGCCAGACGTGCTTGGACACAGTTGATGTTTGGTGGACCTGGTATTAATGCACGTGCACGACCTTTAATTAGGTATTTGTATGAGCAATACGATGGAACTACAGATTTCTTAAACAGAATCATGGATGCAAATGAAGCCACCTTATCCGCTCAGTCGCGTTATTTAACAGTTGATATTATTCGGCGCTCTCGTTCCACGGCAATTACTGCCCGAGGTATTGAGCAGACTGTAGGAAGCATTATAAATTCTACAGACCAAGCTTCATTAAACCAGCTCATGTTAAATGCAATTGGTGGAGAGGACAGATTTGAAGAAATAACACACCAACTGGGCCAATAGCGATTATTGAGATCATAAAGTCTGACCACCTGTTATTTTAATTTGAGTAGGAGCGCCTACTCTTTTACACTTGAGTCAAATTCATAACACCCAACATTATCTAAATAGCGACAGTTATCTGATTAGTCCAGTGGCGATCGCCTCTTCTTTCATCAATGACAGTCGAATTCCGCCAGTGGCGATCGCCCCAAAAAAATGTGGCAGGCTTCGGACACCCACCGCGATAACTGTCGAAACTGACACTTATTTTTTTCTCCGCCAATCCCAAGGAGCCATCTCGCCCCGTTTCCAAGGAGCCACTCTATATTCTTCGGCTGATTTCTCAGAAGCCTCCAAAGCTGCACGGTTCGGGCCGTTGTTCCAAAATTGCTTATAGGGCCAAGCATGACCCGAGACGATTAAGAGTGAGTTTAATAGCTGCTCCTCAAACTATTCCGGCGCTGACCAGACCTCAGCTACCCAGCGACTGTATCTATCTTGCTCTACGAAAGTCAACCCGACGCGATCGCCATCATCGCGAATCATCCCGGCGAGAAATTCTTTTGATTCGCGGTCACCAGGTTGGTTGCTTTCCGGCGCATCAATCCCACAGAATCTAATCCGCTGTTCCTCTCCATCTTTCTGAACCGTGATTGTGTCCCCGTCACTGACCCTTGTTACCTCCCAGATTTCAGAAAATTCACTTTGGCCGAATTCCCAAGGTTCTGTGTAAATCCCGATCGCCTCTGGCTCTTCACAACGAACCAAAACAACCGACCCAGGACCGGCAGATACTCGGATTCGAGTGTACGCTGCATAGACTACGGCGATTATCCCGATGATGGGAGCGGCCCAATTAATTATCTGCTGTAGTTTCTTGTTCATCTCGGTCTCGGTCTGGGTCGATGGTTACTTCTATATTTAGGATGCGGTCAGTTTGGGACAAAACTTTCACCCGTCGCACGGTTCCATCAACAGGCGATCGCACCACCGCCAACAGATCCAGTTTGTCCCCAACTTCAGTAGATTGTCGGAGTAAAACCCCAAGCTGATATTGTTGCCGTTGCTGGGATTCCGCGACTCGCTGCGCTGGAACTTAATCGAATCGGTGAGGATTTGGCCGGTTGCGTCGGTGCGTTAAATTCCTCCATCCTTGGCAATGACAAACTCGCCCCCCTCTTGCCCGAGTGTCCAATATCGTCCGTCTGCGCGGGTACGATCGCTGGTAGCAATTTCCTTGATTTCGGCATAAACCAGAGGGGTGCTAATGTCCCAGCCAAAGTGCCAACCATTCGGTTCTGGGTAACCCGAGCGATTGGCAGGGAAACCACCACGCGGCTGCAACGGTTGCGATCGCCACAAAGGAATGAGACGCGCTCCGGTGGGGAAACTTGCTCTCAATCCAATTGGATAGCGGATAACAAACCTGCCCGATTAGGCTGGTGGTTGTGTCAATGTCGGGCAGTTGAGAACCCAGCACCGCAAGACCACAAACCATCGAATCTGAACTTGAAAGAAGAAGCGGAACGGCTGCCCCCGCGAGGGCTGCGTGTGTAATTGACATCATAGTTCTGTCCCTCCTTTGCTAAAAACCATACCTAGTAAACGTTTCATCAATACATTTAAACAGTTAAACCTATTAAACCATTAAAGTTTTAAGGTTTAAACAGTTAAAGTTTTTAACCGTTTAAGGTCTAAGATATTGCACCCAAGAATTTAAGAAGGTTAAACATATTAAGGTCTAATACCTTTAACCGTTTAACTTCTAAGATATCCCACTGAATTAAAGTAAAAAGGGTTAAACCTAGTAAGGTATTAGAC
>CBFGOM010000317.1:0-4056 GCA_965650385.1 uncultured Oscillatoriaceae bacterium
GGGTCGGGTCTCATCCTTACATTATATCTGCTACAACTGATTTAGGACTGCTATACCGATACTGTATCTCCGAATTCCGCCCAGACGTGTTCCTTGTTATAATCGGCTTTATCGAAGGAGGGGAGGGATTGTTGTGTACTCGCATTATCGTCGATTTGCTGCACGAAATACTGTGTTGTCTCTATGCAACTAACTGGCATTTGTGGCAAGTTGTTTCTTATTATGATCGCTCCATATTTCGGGCTTTTTGTCTCGTCTTGTTTTTCGCACACTGTTTGGTCGATTAGCCATTCGTTGGCTTCCGCATTGCTCTCGAATGAAAATTTCCTAGCGTAGCTCTCCTCCGCATATCCATCGGGGGTTTTTTTGGGTTCTTTTCCGAGTTTTTTTATCCCACTTTGGTCTTCTTTGTAGTAATTCGTTGTTTTCTGGTTGTCAATTATTCGTTTTATCTCTTCTCCTGCTTTTTTTTCTTGTTTCCTTTTGTTTTGCTGCACCACATGGGTCAACTCATGGGCTATCAACTCCTGCCCCCCACGACTCCCCGGCTCATAAGCCCCCTTCCGAAAGAACACATCCTGCCCCGTCGTAAAAGCCTTCGCCTGAATCGACTTTGCCAACATATCCGCCTGGGCCCCTGTATGCACGCGCACCCCGCTAAAATCCGCCCCAAACTCCCGTTCCATAGACTCTTTCAGGGATGGCGACAATGGCTGACCCCCACCTCTGGCGCGGTTTAATTCGCTTTCCCATTCGCTAGAAACGTCTCCACCTTCCCCGCCAAAAGCCTGAATAGAAATTTTTCGTTGTACAGGATTGGATTCACTGCTATTAAAATTGACCTGTGGTGCTTGGATGCGATTTACCACTTGACGCGCCACCCGGTCAGCCTCTTGCTCGTACTTATCCCCTGCCGCCCCGACTGTCAGTTTTGCTTGGATAGGAAACTTTGGTGTAGAAGGTGGTTCGGGTAGTTGAATAGAGATTTTTTCCAGCCGATTGTTACCATTGCTTGACCGTTGGATTTTCTCTGCTTCTTCCCCTGGATTTTCGTTTGCCACTTGTGCTTGCTCTGCACGTTGCACCGTTAACTGTGGCGTAAATGGTTCGGGTTGCGTGATGGCAATACGTGATAAACGATCGCTGCTTTCAGGCGAGCATTGAATATCCTGTAGCGTTGAATTTTCTGTCTTCGCTGACTTTTGTTGAGGCGTAGCAAACGGACGAGGGGCAAATTGGCTGGTGGGCTTCTGGAAATTTCCAGCCGTCTTCCTTGAGATAAACTCTTTGGTCATTATTCTATTCCAGGGATTAGTAGTGGTTGGGTCTCAGGGTTGACTCAATATCTAAATATTTTGCCACCCAGAAATATTTGAGATATTCCACTTTTACCTCTTCTTTTTTCTTTTGTCTATTCTTTTTGCTCTAAACTTTCATTAATTATTATTTCGGGAGGTAACGAAATATTGAATAGTGTTACGATTTTGTCAAAGGTTCTCTGGATAGTCCCAGCAAGTCTCGTCCGATGCCACCAGTGGGGGAGAAAGTCGAGAGCATAGTAGTGGCAGCCGTTGCATTCTGAAGCATAGTGTTGGGGTGCGATCGCCTCTAATCTGGCTTGGGAACATTCGGATGAAGGGCTGGCCTGAAAAGTGCGGTAGGTGTCCGGGGAGGTAGCCGGAGTGGTGCGCTCAACTGTTCACTCGTTATCTGGCTCCTCGGTTTCCGTTATAGATAATGAAGATGAGTTTACCCAGATGGTTGTGGGAAGGAGTCACTATCCTAGACGAATCCAAAGACCCCAAGAGCGATTAACTAATTCTCATTCTGTCTAAACAAACCAGTTTTCAATAGTCAGTCCATCAAAATCAGCATAGTCAGAGACATTACGAGTGACCAGAATCAAATTATTGACTTTAGCAATAGCAGCAATCTGCCCATCCGGGTATGAAGGCATTCGACCCAAAGCAGTCAATCTCGCCCGTTGCGCCGCAAACCATTCTGCGGCTGCATGACAGTACGGCAGAACAAGCGTTTTGTCCTGAATTACCTGTGCCAAGTAATCAGATAACGTCCTTTTTCGCCGAGACTCCGGCAATCGGTATAACCCATACAGAAGCTCATGCCATGTTACCGATGCGATGGCAGATTCTTCCAAGTTTTGTCGAAAATGCGCCAGAAAAATATCGCTCGGCTGTAGTTTTATGCTTTCCGAGATGATGTTGGTATCCAGGAGAAATTTCACGCTCCTCACCAGCAAGGTTGTTCCGGAGTCGGGGTGCGATCGCGAACATCTGCAAAGATTTCGTCGCTATCTAAATCAATTTCTTCTGAAAGGATTTTGGCACGAAAAGCATCGAAAGCTTCTATTGCCCCTTCAGATTTAGCCGAACTAATTTTGGCAATCGGTTGGTTTGCTTGAAAAATCACAAAACTTTCTCCAGCTTGGGCACGTTGAAGATAGTTCATTAAATTTTGACTCACTTCTTCTAGTGTGACTTTATTCATCGATTAACCTAATCAGGCAAAATTTTACTACTGGTCCAATCTAGTTATATCCTAACTGCTTTCCCTATTGTTTAGCGTATTTGCTGGATTTTGGAACCCAAGCCAGCGGTTTTGTAATATTTCTTGATGGTTGCCCGAGGGGCGAGCGCTTTTAAATTGCACAATCCTCATCTATGCCGGATGCGATTCTATGGGTTCACCCCAAAAGGTCGTTAAGGCCGGGGCAAAGTAACTATTATCTTCAATGGAGGCGGGTTCAGCGATGCCCCGAACACTATTTTCCATTGCCAAGATGCGATCGCAATCCCGGACATACAAAGGAGTCAGTTGACGGCGTTGGGCCAGCAAATCTTCGAGTTGCAATTTAAGGGGTGCATCGGAGTTCGCCTCCACCAAAGCAGCGGCGCGGGCGATCGCAGCTTGTTGGACGATATGAGCAATTTCAGCGCCCGTACAGTTCAGGGTCTCATCAACCCATCGCTGTTTTTCTTCCATTGTCAACGGGTCATGTTCCCCGACATAGCGCGAGTCGAACCGGGCGGCATGGAGTTTACAGATGTGCCAACGTTCCATCGCGGTGGGAAAGCCGACATAAAAGATGCGGTCAAATCGACCAGCCCGGGTCAACTCTGGGGGCAATACTCGTAAACGGTTGAGGGTGGCAATCGTGAAAACATCGGATTGCTTATCCTGCAACCAAGTCAACAAAACGCCCAAAATTTCAGCATTCACTTGACCGCTGCCCGGTTGAGACCCAGCAAACAGCTTGTCAAATTCATCAAAATACAGCACCACTGAACTGCAAGCATCGACCCGCCGCAACAGGCGTTGCAGGTAAGAAACCCCAGCGGCGACCAAGGAGCCGGTATCCACCAACGCCAACTCAAACCCGAGACGATGAGCGCATACTGCCGCTGCATGAGTTTTGCCCGTCCCCGGGGGACCCACCAACAACCACCCTTTGGGTTTGGCTAACCCATATCGTTGGGCTGTACTGGAAAAACCAAACTTGACCCGCGCTGTGGCGCGTTTAAGGTTGTCGAGTCCACCGAAGTCGTTCAAATGCCGAGGCGGTTGAAACATCACCCCGGATTCGCTCAACTTCTGAAGGCGATACTGTTGCATGGCTTCAACTAACGTAAGATTGCCAAAAACTTGTCCTTGCCACAACCGTAAACCTTCCTTGATTTCTTCCAAGCTCAAGGACCGACTATTTTGAGCGATCGCCTCTACATCAATCCCGCCCAACTCCGCCCCGGACAACTGGGTTGGCAAAAACTCATGGAGAAATCGACCAATTTTAGTGAGGTCCGGCAGAGTAAACTGTAGTTGGGGGATAGCCCGGGCCAAATCCATCGGCAATTTTTTTTCCAGGGAAGACAATAAAATGAGATAACGTTTTTGGGGAAGTGCGGCAAAGCGATCGCGGAGGGCCAATATCCGTGAAATTAATGCCCAGGTGCGTTCGCGGCTATGCCAATCCGGTGCAGCATCTAACATCAGTGTTTGAAAATTGTCTACCACATAAATCCCATCGGGAGCCTCAAA
>CBFGOM010000318.1:0-3999 GCA_965650385.1 uncultured Oscillatoriaceae bacterium
TTACCTCCTATTTTTTCAGGTATTATAGCAGACGTTTGAACCTCGGATTTGGTATCAGCCTATCTTAGCCGCTTGGCGTTTTCTCCAATCAATTGAGGGACAAACCAAGCCAGATATGAAGGCTGCACCGCTTCAAGTTGTGAGCAAAAGTTGGGTACGATGGGTAGTTCTTTCTGATGGCAGGATTGACCGTCGCGCCTATACTTTTTGTGTCTTAGAGCAATTAGTTGAAGGGCTTCGTCGTCGAGACTTATTCGTAAGTCCTTCCGAGCGTTGGAGTAATCCTCAAGCTAAATTGTTACAGGGTCGTGCTTGGGAATCAGCTCGGTCTCACGTCTGTCGAGCTTTAAATCTTAACCCAACTCCTGTCGAAGAACTGAATGTCCTTAGACAACAATTGGATGAAGCTTACTCTCGGACTGCCAACAATTTACCTAATAATACTGCCGTCAGAATTGAAGTTACCAAAGGGCGTGAAACTCTAACTATCAGTAATCTGGATAAGTTGGAAGAACCCGATAGTTACCTTCTCCTCAAACAGCAAGTTGAATCGTTGCTTCCCCATGTCGATTTACCAGAAGTCTTATTGGAAATCCAAGTCAAAACTGGGTTTATGGATGAGTTCATCCACATCAATGAAAGTTTCGCCAGGGTGAGAGACTTATCCACAAGTATTTGTGCTGTGTTAATTGCTTCAGCTTGCAATATTGGATTGACTCCCTTGGTACGTCCAGATGTCCCGGCTTTAACACGCCCTCGGCTCACTTGGGTAGAGCAAAACTATATTCGCCCCGAAACTCTTGTCCGAGCTAATGCGCGGCTGGTTGATACCCAGGCTCAAATTCCTCTCGCTCAAAATTGGGGAGGTGGCGAAGTGGCTTCAGCCGATGGTTTACGCTTTGTTGTGCCTGTACGAACTTTGAACGCTGGGCCAAACAGTAAATACTTTGGTCAGGGACGAGGCATTACTTACTATAACTTTACCTCCGATCAGTTTACGGGCTTTCACGGTCTGGTTGTGCCCGGAACACTGCGGGATTCTCTGGTGGTTTTGGTGGGATTATTAGAGCAACAAACTAGCCTACAACCTAAAGAACTGATGACAGATACTTCTGGCTACAGCGATGTGGTGTTTGGGTTGTTTTGGTTGTTAGGTTATCAGTTTAGTCCTCGGCTAGCAGACGTAGGGGAGGCTCGATTTTGGCGACTTGATACAAATGCTGATTACGGAGTTCTCGATAAACTGGCACGGCAGTGGGTCAAGACACACTTAATTGAGCAGAACTGGGATGATTTGCTCCGGGTAGCTGGTTCATTGAAGTTGGGAACTGTCAGCGCTCAAGAAATTATGCGAGCTTTGCAATTAGGCAAAAAGCCTTCTACTTTAGCCAAGGCAATTGGGGAATTAGGACGAGTTGCCAAGACTTTGTATTTGTTGAACTATGTCGATGATGAGGCTTATCGCCGTCGCATCCTTACTCAATTAAATCGAGGGGAAGGTCGTCATAGTTTATCTAGAGCGATATTTTATGGTCGTCGAGGAGAGGTACGCCAACGCTATCGAGAAGGTCAAGAAGAGCAGCTATCAGCTTTAGGTTTGGTGGTTAATGTGCTGGTTTTATGGAATACCTATTACATGAATACCGCCTTGAATCATCTACGCACTCAAGGAACACCGGTCAAGGCAGAAGATATCGCTCGGCTATCTCCTCTGGCCTATTCTCATATCAATATGCTGGGTCGCTATCACTTTAATTTGCCTTCGGAGTTGCTTGATGGAGGGATGCGTCCCTTACGTGACCTCAATGATTTCCCAGAAACATGGGGTGAAAACCCTTGTATGTAAGGCTTTTAGCCTTAGCGTAAGTTTCTGCATGGTTGCTATTCAAACCCCTAGCCTTTAACAGTCCACCCTAGATCTCTAGTTTGGTTTTCATCGGCTCTTTCAATGGAATATGTTCTAGTTATATAACCCTCACCATTTCGATAATTAACAGTCAAATACCCCTCTAAATGGTACTGATTAGAACATGAAGGAAAACTCACATTAGCAACTATTCTAGCCCTGTCATAGGTCTCCCAATGGGCTGGGATATTACTCCCTCCACCCGAATATTCTCCAAAATCGGCCCACTCTATATGCGCTGGTATATATTCTTCGACATTTTCCTGAAAAACTGCCAGGTTTGAAACACACATTTGAGAGACACATTCAGAAAAAGTAAAACTACTATCTACAGATTGTTGAATCACGATCTCTTGTGCATGAACTGGTAAGGCAGTAAATTCTACAATGATCGAAGCAATAATAATTGCTAAACCGTTAGAAAACTTCATGAGTAAACTGCTAAAAATTAACAAATTTTTAGCAGTGGAATTTTTCTAAATTCTTGGTCGGTAAAATTCTCTAAATTCCACCTCATCAAATGCTGAACAAAGTTTTCTTCAGCACTGATTATTTACAGGTCCACCGGCGCTTATTCCTACACCAGATGAACGGGATGCCCCTGTAGAAATCTTTCTTAAAGTAAGAAAACACTCAGATAATTGGAAAATTTTTCATAGAAGAGGTCTCCTCACTTCCGCAATACCCACATAAGTGCAGATAGCTGTCATTTGCCTAGTGGGGATAGAGTTAGTTTCTTTTATTATAACCTAAACAAGCAGTATAAAATCAATATATTTACTTATTTTTTGGACTTCCCAGGTTTTTATCTTCTTTACATAAGCTCCAAAATGGTGACGAAATTCGCCACCATAGTCTAATGGTTTAAAGGTATTAAACCTTTAAACCATTAGATATTTAGATGACCTCGTAACTCTTCCACATTGCGGATTTTGGACCAATCCATCTCGGAAGATTTGAGCAAATCTATCGCCACTTGAATCAAGTGTTGAGGATAAACGCGGTCAGCCGGAGCCACCGCGTCCTCGTTGTTATCCCGGATAGTTTGGGCGGTCTCCGAGAGCCAGTCTTTCTGGTGTCCCAAAATCTTGATATTCACCGTGACTTGTTTTTCCTTGGCGCGAGTTTTCCGTTTGGCTTTATCCTTAGTGGAAGATTGTGCATTGGGGGCTGAGAGAGTTTTAGTCGGTTCGGCTTCAGGTTCAACGAGTTCGACGACTTCGACGGGTTCAGATTCTGCCGGTTGAGAGTCCTGCCGAATTCCCGAGAACTGAGAGAGCTTTCCCAGTCCACCCATTTTTTTGCTAGACATTCCAACCCTCCACGCATTCTTTAGCCAGTGTCTTATAAGCCTTCGCCCCAGCCGAACCAGACGCATAGCTGGTGACGGGCTTCTGATGGGCGATTGATTCAGCAACCGAGATGTTATCCGGGATGCAGGTATTGAGCAGGCGAAAATCCAACTCGGGAGCCGCCTCGAATAGCAGTAAATCTGACTCAACCGTGAGGGTTAGCCTTTTGCGATACCGGCAGCGCAGAACATCTATCGGCAACTTGGGGCGTTCATCTCGAATTAGTTCAACCGCTTCGGAGAGTCCTTTGAGTGCAGCGGGTTCACTAATCACCGGAACCAGGATGCGATCGCAACTCAAAATCGCCTGAACCGAGGTGACGGTCAGACCCGGGGCGCAGTCCATCAGGCAGACATCGAACTGACTCACTTTCGCCAGGGCTGGACCGAATAAATCTGAGTCGGCATCCAGTTGAAACAATCCCAGGTCACCGGGGATGAGCGAGAGATTGCTGATAGCAGTTTCCCGGGGCTTGACTGCTTTCCCTTGAAGCCAATCAAGGGCCGTGGGTTTTTGGCCGTCGAGTCCCAGACCAAAGGAAAGGGTCCGCTGTCCGTCTAAATCGACAAGCAACAGCGATCGCTTTTTAGTGGCAAGGCAAGCACCGAGGTTGAGTGTGGTCGTGCTTTTGGCCGTTCCACCCTTGAAGTTGAAAACCGCAACTTTTAACATAACAACCGATAAAGGTCTAATACCTTACTAGGTTTAACCCTTTTTACTTTAATTCAGTGGGATATCTTA
>CBFGOM010000319.1:0-3905 GCA_965650385.1 uncultured Oscillatoriaceae bacterium
ATCGCCAAAACATACAAGGGGCAAGCCTTTTGAGCTTCTTGTCACCCCTTCAGGGTTTCTCCCCTTATAAAATCGTTTTGTGAGATTGGGAGTGATTGCCCTGCCATGCGAATCTGACCGGCGATCGCTGTAGACTGGTAGCGGGGGGTAGCTGTCCCGGTTTGTGTTCTTTGGCTGCGGTAAAATCGCACATCTTCAACTGTCACATTACCCGGTATCCATTGAGGCGAGGGTTGCGGAACGATCGCGGCAATCGCCGCTTGCTCTCTCAAGGTTAAGGTTAACCCTTTCTCCTCGGGAATCCAAGTAAATTCTAAGGCAGTATCGGGGTTGAGGCGACTATTCCCCAATTGAAGTTCTGTAATTTCATATCCTCGTAAACTCACTCGCAACGGCTGATTCCCCCAATCCAGTTCTAGCACATTGGGACGAATTGCCGGTTGTAAGACAAGTTGGAGACGATTGCGATCGTAACTGAACTGTTCAACGAGGGTATGTTGTCTTAACCACAAGCGTTTGAGCATCAGTTCACTCCGGCGATCGGCTTCAACGGGTGTGATTTTCCATTCACTTTCAGCCATTGGGAGATCAATTGTGAGAGTAGATAACCGATTTAAGCGCGGATCATTGGCATTTTCAAACCGTCCGGTTAACGTGAAGCTTTGTTTCCCGGCGATCGCGATCTGATCTAATCCGCTGATTCCTTCAAACAAGACAAAACTTTGGGGAGATTCTCCATATCTAAAACTAAGTTCTTCTACCAAAAGACTGCCTTCAAAAGGGTGGGGAAAGGGGACAACTGTTACCACAGGCAAGAAAGCTAGACAGAGAGCAATGAACGCGATCGCACGATAGAAATCTGGGGGTACTCTACCGGCTTGCTTCCGAGGGAGATTCTCCGGGGGAATAGATTGGATCTGAGCTTTAGAAATACCTGACTTGTTCAGGGAATTTCCCCAGGATGGAAGGGTTCGGGTCAGGGTTGGCAAATGGGTCATATACCAGACTATCAATTCAATCAAATGGATCAATAGCCAAAAGCTTTGAAGGGCGAATTGCCAAATCCCCAGCAGTAGCCATTTCCAGGGGGAAAGCAAAATCAAGAAATCTCTTTGGGCGATCGCTGTCTGGACTTCAATGAGCGATCGCTGTGTCCACATCTGGAATGCTGAAAATGCCCACAGCAACAATTCAATCAACTGAATCCCCAGCCAAAACAGGTTAACCAGTAGGTTCCAGATTCCCAAGAGAACCCACCGACCTAATTCCTGCACCCCCTTAACAATTAGTCTAATGCTTGGTTTCACAGATGATTCAAGGCTTTGATGGTTTAAGACAACAGCATCATACCATTTTAGATTTTTGACCAACCCTAGGCGATCGCCTGGGGTTAATCAAGTCCAAAGGAGGTTTACAGTCATTCTAAACCCTCAACTCTTCAATCCCTTAAACACAAGCACTGCCTTATCCTGACGGTTCCGTAGTCGATCCGGTTACAAAGCTCTCAAGTCCAGTGGGTTACCGCCCTTGTTCAATTCCCATCGCATCGGTTCTCATCATAACTCGGCCTAAAAGTAGGTTGGGAACCGCAACCCAGTCCTATCAGGGATCCAGCAATTAATGCATCCAGTTAGCAATGCGGGGCAGAATTGGGATTGATATTGCCCAGACTCTGCCTGAGAAACCTCAGAGAACTTGTTCTAGCACCCTCTGTACTGACACCGAAGAGGAAAAGGCTCTGCTCGGTATCTCAGCGGTGGTCCCGGGGAGGATTAGGACGTTAAATTCCAAGTTTGCAACGCTTGTTTTAGGAAAATCTATGCCAATAGATAGAGGTTATTTTTTGCCTTTTGCTCTTATTTTCCTTTATCAAGCGGGATTGATAAATTTTTCTTGTGATTGACAAGTATTTTGAATGAATTATATCATTTTAGTTGATGGCGATCGGTGTAGTTTTTTCAAGAGAATCTGGGTAAACTCATGTATAGAGAGTTTCTCACGCGATCAACTCTCTGAAAGAACGTTTTATCCAAAGGAATGCAGGTGTTTATAAGCTAATGTAAGAAGTTTAAGCCCGCCAGCAGCAATCATGGGTTCTACCGTTGAGACTGATGCTTCTGTGCAGAGGCTTGGGGTGTACCCATCAATCTGCGATCGCTGTATCCGTAGTTTTTTGTCTAATTCTCTAAGTGTTTTTGCGGATTGCCAACCTTGTATTACTGTTGTAACATAGAAACAGGGGCAAGCCCCTAAACGAAGGAACATCACTCTGTAGAGAAGTACAGATGATCTTTGAGTGAACCCTACACCTTCAAACCCAGTCCAAAAGGAAAGGAGACTCATCCACTCACACGGGTAGGCATTTGTGAAGAAGCTAGACCGAAAGTTTTTCTAAAATTTATACCCGGGCCTACTCCCACAGCAGGATTCAGGTCACGAAATGTAGATGGTAAACTCAGTCTACTAAGTAGCAAGCTCTCTCATTCAGTGGGGGAAACCCCCCGGTTACCCGGGTTTAAAAGTACGGAGATTGCCCTGTTTAACGCCCTGTCAAAGGCGAGTGAAATGGTGCATGATCGGTAAATACGAGGAGAATATCGTGGAAGTAGATTGGCACAAAAGACCTAAAACTAGAAACGCGATCCTAGGGGGTTTAAGGGTTAAAGCCTCTCCCTTAGTTTCTCAGTTCAAATCTCCAATCCCTCTTCTTTCACTTTCCCTAGATTTGGACCGCTCAACTCCTCATCGTCCGGGGAAACGGGAATATTAAGGAAACTTTAATGTGACCAAGACTGACTCTCATCTCAATAACCCTTTACTCAATTGTAGATCTGACATAAGATAGAAGAAGTCAAAATCATAACGACTTTGAGTTGACTAGGCATCATCCCCGGTCTGGTGCAGCGAAGAGGCCCCAACGAACAGGCATCTGTAAGGCGCTGACCCCACTCCCGAGGAGGATGTAACCCAGTCAGTGAGACCAAACCGCGAAATGCTACCCGTTGAGTGGGGCGAGTGCTTGCTACGCATAAGAATGTATTTCGTTTGGAGAACTGCAAAATGCCCACAATCAAATCTCGGCCAACGACTGTTAAGCAAACTTATATGGGCGCACGACAAAGCGATTCTACGGATACCATTCGTTCGTATTTACATGAAATTGGTCGTGTGCCATTGCTGACCCATGAGCAAGAAATTGTCTTTGGGAAGCAAGTGCAGCAAATGATGGCGTTTTTGGAAGCCAAAGAAGCGCTAGAGAAGAAGCTCAAGCGCGAACCTACCGAAGAAGAATGGGCCGAGGCGGTTGGACAAAACGTCGCAGAGCTCAAGAACTTGGTGAAAATCGGTCAGCGATCCAAGCAAAAGATGATTGAAGCGAATCTGCGCCTTGTGGTAGCGATCGCCAAGAAATACCAGAAGCGCAACCTAGAATTCCTGGACTTGATCCAAGAAGGAACCCTCGGATTAGAGCGCGGCGTAGAGAAATTCGACCCGATGCGGGGATATAAATTCTCCACCTACGCCTACTGGTGGATTCGTCAGGCAATTACTCGCGCGATCGCCCAGCAAGCGCGCACCATCCGCCTGCCGATTCACATCACCGAGAAACTCAACAAAATCAAGAAAGTGCAACGGGAACTCACCCAGAATTTAGGGCGGAGTCCTTCTCCTTCCGAGATTGGCGAAGCACTTGAGTTAGAACCGGCACAGATTCGGGAATATCTGTTAATGGCACGTCAGCCAGTTTCCTTGGATTTGCGGGTGGGAGATAACCAAGACACCGAACTGCAAGACCTCTTAGAGGATGCAGAAGCTTCTCCAGAAAATTACATCACCCAAGAATTGCTGCGGGAAGACTTAGAGAGCCTTTTGGCCGAACTCACCACTCAGCAGCGCGATGTGAT
>CBFGOM010000320.1:0-3882 GCA_965650385.1 uncultured Oscillatoriaceae bacterium
GCCTTTACCTGTGTATGGGGATGGGCAAAATGTTCGCGATTGGTTGTATGTGGAGGACCACTGTCGGGGGTTAGACGTGGTAATTCACCAAGGGACTCCAGGGGAAACTTACAATATTGGGGGGAATAACGAAGTCAAAAATATTGACTTGGTAAGGATGTTATGTCAGTTAATGGATGAGTTGGCTCCCGATTTGCCGGTGCGCCCTTGCGACTCCTTAATGACCTTTGTCAAGGATAGACCCGGCCATGACAGGCGCTATGCGATCGATGCAACGAAAATTAAGACTCAGTTAGGCTGGACCCCTACGGTAACAGTGGAAGAGGGTCTACGGGAAACGGTCCAATGGTATTTGACTCATCAAGAGTGGTGGCGTCCCCTACTTTCTCAGGAGTACCAGGACTATTATCATCAGGTTTACACCAATTAAGGGTTCAGATAACTCAGATGACTGAGGCGATCGCCACCATCAGTTCCAGAGTCTTTCCGGGTGTTTCTACAGTACCAGAGTAGTAGGGCGTGTTTTTAGAGCTTAAGCGTGATCGCAGAAAATTTGTCAACTGCTTGAGGCATTAAAACTTTCAAAAATTCTGGTAGTAAATCTCCGTAAAAGTACGGAGATTTTCCTCTACAGGTTTGGTTGAGTCAGTAAACTCCGAAATGCCTGTTTTAAACCGGCGATCGAGATCACTAAGACTAGGCCGCAGCGATCGCAGCTTTTATAGAGGGAGAGGAGTACATTATTGAATAAGGGCAAGTCGCTTAAACCCTACATTTCGGGGACCAGAGATTATTGTGAAGATTCCATAAACCCTCTAGCCTATCCCCAGAAATTAGGTCATTATAGAAGAGTATATAGCAATCCTAACTCACTTTTGACAGAAAGTTAATGGTTTGGACAGTGATGAGCCCATCTTTTTCGGAAACCGGAAACTAACCCATCTGTATCAAGCTCATTCCATTGCTATATAACCTTATAAACTTCGATGATGCAATACAAAAACAAAGGAGTGCAACACGTGAACAAAACACTAGTTATTGGAATCACAGCAGCAACAGCAATCTTCGGAATTGCGGGTCCAGCCAGCGCCTTTACTTTTGGGACTAACGGAATCAGCTTTGACACCAACCAAGAAGTAAAATTTAATTTTGTTAGCTCTAATGCAGCTTACCAATCTACCCTGAAAATTTTTGAAGTTCTCAGCAATGGTACAGTGCAAGCCGTGAACAACGGTGTGCTCTTTGAAGAAGTGAAAGCTTCTGACAATGGCTCGAAAAAGGGATACCAATCAACCTTGGGTAATGCGGTCCAAATGGTAAACGATACTTTTACCTTCTTAGCGGGTAAAGTTTACACCTTGGGTCTCGCCAGCACTTATAATGGGAAGGATGCTGGAATCGTCTACACCACTTCTAGCCTCAACCGCAGTGGATTACAACGCTCTGTCTTTGGATCCACAGGCGGAGAAGAAGCCAAAGCCTTTGAAGCAGCCAGTTCCTTACAGTCTGCCAATCCATTTAATGGTCCCGCAGCAATTGCCTTTGAAGACGTCAAGTGGGCTGCGGCAGACAAAGACTTTAACGATTTCGCGGTCACCGCAGAAGCAGTTCCTGAACCCCTGACAATGGGTGGACTAGCTTTGGGTGCTGCCGGTCTTGCTGCCGCTCGTCGCTCTCGTAAACGCGGCACCACTGAAGCTTAGGTTCAGTCCTGAGAGGATAAGGTTCTCCAAATGAGCCGTCAATTTAGTAGAATAGGGCAGTTGGCAATGGTGTCAACTGCTTTTGCTTAAATGGCGATCGCGATCGCCGTTAACCTTAAACAGTCTGCTCAAGGCGATCGCTTCCATTAACACTCTGTGGTGAATTCAAAATGTCTGTTGTACAAACGCTACAAGAACCTAAATATTGGTTATTGGGAATCGCTGCCGGATTAATGACGATTAACATCACCTTGATGTGGAAATACGCCCCAGTAGATATTGTAGGCACAAGTCTTCTCTTTTGGGGGGGCGCTGCATTTTTAGTTTGGGAAAGATACTCATCGTTCAAACTAGAAAGTGGGCCTATTTCTAGTGTCTTAGGAGTGGTAATCATCGCCTTAATCCTTCTCAAAAGTGCCACTTTAAATAGCTATGATATCTTTCTACGTCTTGCTCCGTTTATATCAGGATTCGGCCTAGCCTTGCTGGCTTCCGGTGTTAAAAACCTCAAGCAATACTGGCAGGAACTGTTTATTTTAGGCTTTATGTCGATTTCGACAGGTTTACTATTAAGAATTTTTAATATTTCTCCTTTAACTGCTAAATTTTCGGCCCTGATGCTGTGGTATCTAGGATTTCCCGTCACTCGTCAAGGAATCTACGTTAACCTCCCGACAGGAAGTATTGAAGTTTACTCCGGCTGTTCCGGTTACAGTGCCATTCTGCAATTATTGGGATTATCTATTTTATTTTTATTTATGTTTCCGACAACTAAAAAGCAGAAAATATATATTCCCCTCGCTGCTATCATTCTAGGCTTCATTGTTAATGGAATTCGGGTCGCTCTCATGGCCTTGTTGGTGGCTTATTCCACGAAAGAATCTTTTGAATATTGGCATTATGGAGACGGTTCACTCATTTTTTCAATGGTGGGCGTCTTCTTTCTTGGGTTATTTTGCTGGTTCTTTGTCCTGCGAAATGAGCCAGACAACCTAAAAATCGATCCTTAAGATCGGCGCATGATGCAGAAAATGTATTGGAAACCCTTGCGGATTTTTTTATTGGCTCTAACCTTCAGCAGCGTCCTCACTGTTGTAGGAAAATCACTGCTTTATTCAAATCCTGAAAAAGGCCCATCGGCTGACTTTAATTTTCCGCCAGATCTTCCCCTAACGGAATGGCAACCCTTAGAGAGTGAATCCCTGGAAGATAAAAAAACCTCAAATGTAGTCTCAGCAAGACGGTATCGGTATCAGCATCCGCAAAATGAATTATCACTAGATATTGAGATGCGCTACGTCCTTGACACCGATGGCAATATCAAAACCCTGCTGAACAAGCATCTTGATTCCGAGACTTACCCTGATAAACTAACAATACGTCACCAAGAAGGAATAGGATTTTACGGTATTGCTGCAACAACAGAGCGAGCCTACCTTAGTTCCTGTATCAACCCGTATGGGGGAAGTACCGTCACTGCCGAACAATTTCGGAATAACCGCAATACTTACGATTTGCAGATCTCTCGTTTGGTCCCTTGGTTGCTTGGGCAACAAGAACTACGAGACTTCCGTTGCCTCTGGACCCTTGTGTCTATGCCCTTAGAGGGTACTACTGCCGACCAAGCGTATCCAGTCTTGGAAAATGCTTGGGTTTCTTGGTATGCTTGGTGGCAGCCCCGTTTTCCTGACCCTTAAATTGTTTTAACCCTATTCTCAACAGGGATGCAAAATTTATGACTAAATCTGAAGGTTTCGACTTAGCTCGTTCCGTTGATGAACTGTTGCGGTTTAGTGCCGATCAATTGCGCTCGATTGGTCGGCTTAGACTGATTGGCTATGGCTTGTTAGTATTAGCCTTATTTGATACGATTCAGCTTTTTATTGCACCCAATTTCATGAATCCTGCCTGGGAATTACAAACGATGGGAGGATTAATTGAGCGAGTGCCTGTACCTTTATTGGGTTTAGCACTTGTTTTTTTTGGGGAAGACTATAACCGGACTGGATTAGAAGATATTCTTTTAAAGTTGCTGTCTTGGTTAACTCTTTTGTTTGCCGTGTTATCTCTACTTGCAATTCCGTTAGGTGTGATCAACACGGCGCGGATTAATACCAATACCACGAATCAAATTAACACCCAGGCTCAACAAGAACTGTCTTTATTACAACAAATGGAG
>CBFGOM010000321.1:0-3849 GCA_965650385.1 uncultured Oscillatoriaceae bacterium
GATTTTTGCAAGATGTCTTTTCCCCACCCCCAAAGCACAGCTTGCAAAACTCTCAATAATTCGAGCATTTTTTAGCTATACATTCTCTTTTGAATTTTAACGGTTAATGCTTTTAAATCGTTCTTTAGCCGAGTTAAAGGCATCTTGCATGGCGGCTTGAATTTTGTCGGGGTCGGGTTTTTTACCACCCATT
The DNA here is from genome assembly GCA_965650385.1 of uncultured Oscillatoriaceae bacterium. Lineage (GTDB taxonomy): Bacteria > Cyanobacteriota > Cyanobacteriia > Cyanobacteriales > Laspinemataceae > Laspinema. The sequence goes on from CBFGOM010000321.1 coordinate 194, forward strand.
AAATCACCGAAATATACACAAGCTCCTTCGCCGAGGGCCCAAGTATAGGCGGCGGCCCAGGAGGCGGCGATCGCACTGCCGAAAAGGGGTACAAATTTGACTAATTCCCGCCCGATCGCCTGGGCGGCAAATCCACCGGCGATCGCACTGACAACTCCCCCCGCTTGAGAGGGCGTGAGGGTCTGTCCGTAGAGTCGGCCTAACAATCCGACTAGAGAGACTTGTAAGGCAGTCAGGACCGGCATGGTGGCAAAGGGCAGAGGAACCGCCGCGAGGGTGGCGGCCATGATGGAAAAGGCTAAAATATACCGTCGGGCAACATCGCGATACAACGTGCCAATTTTCTCACCTGCCCCTTGGTCTAACAGTTGATAAATGGCGCTGGATTCAGCTTCCGGGAGGAGGTCGGCTAGGGCATCGCTGAGGGCCTCTAAGCCATAAAAAACGGGAGTATAACCATCTTCTTCGAGGGTAAAATCCAGGGCAACGGCGCGATCGCAAATCTCACCGAACCCCGCTTTAATCGACTCAAACGCCCGATTCACCGAAGGATACTCTGGGGGATAGGGGGGATGGTCTTCCGTATTCGGGGGATAGACTTCGTGCAAGCAGGTGACCGCTAGTAAACAAGGAATGTGAGGAGAGGCGGCGCGTAACTGTTGGGCAATTTGGCGGAGAGAATCCGTCGCAAAATCGTTGATTTTCACCGTTAGAATCAGGATTTTGGCCCGCCCGGTTTCTTGTTGCAAATCCCCGACTAACTCTTGGACGATCGCCGCTGTATCTTGGTTGACATCCCCGAGTCCGACGGTATCGGTAAAAATCAGTAACGGCAACTCACTAGAGGGGTAGGCATAGCGTTCAGTATGTTGCGTATGAGGACGAAATCCTTGGCCGACAATTTCGGCGGAAACCCCGGTGAGTCCCCGGACAATGGAACTTTTGCCCGCCTGGGGTTTGCCAATTAATAGGGCCTCGGTGGTGGGCAATTGGGCGCGAACTGCCGTCAAAATTTCAGCCACTCGGTCTTCGCTGACGCTGAACCAATCCTGAAAATATTGAGGCAGGCGATCGCCGAGTGCCAGTTGTTTGAGCCGGTCTGTGGCCTGATTCCAGACCCCAGAAAGGCGATCAATCCAGGATTTTTGGGCTGATTCTGCTGATTCTCGTGATTCCAGGGTGAGATTCTCCGTCGGTTCGAGAGACGCAGGGGAATCGGGTCTGGGGGAATCACTCTCACGTTGCTCACTCATCGGTTGTATAAAAAAGACGAATCGATGCTGCCTTAGTCGGTAATTTTTGGGGGTTAAGCCGCGAACGGGTGAGACCCCAGGACTACTTTATCGCAATTTGCACCCATTTAGAGGGATGAGTTGGAAAAATACCCGGGGAACGCCGCAGTTTGCGTTAGATCTGAGCCGGATCGCCAGGTCAAGGGTCTGGGGGGAGGGCTTTGAGAATGGCCCGATCGCGCCCTTGCGATTTGGCTTCATAGAGGGCGGCATCAGCAGCAGCAATTAATAATTCGGGACTCTCAGAGTTGGTGGGAATCGTCGTAGCAATCCCCAGACTGACCGTGACCCAAGGACTGACTAGGGAATCTAAGTGAGGGATTTGCAACTGTTTGAGGCGATCGCGAATGGTTTCGGCCACCTTACGCGCCCCGGAACTGTTGGTATTCGGTAAAATTATCACAAACTCTTCTCCCCCATAACGAGCGAGCAAATCTGTTTTGCGGGTGACTGCACTCCCTGCGGATTCGGCGACTTGTTGCAAACAGCGATCGCCTGCTTGATGTCCGTAATAATCGTTATAAGCTTTAAAATAGTCCAGATCAAATAAAATTAACGAAAGCGGATGTTTTTCCCGTTGGGCGCGATTCCATTCACAATCGAGATATTCATCAAAGCGACGGCGATTAGCGACTTGAGTTAAACTATCTAAATTAGCCAGTCGTTCTAATTCTAAATTAGCTTTTTTTAACGCAGCTTCCGTTTTTTTCCGCTGAATCATTGAACCCAACTGACTAGCGACTGCTTGGAGCAATTCCAGCGATCGGCGGTCCGGTTGCATTTCATCTTTTTGAAAAAATACCAAAACGGCTAAGACTTGAGCGTTATTCCCCGTTGTACTATCTCGTAACAAAATAGGAATTCCTAGCATTCCTTTGAGTCCAGCCGTTGCAGCAATATCGGCGCGAGAAAACATTTCAGACCCTTCCTGAGAGGCATCGGCAATCCATTTTAAATCTTGCTCCTGCCAAATCTGGGCTGCAAATCCCCGGCCTTGAAACCCATCCTGAGTTTTGCTATAATCATGAAATTCTGCAAGTTTAGCATCATTGCCATACCACGCCTGCCCATACACCAATTCAGTGGCGGACTCATTCGGCATCCAGGCTTCCCCAAAGTCCCACCCCAGGGTTTGACAAATTTTTTCTAAAATAATGGCTAATGCCGAATCTATATCCCCCGCTTCACTAATAGATTGGGTGGTCGTTAATAGAAGTTGTAATTGAGCATTTTTAGACTTGAGTTCCCCCATTAGTTCGCGCAAGCGCAATTGATGTTCAATGCGGGCCAAAACTTCCACAGGTTCAAAGGGTTTGGTGATATAGTCTACTCCCCCTAAATTAAAGGCGGTTACTTTGTCGATCGCCCCATCCAAGGCGCTGATAAAGATGATAGGAATTTCCTCAGTTCGCGGGTCTGCCTTGAGTTGACGACAGACTTCATATCCATCCATATCCGGCATTTTAATATCTAACAAAATTAAATCCGGGGGATTGGCTAAAACTGATTTTAAGGCCATTTTTCCATTAGGAGCAACTCTGATTTTATAATTGTTTCGACAAAGAATTTGATTTAAAAGTAAAAGGTTAACGGGGGTATCGTCAACGACTAATACATTCGCTTTGGGGTTGGATGCAGACCGCTGATTCATCATTGATTGAGTCACTCCTGTCTTTTGAGAATAAGGACTACTCTCCTAAACTTTTGCGAAGTTGTGGGATGAACACTTTGATTTTGACTTTCTCTCCTTTAAACGGGCTTGAAAAACCGCTGATTTCCAGCTTCTCTAGGGTAGGTCAGAAGGATTATAAAATTAAATAAATTGAACATTAATTAATCACAAAATCAGGGGTGAATTGTCCTTGTGGTGTGATCATAGCAGATTCTTGGGCTTAAAAATCAATTAAGCTTGTTATCCCTTTCTGTTTCCTCCCTTGCTATGAGTTGCCACTGCTGTATTCAAAGGCTCTACGATGCTGCTTCAATCACGGGGAGACAACCTGGGTTTCTGGACATTATTCTGCTAATTTGCAACCCATTAGGGTTAGAAGGGTTTTTGTCTTATCTATCTTATCCTGTACCGCTATCCTATGTTTTAGACTAGAGGGAATATTGTCCCATTTCAGATGCCTTCCGTTCACCTGACGCAGTTTCAATGATCCCGGTCCTCGGGAGGATGGAATGATTAAACTCAGTCAGGGTTAGGGTGTCAAGGAGGCGATCGCCCGCTTGTTTCCCGCCTCAGCAACCGTGGCGTGACTTTAGCACAACAGGTTGATTTTTACGCCCTTGTCAGCCCTCTTTTAAATTTACCACTTTTATCCCCAAAAGTCTACCCACTTAATCCTTTTTGTTCGGTTCCAT
>CBFGOM010000322.1:0-3829 GCA_965650385.1 uncultured Oscillatoriaceae bacterium
ACTCCCGCAATTACCGGACCCGTAGCGATGCCGATGCGGATGCGAAAATTCTGCCCAGTTTTTTGATTAAACGAGGCGATCGCCCCTTGCATATCCAACGCCATATCAGCAATGGCTTGAGCATGATCATCCCGAGGTTCTGGTAATCCTGAAACCACCATATAGGCATCCCCAATCGTTTTAATTTTCTCCAATTGATGCAAGTCCGCTAAAGCATCAAACTCTGAGAAAATTTGATTGAGTAATTCCACTAATTCCCAGGGAGAAATATGGGAAGAAAGTTCGGTAAACCCGACAATATCCGCAAACAAAACCGAAACATTCGTATAACTATCTGCCAAATTTTTAGGATTTTGTTTCAACCGAGTTGCAATGGAGTGAGGTAAAACATTTAATAATAAACTTTCCGACAATTTCTGTTCTTCTTCCAGTTGCGCATAAGCCTCTTCTAAATCCCATCGAGCTTGGAACTCAGCTTTTTGCAAGTGTTCATATAAATAAACAGACAAATTACCAATGAAACAGACCCAAAAGAAATATAAAATCACAACAGGGGGATCTAACCAACCCGGGCTACTTAAGGTAACCCCCAGTGCCGTATTCACCCCGAAATAGTATAAAAATACCCCCAATTGTGCCACGAGATGGAGATACCAACGCACCGGAGTAAATGTGGCTTGACCGAAAAACATAATCGTCCAAACCAAGATATCGGGTTGAGCAACTCCAGACAAAATATCCTGAACTTGGGGAACAATTGTTACCGACCAATAAAAAATTAGAAAGACTAAACTCGGATAGCGCCGACCTAATTTGCTATGCTGAAGTAACAGACATAACAGTAAACTCAGTTCAATGCTCACCTGCGATCGTAACCATTCCGGCTCAAATGCCCCGGGACGGAACAACCAATTGCTCACCTGTAGCAGACTGGAACTCAAAAACGCCATCAATCCAATCCACAATCCCACATCCAGACGCTTGCGCATGAAACGGTCCCGCCATGCCTCATATTCAGCATTATGGGAGGCATTGGCAGAGAGGGGAGATTTGAAGACCTTGGTCAGCAGGGACGCTACCGGGTTGTTTTCAAGAAAGTCATGCTGCATGGGTGTTTGCCATCCGGTTGAGGGACTTGAATGCCAATCGGTTCTTCTGAGTGTGCCACATTTTGCGCCCAGTGATTAATCTCTGAGTGTAGCATTATTCTGAAGCGACCCTGAATTGGCGATTCCAGGTGGAGGATTCTACAGGAAAATCAACAGGATTCGGGAAACAAATCACCCAAACCTCGGGCTTAAATTGAGGTTAAAGAAAGGGAAAAAGATCCGGATTTAACAAAGGGACTAGGATTGCCAATACAAACAAAAGCCGCCCAATATTTAACCCCAGCAAAGGGCTGAAAATCATCCGGTTTTCTGCTTAAAATTTTTAACCAGATAGCACTCTTTTCACTATGCTGTTTCACGGCATCAATTGCCTCCTCAGTTAACCATTCACCCCGAATTTTACCAATAGTAATCTGCTGTAAATAGCGTTGTGCCTTCTCCAATGCCTCAGTGCGACCCAAATCCTTCTCAAACAAATTGTGATAAAATCGTTCCATTAAAATCGCCGTGGGTACATCGGGAACACTCCACAGACTCATCACCACAGTTTCCGCACCCGCCACAATAAAAGATCGCCGTAATCCCAGTACCCCCTCACCAATGGACTGATCTCCCAACGCTGTATTACAAGCCGATAGCACCACCAACCGCGTTCCCGTTAAATCTACCTGGATTGCACCTTGTGCCGTCAACACCCCCTCTTCGGCCTGTTCCGGCAAAATTCCCCCTTGCCGTACCGTATTCGCCCCAGCCAAGGCTAAACCGGATCGCGTCATCGGGTCCTGGAACTCTACCCGGTATCGACTGCGAACCGATAACGGCATCCCCAGGTTTGTCTCACTTCCCAGAATTTGTGGGAACATTCCCCAGTCCGGCGGAGTTTGGTCAATGGGGAGAAAATAACCATGTGTAGCGATATGGACAATTTGGGGCGATCGACACCGAGACAGCAAAGATTTCACCGCCTGGGCTTCTGTATAGACCGGAACCCCCAATAATTCAGCAATCAACTCCCCTTCAATTTGCGTTCCCGGCAGCTTGGTAAAGACTTCCTCTTGTGGCAGTTGGGGAGTCCTCTGCGGTAGCAAACTCCCCTCCACCCGCAAATTATAATCGGGATTGGCAATCACTAACGAGTCCGTATAGTCCACGGAAATTGGAAACTTGAACCGCAACAAATCTCGCCCGACACTCAGATAGCGCAACCGATACTCATCCATCAAATAGGCAGTTCCCTCCTGGGACAAAATCCCAAAAGGCAGGGTGTTCAATTCCCCATCGGGGGCAATATATACCGTCTGCTGGGGTTGCAGATAGGGTCTCAGGGGTGTAATCAGCTTTTGATACAATTCCTGCCCTTCCGAGGAGGTGTAGAGCAGGGGGGAAACCGACTCAGGGGCTTTCCCCACGGTGGTTTTGTCCTTCGTGAAGTTGAGCACGAGCTCGCGATCAGGGTGAGACTGGTCGTTGCTGGAAGCTGACTGCCGGAATGTTTGACAGAGGAGATCAATCTCCTCCGCCTCCCCTAAATCAATCATTTTCACCCCTGCCGCCTCTCCTGCGGGCAACACAAACGCCAGATATCGCGCTGGAAACCGTTGTTTATCCCCGTGCGTTTCCACTCCCTTGAAATTAAAAACATTAAATCGCACAAACTCCACCAGAGTTGACCCCTTGGGGAGAGCTTTAGCAATCTCCTCCCGACTGGCATGATTCAAGTGCATTTGCAGGTTCATCTCCGGCATTTGACGACTCAGCGATCGTTCCACTTCCTCTCGTTCCTGGGTGACCCGTGCCAATTCTGTCCGATAACCTAACGAGCTTTCCTGACATTGATTCTGCATCTGGGTATTCAAAAAGCTGACTTGCTGATTCAATTGACGCCATTTCTCAAATTCCGGGATCAGGTGCGGGTAACGTCCAGACAAGATGAGCGATCGCAACAACAAACCCGCCTCCGTCGCCAACCCCTTGCGCCGCAACACCAAATCCAACGCCGCTTGTTTCGCTGCTGCATTCTCTGGCAAATATTGGGTAATCAGAGAGAGAAATACCTCTAACTGCCAATAGTTTTGCTGCATATATTCCAGGCGTTGCCTGTCACTGCTGATAGATAAGATTTCACCAATCGTCCGGTTTTGAATTTGGTTCGCCTCCTGCATCAGTCGGAATGCTTCATCCGGGCGATCAGTTGCCGCCATGAGTAGAGCTAAATTGTCCAAACTGGTGGCATATGTGGGATGATTCTCACCCAACTGCACCTTCTTAATCTCCATTGCTTGCCACAAAAGGGGTTCAGCATCAGTAAACCGCCCCATTGCATAGTACAGTCCCGCTAAATTGTTTAAACTGGCGGCATAGTAGGGATGATTCTGACCCAACGGCACCTTCCAAATATCCATTGCTTGCCGGTACAGCCGTTCCGCATCCGTAAACCGCTCCATTTTCCGGTACAGTTCCGCCAAATTGTTCAAACTTTGAGCATAGCTGGGATGATTCTCACCCAACTGATCCTTCTTAATCTTCATGGATTGTCCGAAAAGGGTTTCCGCATCGGCAAACCGCCCCATTGCATAGTACAGTCCCGCCAAATTGTTCAAACTGGCGGCATAGTCGGGATGATTCTCATGCAACCGTGCCTTCCGAATCTCCATTGCTTGCCGGTACAGCGATTCCGCATCGGCAAACCGCCCCATTGCATAGTACAGTCCCGCTAAATT
>CBFGOM010000323.1:0-3824 GCA_965650385.1 uncultured Oscillatoriaceae bacterium
GCCGCCCGCCGGGTGCAGGCGGGACGGCCGGGCTACGGCATCCTGAGCGACGGCCGGCTCGGCGAGGAGGCGCTGTTCGCCGCCGCCGGCACCGGACTGTGGATCGGCCGCCCCGTGGAACTGCCGGGCTCCCGGCCGCTGGAGCTGGAAATCGGCCCGGACTACGGCACCGGCCTTGCCGAATGGCCGGCCGATCATGTGGTCAAGGTCCTGTGCTTCTGCCATCCGGCCGACGACGAGGCAATGCGCGCGGGCCAGGAAGCGACGGTGCTGCGACTGGCGCGCGCCGCGCGCGCCAACGGGCTCGAGCTGCTGCTGGAGATCATTCCCTCCAAGGTGGGGCCGGTCGGCGACGACACCACGGCGACGCTGATCCGCCGCTTCTACGAGATCGGCGTCTATCCCGACTGGTGGAAGCTGGAGCCCTCCGTCTCCGCCGCCGCCTGGGCGCAGACCTGCGCCGCGATTTCCGAGAACGATCCGCACGTGCGGGGCATCGTCGTGCTCGGTCTCGACGCGCCGATGGAAGATCTGGAGGCCAGTTTCGCGGAGGCCGCCCGCTTCCCGCTGGTCAAGGGCTTCGCCGTCGGGCGCACCATCTTCTTCGAGGCGGCGCGGGGCTGGCTCGATGGCACGCTTGACGACGAGGGCGCGATCGCGCTCATGGCATCGAAATACGAAACGCTTTGCGCGGCCTGTGGCTAAAACGGCTACAAACATTAGTCCAATTGCTCCCTCTTCTATCACCCTTACTCGGTCTTGGCAATGGATTGAGGACCGGTCTATTCCCTGTTAAACAGAAGCTAAGGGTTCGGTCAATGAGGCTAATTCATCAGGTAAATGAGGAGGAATCGGTAATAAGTTAGCCTGAACAATTGGCGCAGAAATTTTTAAATATTCCGCAAAATTTTTATTATTCTACGTGATGTTAGGACAAGGGGAATAAGCGTGGCGATCGCAGAAAAAACACCCGAAGCAAGGGACTGAATTATTGGCAACTACGCGATCGCCAATTTGCCATCCCTGAACCCCCTCCCCCATTGCCACGATTTTTCTGCTGCCTCATGTCCAAATAAAGGTGGGAAGGTGCAACATCCTGGCATAACCCCCACGCCGCCATACCTTCAAATCTGTTTGACAAGTCGTCGCAGTTTTTACGCGAATCACAACTTCCCCCAAATCTGGTGTCAGATCCGGTACAATTTCTAAACGTAAGTCTTCTTTTCCGTAGAGTAATGCCGCTAACACGGGTCCCTATTCCTAAATACTTTCCCCTTATTTTATCAGTCCTACTCTCTGTTCCTGTGGATTTTCCCTCGGATTGCCACTGAAACGTTCCTGTTGAGGCGATCGCTATCACCATCCCACCGCCTCTCCCTGATGTAGTCTCTTGTACCCTTTAACCCCCAATGACAAAATTTTCTGTATCCTCTAACTCAAAACCCCCTGAACCCAGTCATCCCCATGAAGTTAATTCACCCAGTTTTATTCAGTCTCCTTGCGGTATTCACGGACATTAATTTATCTCTGGCGCAAGAAATTTCCCCTGCTGCGGATGGGACGAACACACAAGTTCACTGGAATGGAACTCAATATAATATTCAAGGCGGAACCCTTTCCAAAGATGGAGTGAATCTATTTCATAGCTTTGAGAAATTTGGGCTAAATCCCGGAGAAATTGCCAATTTTCAATCTAGTATTCATCTTCAAAATATCCTGGGACGAGTTACCGGGGGAACCGCTTCAGTCATCAATGGATTAATCCAAATTTCGGGAGGGAATGCTAATCTTTTTTTAATGAATCCCGCTGGAATCCTGTTCGGACAAAATGCTCAACTAAATGTATCCGGAGATTTTTTTGCGACTACAGCAACGGGGATTGGATTTGATAGCAATACTTGGTTTAGTGCAACAGGTTTTCAAAATTGGCAGGAGGTAGTCGGAACCCCGGTGGAGTTTGCGTTTGACTCCTGGAAACCGGGAAGTATTGCTAATTTTGGCCGGATGGAATTACAACCGGGTCACGCACTGGTTTTAATGGGAGGAACGGTTCTTAATGCCGGTAATCTGACTAGTCCAGGAGGAAATATTACAGTTGCTGCAATTCCTGGACAACATCGGGTTCGCATCTCTCAAACCGGACATTTATTAAGTTTAGATCTGGAGATGGGAACATCGGGAATTATAATGGAAGGGGATTTTGCATCCCTGCCGGATCCTCTCTCACTTTCAGAATTACTAACCGGCGGAAACTTAGAAAGTGCGACAGGGGTAGAAGTCAATGCTGATGGGACGATCGCCCTCACGGGTTCAGGAATCAGTCTGGATGCCGCAATCGGGGACGCGATCGCCTCGGGAACCCTCGATGTCAGCGATCGCACCCCTGATCAGTCGGCATTACCCAGCATCACAATTGTAGGCGATCGCGTTGCGGTCCTTGATGCGGCGATCGATGCTTCCGGAATTGATGGCGGTGGTACGATCCGCATTGGCGGTGACTTTCAAGGCAATAACACAATTCCCACCGCCACTCGCACTTTTGTTAATGCAAATACCATCATTCATGCCGATGGACTCTCTATCTCTGATCCACCAGGAATCACAAATTCCCCTTCTACAGCAGATGGAGGACGAGTGATTATCTGGTCCGATCAAACTACTCGCTTCTATGGAGAAGTCACTGCCAGAGGGGGTTCTCATCCTGCTTACCTCTCCCAAAATGGGGGATTTGTAGAAATATCAGGACAGGAATTTTTAGACTTTCAAGGCACCGTAAATACCCTCGCACCTTATGGTACATCGGGAATTCTCTTACTGGATCCGACGAATATAGAAGTGGTCAGCAGTACCGAGAATACAGCTAATTTGTCTGACGTTGATGCCTTTGCAGACCCGGATTTGGGTGAACCCACGGCGATCACGGTAGATTTGATTAATAATGCGACAACCAATGTCATTCTGCAAGCAACAGAGAACATTACTCTCAATACCCCGATCGCCATTCAAACCCCTGGGGTCGGATTGACTGCGGAAGCAGGAAATTCGATTGCCGTCTATGGTAGTATTCAGACCAATCAGGGAGACATTACTCTCACCGCAAATCGATCAGGCAATGGGGGACTCTTCATTGATAGCAATGCAATTCTCTCTTCCAGTGGTGGCAATATCACCTTAACCTCAAATCCTGGAACTAATGGAATTCAAACGGGTGAGATTATCTCCACTGGCGGAAATGTCTCCCTCACTTCTTCTGGAGATATTGAAGTCGTTGCCATTGATGCCTCGGGAGGCAGTAACGGCAGGGGTGGCAGGATTGAAATCAATACCGGGGGCTTTTTTCGTGCAACGGGAACTTTGCGCGATCGCCTGGATATTCCTACGAGTCTTTATACTGCTGATGATAATGGCAACGAGGCGATCGTCATTCGGCATGGTGGGGATAGCGAAACCCCCTTTATTGTCGGAGATGCAAGAACCAACGGGACTGTAGGCGGCATTTTTACTGGAACTGAACAACTCAACGGCATTCTCTTATCTGGCGATCGCACTCAAGGTAACATTGCCATTCTCTCTAATTTCACACCACCGCCATCATCAGGAGGAACTCAACCACCACCATCAGGAGGAACCCAACCGCCACCGCCATCAGGAGGAACTCAACCACTACCACCATCAGGAGGAACTCAACCGCCACCACCCGGAGGAACTCAACCACCACCCGGAGGAACTCAACCGCCACCGCCATCAGGAGGAACTCAACCGCCACCGCCAGGAGGAACTCAACCGCCACCACCCGGAGGAACTCAACCACCACCCGGAGGAAC
>CBFGOM010000324.1:0-3784 GCA_965650385.1 uncultured Oscillatoriaceae bacterium
TGAACTCTTTTGAAGCCGCTTTAGGCTCCTTGTTTGGCAGGAGCAGGGGCGACGGGGGCCGGTTTCTTTTGCTTAGTCATGTTATCCACGCTAATTCCGAGCACCCATAGGGTCACAATGAACACCCCGAGCCATTCATTCAGCCCGAGTCCTTCCCCAATAAATAGCAGAGCCATTAAACTGGTCAACCCAGGACCCGTTGCCGCTACCACCGAGGCTAAAGGTGCACCAATCATGGGAATCGCAAAGTTATTTAAGGCGTAACCAATCAGGGTCGTGGCAGCCAGGGCAATACTGCCCGTCCACAACGCTGTCCAATTCTGTTCTAAGACGTTCCAGCTAAAGAAGTTTCCCTCGCTAGAACCCAAGAGCACAAAGGGAATTGCCAACATTAAAATCACCGAAAAGTTAATGACGCTAAACGGTGCCGGATGCAATTTCAGCTTTCTGGCACTGAGTTGGGTCAAAATGACATAACCGGCAAAGGTCAAACCCGAGGCGATCGCCGTCCCGATTCCCAAGCCCAAATTCCCATCCGGTGCGCCTCCAGTCAGCCGCCCAGAAACCGTTAGGAAGCATCCTAGATAAATGGTGATGGTGGCTAAAACAAAGATAAAGCTCGGTCTAGCACCAAACATGATCCAGGCTAAAACTGCCGTGACAGGTGGGAAAATAAAGAACAACGTAATCGCCACCCCAGTTGGAATATTTCCCAGCGCAATATAGATAAAAAACTGGGACATAAACAGAAACAAGCCACTGCCAACGACGATCCAGAGGGAACCCCGTTTTTCAGGATTTCCTAGTTGTTTGATATCCCGCCAAGTATTGGGATACAAAATTGGAGCCAGAATAAAGCCCATGAGTGGCACAACGAAAAGCATCCGCATCCCCAGAATTAACAGGGAATTTCCCGCGCCTGGAGCGAGGACTTGTCCTTGCCACAATCCAAAGAGGTCCTGATCACTGAGAATCACCCGGGTGATGATGTTTTGGAAAGAAATGGTAATCGAGGACAACAAGGCCAGGATTAATCCTGTCAAAAAGACATTACTTTCAGCCGGAGGGCTGGGGACTGGGGTGGCTGGGGGTGCGGTCCGGACTTCCGCCATTGCCGCTTTTTCTGCCGCAATGCGATCGCTTTGAGTTCCAGTCCCTTCCGGGCGATCGCCTCGGTTGGGAGGAGTCCCCACGGGCAGTCCTTGTCTACGGTTGGTGACAATCTCTGCGGTGGTCTGAACGTTGCTCGCTTCTTCCTGCAATTGGTCAATCAGGCGATCGACCAAGGTTTCTAAAATCACTTCCCCTTGTTGCTGCAACGAGTGCATCCGCCCCAATTGCTGGGATAACGAGCTTTGATAGCTGCTCAGTTCCTGTTGCAGATTTTTAAAGGTGGTGTTCAGGGTCGTATCTAACGATGCCAACAACCGATAGGCATTTTCATTCAAGTTTCCCGTCTGCTGCGGCGAGAGTCCAATATTGGGGTCGATCGCCGTTAAGGACTGAGACGGGGGCGGTGGAGCCACCATTATTTCCTTCAACCGCTCACTCAATTCTTGTTGCAGTTGGGACGCCATCACTTGCGCGAGTTGTTTTGTCCACTGCTGCTGGTTTTGCCGTCCCGGTCCCCCCTGCATTTGCCGCGATTGGATTTGCTGTTGTTGATTTTGCAGCTTTTGAATATCCGCAGTCAGGCGGGATTGTTCCGCTTGCAGTCGTGCCATGTCCCGAGCCAACTGAACGACTATATTTTGCTGAATATCTCGAAGCTCCTGGGTCATAGAACTCAGAAGGGTTTCGATTTCTTTTGTGTTACTGCTTGTCGAGTTTTCCGGTTGATTGTCCAGTTGCCCCATTATTCTGTTACCTCTAGCTTATCGATCGTAAACTAAACTAATCGTGGCTCGCTTGGCACTCCTGTATTTTGGCTGATGGGTTGGGTTGAAATTTAAGGAATTCGCTTAATGGAATCCTGCATTGTAGCCAGTGCTTGACTCAATCCGATGTCAAACTGAAAAATTCCCTTCAGCTTGACATTCTAATCTAAATGAGTAGGCAGAGGCACAGGTTTTGAATGATTCTATCGAAGGTGGGTTAAATTTTCCATCAAGCGCTCCCATTCTGTTAAAAAACTCAACAATTAATTTGTTATAAAAAGAAAATTATTCCGCAATTCTACGGGGGTTGCTTCGGGGGGGCGATCGCCCAGAGTCTATCAATCTCTGAAAACTCCCTCATCGAAGGGGTCACTGCCAGTCCCCGAGGGATGGGTTTTACCGCCACTGCTTAACCCATCCATTCGTAATGTTTGTCCCGAAATGTTAGGAACATGAGGGGGGTTACTCCCGAGTGAGTGCCTGTGCCGAAAGCTGGGTTTCTCTGCTTTCAAGCCCAGGCAGGCTTTCGCCCGATCGCCCCACCCTTGAGGCTGTCCGCTTATTCAGACCCAGGAATACTGGATTTACTCTTATTCCGCAATTAACCGCACGATTTTAAACAATCCGCCTCCTAAAAAAGCGGCGATCGGAACAGTAACAATCCAGGCGAGAAATATTCCGCGCAGGGTTTCCAAGCGAATGGATTTAGGATTTTGGATCAATCCAATCCCAATGACACCCCCAACTAAGGAATGAGAGGTGGAAACAGGTAAACCAAAGCGGGAGGCAATTAATACCGTAGTCGCTGTGGCAAGTTCTGCACAGAATCCCCCACTGGGTTTTAAGGCAATAATATTTTCGCCCACGGTAACTATTACTTTTTTACCCCATATTCCCAGCCCTGTCACGATGCCTGCACCCCCCAATATCAAAATCCACAGAGGAACGCTGAAATCATCTAGGGGAACGGATCCGGTGCGGCGAATATAGGCGATCGCCGCTAAGGGCGCAACAGCATTCCCGACATCATTGGATCCGTGAGCAAACGCCACAAAACAGGCACTCAGCACTTGAAACCGCGCGAGTTGCTTTTCGATCGGGGAAGAGTACACTGTCGAGGTGATTGCTTTTTCCGTCTCTAAATCGCTCTCTTGTGCCAACTCTTCCTCTAAGTCTTGCTCTAAATTTTTCTCCAGTTCTTGCCAATTTTCCCCCTGGCTCTGTTTTAGGTGACGCCACTCAACCAGGGTGAGTCCAACTGCCGCCATCCCCCCCACCAGCAGGGGTAAATCCTGGGGGGGGAGGACAATCCCAAAGTGAGTTCCAATCCAGACATTGAGGGGATGCAGGACCTTGGGAAGCACGATAATTCCGAAGACGCCCAACAGTAGACTACTCAACCACGGAATCCATTGGTCTAACTGTTTTAACGGTTCTGGATGTTCTAAAATCCACCGTTTGACGAAACTATAAACTGTAGCGGCAATTAGGGCGCTGATTGCGGGAGTGAGCAGCCAACTGATGGAAATTAGCCGGATGGTAGACCAATCCACGGCATCGAATCCCACCGCCACAATACTAAATCCGGCGATCGCCCCAATAATGGCATGAGACGAGGCAACGGGCCACCCCTGGGATGTCGCAATTTGCAACCAGATTCCACAGGTAATCATGACACAAATCATGCCCGTCAGTAGCAGATGGGGCGCATGGGCAAAAACACTCGGTTCCAGAACGCTAGTCGCTAGGGTTTGGGACACTTCTTGCCCAAACAGGACAGCCCCGGTAAATTCTAATATCCCCGCAATGATCAGTGCCTGTCGTAGAGTCAGTGCTTTGGACCCGACGGAGGTCCCCATCGAGTTCGCGACGTCGTTTGCCCCTAGATTCGCCGCCACATAAAAGGC
>CBFGOM010000325.1:0-3774 GCA_965650385.1 uncultured Oscillatoriaceae bacterium
GCGTACAAGCCCTTAATCGCTCCCATGCCACCCTTTTTTATAAAGAATTGGCGGAAAAATCCGGGGGCTTTCACATTAATTTAGATCAATTTGCCTATATTACGGACCTATTTTTAGCAGTTTGTTATCAGCAATCTTCCGATGATCAACTGCAAGCTTATGAAGTAGAAGTCACCGAACAGGGTCGGATGAGTCGCGGGTTAAACAAAATGTTTAATACCATGCTCAATCGCGAGCAAACATTATACCGAGAATCAGCCGATTTGCGGGCGGTGACTCCGGGGCGGTTTCAAGTTTTGGATATTGATAAAAGTTGTGCGATTAAAGATTTTGTAATTGAAAATGGGCTAACGTTTCAAACCGGGCGGGGGTTCTATGAGTTTACCAAAACTGAAACGATTCAAGGGAAAAAAGAGATTATCTTGATGGATCGGGCAACAGGGGATTTGTTTGAGGGAGAATCTGCCCGAGAGATGTTAGGATTACCTCCGGGAGAAACGGTACGAATTAAACCCGCTAATTTAGAGAAGTATCTCGTTTTTGTGCAAAGTACCTCTTATAATCGCAAGTTGCTTGGGGGTACAAAGTTTCTTTATGAGGTTGCGGATTGGGATCGATAACCCTTTCTGTTTTGCTAAGGAACCAGAAACCGGGTTTCTGAATTAGATTTTGCTACTTATCCCAGATTGGGACAAAAAACCCGGTGTCTAACCTTTGCCAAGGGACAATCTCAACCCTTGCTGAGGGACCCGAAACCGGGTTTCTGCAATACCTGGGGGAATTTAGCTCAAAATTTTGAAAGAAAGCCGGTTTCTGAAGCTTTCCCGGGGTCTTCCTAAAAATGGAAACCCGGAAAATGTAAAGTTTTGTTAAACCCCCTAGACTCTCCAGTGTGGAGGAAGGTTTATGCTGAAGTCAAGAAGCTTAAACAACCCTTGTAATGAGAGAGTTTGAATGATGGAAACCGTGAATTTGAGATTAAAAGGGATGGGTTGTGCCTCTTGTGCAACCCGGATCGAAGAGGTGATCCAAGGCGTTCCCGGTGTGGAAGAATGCAGCGTCAACTTTAGCGCGGAACAAGCGCGGGTGAAGTATAATCCCCGAAGGGCGGACCTCGATCGCATTCAAAGTGCTGTCTCTGATGCGGGATATACTGCGGAACCCCTGGAAGAATTGGGGATGAGGGACATTGATGCGGAACAACAATCCCGACAAGCGGAACAACAAGAATTACAACATAAGGTAATTTTTGGGGGAATCATGAGTACCATTTTGGTGGTGGGTTCCCTGCCGATGATGACGGGAATTTCTTGGCCCTTTATCCCGGATTGGTTGCATCATCCTTGGGTGCAATTTGCCCTTACAACTCCGGTTTTTTTCTGGTGTGGTAAATCCTTTTTTGTGGGGGCCTGGAAATCGTTTAAACATCATCATGCAGACATGAATACCCTAGTAGCATTGGGAACGGGTTCGGCTTATTTCTATTCCTTGGTTCTCTCAATTTTTCCCGGATTTTTTACCATTCAAGGGGTCATGCCGGAAGTTTATTATGAAATTACCGCAGTAGTTATCACTCTAATTTTACTGGGGTTGTTGTTTGAAAATAGAGCCAAAGGACAAACCTCCGAAGCGATTAGAAAGTTAATGGGATTACAGGCGAAAACAGCGCGGGTGATTCGCCAGGGTCAAGAAATTGATATTCCCATTCAAGAGGTGGGGGTTGGGGATGTGATTTTAGTCCGTCCCGGGGAAAAAATTCCCGTGGATGGGACCGTTTTGGAGGGTTCTTCCTTAATTGATGAGTCAATGGTGACGGGAGAATCAGTTCCCGTGAAGAAAGAAAGCGGGGATGAAGTCATTGGCGCAACGATGAATAAAACCGGAAGTTTTAAGTTTAAAGCGTTGCGCGTTGGAAAGGATACGGTGTTAGCACAAATTGTCAAATTGGTGCAAGATGCGCAGGGGAGTAAAGCACCGATTCAACGGTTAGCCGATCGCGTGACGGGATTTTTTGTGCCCGTAGTGATTGCCATTGCGATCGCCACTTTTGTAATCTGGTTTGCCATCATGGGAAATCTTACCCTTGCGATTATTACGACTGTTGGCGTGTTAATTATTGCCTGTCCTTGTGCTCTCGGTTTAGCAACCCCAACCTCAATCATGGTAGGAACTGGAAAAGGGGCAGAAAATGGCATTTTAATCAAAAGTGCTGATAGTTTAGAACTGGCTCATAAAATTCAAACCATTGTATTAGATAAAACGGGTACTTTGACCCAAGGAAAACCCACCGTAACCGATTATGTTACTGTAGGAGGAACGGCTCATAGTAATGAGATTAATTTGTTACGATTAGCCGCCGCTGTGGAAAGTAATTCTGAGCATCCTTTAGCTGAGGCAGTGGTAGAGTATGCCAAAGCACAAGGGGTAAAAATGCCACTGCCAACGGTTACAAATTTTGAAGCCATTGCCGGGATGGGAGTTCAGGCGATCGTCAGCGATCGCCTCGTCCAAATCGGTACAGCAAGATGGATGCAGGAATTAGGGATTGATACTAAAGCATTACAAACTTATCAAGAAAATTGGGAATCTGAAGCCAAAACTAGCCCTTGGATTGCCGTCGATGGAGAAATTGAAGGAGTCTTTGGAATAGCAGATGCCTTAAAACCATCTTCAGCGATGGCGATTCGAGGATTACGCCGCCTGGGATTAGAGGTGGTGATGTTAACCGGAGATAACCAAAAAACCGCCTATGCGATCGCTCAAGAAGTCGGAATTCATCGCGTGTTTGCTGAAGTTCGTCCGGGTCAAAAAGCGGATAAAATCAAAGAATTACAGGCTGAGGGTAAAATTGTGGCAATGGTGGGCGATGGGATTAACGATGCCCCTGCCTTAGCTCAAGCAGATGTTGGAATTGCGATTGGAACCGGAACTGATGTGGCGATCGCCGCGAGTGATATTACCCTCATTTCGGGTGATTTACAAAGTATTGTCACGGCAATTCAACTCAGTAAAGCCACGATTCAAAATATCCGCCAAAATCTGTTTTTTGCCTTTATTTACAATACCGCCAGTATTCCCATTGCCGCTGGCATTCTTTACCCTTTTACCGGATGGTTACTCAATCCGATCCTCGCTGGGGCGGCAATGGCAATGAGTTCGGTTTCCGTTGTCACCAATGCCTTGCGCTTGCGCAAATTTAACGCCCATCATTCTTAGGTAAAACCTGAAAAATTCCAACGATAAACTCTCTTGACAATAGGCGAACTTTATGTTAAAAATGAGCAAGATCTGGATACCTTTATTGGTAGTAGCCACGGTCTCGGTAACGGGGACAACCCCAACAGCCAAAGCCATGTCAGAAATGCCCGGGCACCAAGCCAAACCATCGCCCGGATTGCAGAAAATCGAACAACCCTTACCCATAAAAGCTGGAGTGCTTGTAGGAGGAGTGAGCTTAATTGGATTAGAACTCTGGTGGTTTTTATTCAGTAAAAAGAAAACCCAACCGGCGATAGACGAACCCGACAATTCCTAATACCCAATCCATCCAGCGATCGCATTTTCTATTTTAGACACGGCCCCCCTTGTCCTTTCCTGTCTCCAGCCCAATCCGGTTTTAAAAGCTTGTAAAAACACCCACCCTCAAGGGTCTCGCTACAGGAACAAAGCCTACCCATACAGGCTGAAGAGAAAATCGACTTTTGATAACCAAATTTGGTATTAGCTGGGTAAAGTTTGTAATGAATGACAACCTAAAAACAGATGAGCCCGCGC
>CBFGOM010000326.1:0-3762 GCA_965650385.1 uncultured Oscillatoriaceae bacterium
ACCTCCTATTTTTTCAGGTATTATAGCAGACGTTTGAACTTCGGATTTGGTATTAGTCCCTGTTGTCTTGATATGACCTAATTTTGGAACTTTTGTCATCTTCCTCAAGAGGTAAATTAAGACAAACTGGCCTATGCCTCAATTGTGGGAACGATCGCAGTTTATTGATAAAAAGGGAGCAACAAAAAATGGAAGTTTGACCGGGTTCGGCTCAACTTCCATGTTTACGATTAAGGGATGGCAGGGATGCGATCGCATCCAGAAGCGATCGCCGAAACGCTCGATTTAAACCCGATTTCCTTACAAAACTTGTGCCCTCAGCCATGCTAGAGGCAAAGAAATCATCTTGCGAAAACGGGGGACGACCGCCCGCTGACGAAATACATCGTATTCGTTGCGCTCGATCGCATCGAGAATTTGGCTGTAAAGCATCGTGGCGGACCAGACGGGCCACCGCGCATCGGGATTCAGGGCGAGAATCCCCTTTTCGGCCTTGACATAGAACTTGCGGGCCCGTTGAATTTGGAAGCGCATCAGTTGCTGCCATCGCTCATCGACGACCCCATTCAAGAGGTCCTCTTCGGTATAGTCAAACAAAGCCAGTTCTTCCAGAGGCAAATAAATCCGACCTCGACGCGCATCCTCCCCCACATCCCGCAGGATATTGGTGAGTTGATTGGCAATGCCGAGGGCGACGGCTTCCTCTGAGGGATCCGAAGGTGCCGACGTCTCCCACGGGGAGGACCCGGCCAAGGGCGCAATTCCCATCACTGGCAGGGACATTAAGCCCACGGTACCGGCGACGCGGTAGCAGTACAGCTCAAGGTCCTCAAAGGTTTGATAGCGACTGCGGTACAGATCCATGCGCTGCCCGGAAATCATGTCCCGAAAGGGCTGGATATCCAGGGAAAAGCGTTCCACCGTATCCACCATCGCCACATCCGTATCTTCGATCGGAGTTCCAGCAAAGATCGATTCGAGGTAACCCTCCCACAGATCTAAGGTTTCTGGGGTGGTAAACCGCGCCCCAGGTCCATCCACCAATTCATCTGTGCGACGGCACCAAGCGTAGATCGCCCAAATAGCCCGCCGTTTTGCTTCTGGCATCAACAGCGTACCCAGGTAAAAGGTGCGGGCATATTTCGCTGTGATTTGGCGACAGAGCTCATAAGCGTCGTCTAAGGAAGCCAGCGTTTTCATGCGTGGTTGTTCGGACAGTTGCAGCATTGGTTGCAAGCGGGGAGCGTCTTTAGATGCCAGAATTCTAGGTTGGGAATTCAGGGATTTTGAGTTGTAGGCCACTACTAATATCTAAATTCTAAAATTATTAATTCTGGGACTGACGGCTCGCAATGGCCTGCGCTGTCAGCTTACCAGAAAGTACGGCTCCTTCCATACTGGCAAGATAACGTTGCATGGTGTAATCGCCCGTCAGATAGAAATTGGGGATCGGTGTGATTTGGGAGGGACGGTAGTTTTGGCGTCCGGGAGTTGCTTTGTACACCGACCTCGGCGTCTTGACGACGTGATATTTAATTAATTTAGCCGGTTTGTTACCACAAAAGCGATCGGGAAAGAGATTTTCCAGTTCTTTCAGGGTAGCGGTGACAATTTCTTCATCGGTTTTGGAAATCCAGTCTTTCGCCGGTGCGAGGACCAATTCCAGCATGGAGCGATCGGGATTGGCATATTCCCGACAGGTGTTGCTCATGTCCGCATAGACGCTGAGTAAGGGCGATCGCGAAAAGAGCAAGTGATCGATATCCGTGAGTTTACAGTCAAACCACAGATGCACGTTAATCACCGGCACCCCTTCTAATCCGTCCAGTTTTTGGAAATATTCCATCTCGCGCCAGGGTTGCGGGAGCATCACTTTTAGAGGGTCCACGGGCATCGCCGAGACATAAATATCTGCGGTCAAAACTTCCGAAGGGTTTCCCTCCAAACCTCGGACTTCAAAGCCCCGAACTGCACCGTCTTCATTGAGCAAAAACTCTTTAATCGGTGCGTTTAACCGGACTTCACCGCCGCGATCGGTAATGTAGTCCACGATGGGTTGACAGAGCCGTTCTGTCGGGGATCCATCTAAAAAGGCCATTTTTGAGCCGTTTTTCTCTTGCAAAAACCGATTCAGGGCAGTTAGCAAAATGGTGGCGGAAATTTCATCGGGGTTGATGAAGTTGAGCGCCTTGGACATGGCGATGAAGACTTCTTTTTCAACCCGAGGTGGGATGTTTTTGCTTCTGAGCCATTCGGAGAAAGAATATTTATCCATTTCTTCGACATATTTCTGTCCCTGCACCATTGCTGGAATGAGGCCGATGCCAAACTGAATTTTTTCCGGCCAGGTTAGCATATCGTTATTCCGCAAGATTGCCATCACCCCGTTCAGGGGGGCGGGCAGGTCCGGGAAATCAAACCGGGAATAGGTTCCCGGGGCCTCCGGCTGGTTGAAGATCATGGTATGTTCTTTCCATTGCAGCCGGTCTTCGATGCCTAATTCTCCAAAGAGTTGCAACATATTGGGATAGGCACCAAAAAAAATGTGCAGCCCGGTTTCGTACCAGTCCCCGTCTGCATCTTTCCATGCTGCTACTTTCCCCCCGAGGACGTCCCGGCGTTCCAGGACTATGGGGGTATGACCCATGTCAGTCAGATATTTCGCGCAGGAAAGTCCTGCTAAACCCGCTCCTGCGATCGCCACGCGCATTGGTTAATAATCCCCTCGTTGAGATTCTTTAAGATAGTGTTAAGTTTTTTGAGTTGCCTCTCATTATACCTTTGCAAACTGTTACATTTTCTTTTTTCATGGCCTTTTTGCAAAATTAAAGTTGGGCCATCCCCTAGGCGCTCCGCGATCGCACCCTCTAATCCCCTCGGACAACGGTGATAACTTCTTGTGAATTGAGGCGCAACAAGCTTTTCCCGAACGCTTTACCCGGGTTTTTCTCTATTAAAATAACAGCTTTACAATTCTATCTTGTTAAAATGTTATAGCTTATAACCTCGCCATTACCTACAGGGTTCAGCCTGCGGGTTTTTGGGATATTTTATTTGATGGAAATCCCTTAATAGCCGTTAAAACCCGGATTCGGTATAAGGCCCCGCCTAGATCGAGCGGATATCCTCAGATGATTTGCACAATTTCAGGGTTAGGAACGACGGAAATCCCGAGGGACCTCTCGTTTAGGGCCTTAAAATCAATGATATAATTGGCGATTGATTCTGTTGACTGATGTCATGAGGCAGAAATTTGACCCCATAAAAGTGAATGGGTCCAAACAACTCAGGGTTAAGCAGTCCAGGCAATTTCTATGCCCGATTCTAGGAACCCCTCAGAACAGGAGTCTTGACTCTGTGTTCAACAGAATTTTGCGATCGCACTGAGCTTGGCCCGTGCGATGATAGAGATCCTTTGGGTTTTTACGAACCATAATGTAGGGAAGCGATCGCAAATCGGTAGAGGTTGACTCAGGCTCGTTCTAGCCGCTCGATTCTCCCCCAACGGTCTAGTTACCCTCTAGTCCAGTTGTCAAACGGAATCCTGTTAGAACCTAGGCTGATCGAGTACCCGCACCCTCCCAGGTATGGATGCCCTCCCCAGGGCGAATTCTATCTCAGAGCCAAAGTTCACGACATGGTGCATCCTCTCATATAGACCCATTAGGATTAGATAAATCAGAGCAATATAAAGGAGTAGCGATCGGGACAATTTCATGACAGACCATTTTGTCATAGGCTACATGATTTTGGATCCGCTGA
>CBFGOM010000327.1:0-3707 GCA_965650385.1 uncultured Oscillatoriaceae bacterium
GGCGTTTAAGATGAAAATCCAGACGACGATCGGGCAAGACTTCTTCTGGAGAATCGCCTACTACCGCTTCATCGGTTGTAGTTGCTATCTCAGTGGTGCTGTCTGTCTCGCGATCCCCATAGGTAATGGCTCCTGCTCGCGACCCTTCGGCATACCGTAAAATGTGCAGGCCATAGTAGGGAGAACTCGGTTGTGTCAAGCCTACGTGACCGGCTTTTTCTTCGATACCCACCTGGGTGTCGCCCCCTAAAGCGACCAACCACCGGCAGAGTTCTTCCGGGTGTTGGTAATAATGAGTCAGGTTAAGTGGACCCAAGGGAACTTCGTTGACCAATTTAAACCCTTGGCGTCCTATCCAATGAGCGATGGAAAATTTGCTTCCCAGAAAGTCATACCCACTTTCGCCCGTTGAAATTTTGAAAGAGGGAAAGAGCATTTCCCAAGGCAGAACCGCACGGGGATCTGAAACGATTAACCAAGACCGGAGCCGCCAACTATTGGAGGATAAAATTTGGTTGTAAAATTCCCGCAGGAAATGGCGCGGTGGCATGAGTTGGTCACACAAAGCCATACCAAAGGCTCGCAAACTGATCAGTACATCTTCCGGGGCACAGTCATTAGCTTCCTGGGCAGATTGAATTGCGCTTTGCCGAAGTCCAGCTAAGTCTTGTCCGTTTAAGGGGAGAGGGTCCAGGGGTTGCCGATCTAACGCTAACGCCGGACAGGTTAGGTAGATGTGTAACTCCTCTCCTGTGGGCTTCTCTTCTAAGGAGACATAGAGCATAATGTCCGGTTGGGGGCCTGGGATGGCGCGCCGGTCAATTAAGTCAGGGATGTTGGGCAGGGTGACAGGAGCTGCCACTGGGATAGTATGAGTAATTTCAGCCGGAGTAATGCCTGGTATGCTCCGACCCGGATACACTTGGACGCGCAGGGTTTGTTTGCCGCTGGTGAGTGGTATGAGGTTGAAACGCAGAGTCCGTTCCTTCGCTCTACCATTGACGACATTCAGGGTGTAAGTCCGGTCGCCTTCCAAGTGAAAGCCTGGGGCTTCAATGTAGACAGTCAATTCTAGTGTGCTTTCCGGGATGCGAACGGGAATGCTTTTGCCATTTTCCGTCGGATTTAGGCTCAGGGTGATGGGGAGATTTTCACCCACGTACAAGATGCCCGATGAAGTGACCTCTAAATTGATATAGCAACAACACACTCGTGTTTTTACAAGGGATGCCTTCGCCAACTCTCCCAAAGCGGCATTTAATCCTTGCTTTTTCTCCTCCATCACAGGAAAAGTCGTTTCCTTCCACCCCAGAAGTAATGGTTCTCGGGCCAGCTCATCATTAATTTCTGGGGGACAAGCCTCTAAAAACTGCTGGAAGTCATCCCCTTTTGGGGTTCCAACTTTATTCCCCCATTTCTCTAACCAGGTGTGGCGAATTTCGTCATTCATCGGCAAAAGTGCCACTCGTTCTAACTGTTGAGTTTGGGAGAGTTGGCGCTCAATTCCTTGCAAGGCCCGAGGACGCCCGGTGATTAAAAAACGATGGTGGCTATGCCGTTGAAAATCCAGGACTTGCACCAAAAAATCCTTGAATCCCCCGCTGGCAAGTCCTTCGAGCAACAATTCATCAAACCCATCCAGCAAGAACAAAAATCGCGTATTTTTATCCGTTAGCCAACCCGAGTCGCTCGTTACAAAATCTACAGTTTGCAGGTAAGTGTTTAAAGTTTCCGTGAGATTTCCGGCTAAAGCGCGCAACTTCCGTAAGCGAATCAAAATGGGGGTAAAGTTGGGATGCCAGTTCTGCCGTACCCAGTCCGCAAACATCCGACAAAAAACGCTTTTCCCGCGTCCTGCTTCCCCCTGGATAAACAACACTTTCTGATTTTTGCTGTAGTCCTTAAGTGTCGTTTTCACCCAGTCTTCCAGTGGCATCGGGTCTTTATCCTCAATCGGTTTACCCTCACTATCCAGGAGTTGGACATTCAACGAGACATATAAATCCCGAAAGGTAATTTCAGTTTCATCAACAATGAATTGCTCGGGATTGGGTTTAATCTGCCGGTCTAAATAATCCTCAATACTGAGGTATTTTTCCAGTTTTTCCGGTCCTCCCAGTTGATACCATTTCACCCAGCGGTTTACCGCCTCCCCTTCCGCTTCGGCTAAGGTGAGAATCAGCAATTCCTGGGTCTGTCGCGCCACTTGTTCCGTAAGAGTTTTGGTCCGGTCCTCTCCTAATCCCGCCTCCTGTAATCGCTCTACTAAAACTTCATTAAATGCCTGGGCCAGTTTCGATTTATGAAAACACAGAACGGCAACTCTGGCATCCCGTTCATCCAATTTTAGGTCACCCAATTTCTGAATGTTACTCGCGACGGATTTGGAAGCGGGAGACTTACCGATTTTTTGCAGCAGTGCCTCATCTTCCTTGAGAATCTTCTGCAAACTTTCAAGATAGACAACTTGACTAACTAAGGCAACCGACTGCACTAGAGTCGGCTCTTTTTTCGTCGCTTTGGCGATGATTTTGAGCAGGGCGATGGGGATAGGGGCCAAGGGAATCACGGCCCCAGCCAGTTCACCCAAGGGCGAATTCAACGCATCGAGCAATGAGGAGAGTGGGTCGAGGTAAGGTTTCAGGGTTTCCAGGTTGCTACCTTGTTCCTGAATCACTTTGGCTAAGTCAAAAAACGCCTTACCCGCTTCCGATCCGGTTTTCACATTTTCCAGAGTTTCGCCCCAGTTCAACTCTCGAATATCGGTCTTGAGAAATTTCCAGAGTTTTATCGCCATCGCTCGCCGCTTTGGGTAAACTACCATTTGCAATTATCGCACAGGTCTTGATTGTTTTTCCCTATCTTGCTTGAGGGAAAGCCAAAATTGTTATCGATAATACACAATGAATAGAAGTCATTAGTGTATTCCTAAAAAATCCCGAACGAATAGATGCCCTCGCAATGGTGATGGGGTTGTGTTTGTGAGTGTATAATTTAGGTCAAAGAGCTTTAAGAGAGGCCCTGGCTAAAGCCAAAAAGTCGATTAAGAATCAAGCAGGTAAACCCACCATTACCCCAACTCTAGAATGGGTTTTTCAATGTTTTCAATCCGTTCATTTGCTTGACTTTGATGAAGTGAAGAAAATCACCTATTTCACTGATGAGTGGCGATGGATCCTTTGGTTGCTAGGGGCCTCCTGCCGAAAATATTATTTACTGACTTGATTCAACCTGCGGAATGTGGGTTACAGATTAAAGACTCTAGGTTTTTAAATTTCAAAAATCTATTGAGAATAAAAATAGATAGCTGGAATGTCAGTTGAACACAGATTAGGCAAAATTTTTCCAGTTGAGTTTGAAGTTGATGGGGTGGTATTCATATAAAACTTCCTTCTGACACGAAATCAGCACAAACGTGCGCTTCTTTGACCGCATAAAGGACATACGCTAATCCTAGAGGATTGTTGTAGGTTTCCATAAAATAGCGACGAGTGGCTAGTAAAGCTTCAGCTATGTATCGAAAGCGGACTGAAGCGGGGTCGGAAATTCCTTGGAACAAAATTTCATAGAATTTGCAAGCAAAAGCACAGGCAAAGTTGTCAGGAACTTGACATAGGGTGACGATAACTGCGATCGCCCCTTGGCAAGATATCCATTTTTCAGGAAATCCGGGAGGTTCCCAGTCTGATTTAGTTACCCCGGTATCG
>CBFGOM010000328.1:0-3657 GCA_965650385.1 uncultured Oscillatoriaceae bacterium
TTGTATGATGTCTCTACATTAACGGGTTTGTAACGATTTGTAAAGGGGGTTAAGCGACAGCAATTCTGATGGCGGTGATAAGCTAAGTTTATCAAAACTAGGTTCGCAGTCAACCCCACAGCTTGTGTTGACATTGTGTGGACAAACGCCTAATATAATTTAATGATGAGTCGGTATTAAATCACCTAATCTGAATATTGCTCCTAGGTTTAAAATTATGTCTCCCTCAGAATTGGAAGACTCGTCGCGCCAGACTCGGGATGTAACGATCAACATCCGAGCCACCCAGAGTCAAAGAGATCTCATTGATCAAGCTGCTCACATCCAAGGGAAAAGCCGCTCAGAGTTCATGCTAGAGTCAGCCTATCAAAAAGCCCAAGATGCTTTGTTAGAAAGGACTTTTTTTGGGGTAGATGAACAAAAATATCAGGAATTTGTCACCCTGCTGGATGCAGACCCTCGGCCCAACGTAAAGTTACAGGCTCTC
Organism: uncultured Oscillatoriaceae bacterium; assembly: GCA_965650385.1. GTDB lineage: Bacteria > Cyanobacteriota > Cyanobacteriia > Cyanobacteriales > Laspinemataceae > Laspinema. The sequence goes on from CBFGOM010000328.1 coordinate 488, forward strand.
TTAACCACTCAATCTCCGTGGGATTAGATCGCGTCGCGCTTCGCCCTCCGGAAAAACTAAATTCGTCCCATCAAATTGAGACCTTTGACTCAGGAAATAGCCATCTCAATGACTGGCTTAAACGCCGTGCGTTAAAAAATGAAGCTGAGGGGGCTTCCCGAACCTATGTTTTATGCGCTGGGGATGTTGTTATTGGATATTACTGTCTTGCAAATGGGGCAGTAGCCCAAATTACGGCAACGGGTCGAGTGCGGAGGAATATGCCTGATCCGATTCCGGTGATGGTGATTGGAAGACTGGCTGTCGATCGCCACTGGCAAGGCAAAGGAATCGGGAGTGCACTGCTACGAGATGCTATTCTTCGTACCCTGCAAGCTGCTGAAATTGCTGGAATTCGGGCAATTCTTGTGCAGGCAATTTCGGAAGAGGCGAAGCAGTTTTATGAAAAGTGTGGGTTTACTGCTTCAGCGATCGATCCAATGACACTGATGGTGACGGTTAAAGATGCGAAAAATGCGGTGGGTTTGTGAGGCTGAAAGGTAAAATATCTTCACAGGGTGAAGAAGGCTACACTCTTGTTAGCTTCGTTATGTGGATTGCGATCGCATCTTGCAGCCTACAAGCCCAACAGCAATGAATAACGGGCATTTTCTGGCAAGAGTCTCCCTCTCCCTTGCTACTCAGTAAAGATGGGTTGAGGATGGGATCCGATATAGATGGTGGATTGAATACAAGCAGAACAGTAATCCGGCTCGCATTTGCCCCTAGATCAATGGTGCAACCAAGATAGAGAATGTCCCTTGCGGATATCCAAAGGGTATAGCTCCAGCTTGCAAGCGGATCCTAGCCCCGCAAAAGAGTTAGTTAAACCTAAATGGATTAGCCTGTCTATCTTTTGCAGCGGGAAATGGAGGTATAATTAGACTCAAATTTATCCTAGAGACTCGTTGTCTCTGCTAGTTATGAATCAGCCGAATCTTCTGGAACTTGCGAAGCAGGGAGATGCCAAGGCGATCGCCACCCTAATGAACCGCAAACTGCAAACCAAAGGCATTACCGCTAAAGCCTCAATGAAAAATGATTGCCTGCAAATTATGCTGGAATCAGCGCAGGTGAGTCCCCAAGAAACATTGGTGGCGTTTATCCGGAGGTCGGTTTCGACTGTGGGGCCTGAAGGCATCAACCGGGTGAAGGTTTACGGGAAACGGATCAAGGAAGAATTTCCCGATTGGAGTGAAGAATTTGAGGTAGAGGCGCAGACTATTAACCAGGTAGAGGAACTTGATCAAGGGGTAGATATTAATGCGATCGCCACTTTAATTGAGCAGTCGTTAAACTCTCCAGAGATTGCTGTTAAAGTTAGTTTAAAAAACGATTGTTTACAGGTTAAGTTGGAATCTCCAGAAGCACCTAAAGAAGAAACAGTAATTCCGCTTATTCGTACTGGATTAATGAATTTAGGCATTCAATCTTTGGCGAAAGTGAAGGTATTCTCCCAACAGATAGGAGATGATTTTCCAGATTGGCAACAAGAGTTAGTGCTAGAACAAACGGAAAGCTTCCCTGAGTCAACACCGGAAATCATAGCGAATGCCGCTGAACATAACAGTATAATTATTAAAAATACAACAGATAATCAATTAGCGCAACAAGAGGAATCTAAAAAGTTATCTTTTTGGGGATCGATGACAAAGATAGCTAAGAAAGCAGGCGACACGATCGCAGACACTACAGTACAGGCTGGTAAATCTGCACTCGAAAAAGTTCCAGACGTTGGGGGTGCGATCTCGGGTACGGCATCGGTTGCAGGTAAAGTAGCGATGGACACGGCAACAGGAACTCGTGAGGCAATTGCTAAAGCAACCTTTACAACCTTTACAGCCGGTAAAGTAGTTGTCCAGAAAGCGCCTGAATTGGGCGGTTCGATTGCCAATACCGCATTACAAACAGGTAAGGTGGCGATCGGAACCGCTAAAAATACTGCCATGCAATCAACGAAAGGAGCGGGCTATGTACTAGAAATGATGGAGAAGAGTCCCCTGCTTAAAAAGCTCACAAAAGCTTTAAAAGTTGATTGGCTAGTTCAGTTTATAGAGGCAGTAGATGTAGTACAAGCTGAAACTGAAGTAAGAGAATTACAGCAGAAATATCCCGAGGAAAAACCAAGAGAAATCGCTCATCGTCTGATGCTAAAAAAAGCTTTAATTGCAGCCGGAAGCGGATTGGCGAGTAGCTTAGTTCCTGGAACTGCACTGGCGATGTTAGGGGCTGATTTGGCAGCTACGACGGCATTATCAGCCGAATTAGTGTATCAAATTGCTGCCGCTTATGGGTATAATTTGGAAGCTCCCGAGCGCAAAGGGGAAGCCTTAGCCATTTTTAGTTTATCTTTTGGTAGTAATTTAGCGATTGAAGCTGGTGTGGGTTTGGTGGGCAATATACCCTTGGCGGGAGCAGTAATTGGAGCTAGTAGCAATGCAGTGATCATCTATGGACTCGGATATGCTGCCTGCCGTTTTTATCAAGAAAATTCCAGTAATCCATTAACAATGGAAGGGACGATCGCAGAAACCCAAGCAGAAAGTCAAAAATATTTAGAAGGCGCGATCGAGCAACAATCCTTGATGGATCAGATTTTCGTTCATCTGATTTTAGCCGGTAATCCTGATAAAACTTGGGAACAAATTTTGCCCGAGTTACAAACCTTGAACTTCAGTCCAGCTTCACTCGATGCGATCGCCAGCAATCTCCAATCACCGCCGCCTTTGGAAACCTTGCTCGAACAAATCAATAGCGATTTTGCTGTATCGCTTCTCGCTCAATGTGAAAAACTGGCGGAATTAGATGGCATCATTACACCAGAAGAAGCCAAGGTAATAGAGATGATTAACCAAAAGTTTAATCTGGAAATTTAGGCCCTTGTAGAACAAGAGTCCGAAGGAAGTTGTCTCGAAAAGTTGTAAAAGTTTGCTACAAACAGGGCGATTTCCTTTCTCCGCCCAAAATTTAAGGGGTGCGCTGACAATAGTTTGGGTAAGTCCTGTTTCAGTTATAGACATAAAAAAACGCTCCCCTTTCGGAGAGCGTTTTTTTAATATTTTATCAGATTAACCGTTGATAGAAGGAGCAGTCAAAGCAACCGGAGTAGCTTCGCCAGCAGCCAAATCAAG
>CBFGOM010000329.1:0-3624 GCA_965650385.1 uncultured Oscillatoriaceae bacterium
GTAATCACATCCCCGGTTTTATAGTCTCCTGGATATCCTGCGGCAGCCATCACCACACAGGCGGAGGCTCCATCTTTCCAGCGCAGGGGAGGGAGTTCTGCGAGGGTTTGGTTGACGCAGGCGAGGAGAACTTCATCGAGGGGGGTTTCTAATAGGGGCAAAATGGCCTGGGTTTCGGGGTCCCCGAAGCGGCAGTTAAATTCTAGCACTTTGATGTCACCTTCGGGGGAAATCATCAGTCCGGCATAGAGTACGCCACGATAGTCGATGTTGCGATCGCGCAAACTGGCGATCGCCGGTTCCAATACCTCCCTCTGCACCCGTTCCATCATCTCTGGAGTAACCAAGGGGGCTGGTGCATAGACTCCCATTCCGCCGGTATTCGGCCCTGTATCCCCCTCTCCCACGGCTTTATGATCCTGGGCCGGAAGCAAGGGACGCACGGTTAAGCCATCGGTAATGGCTAACACCGAGGCTTCTTGACCGATCAAGCACTCTTCAATCACGACGCATTCACCGGAGAGGCCAAATTTACCCCCAAAGGATTCGGCGATCGCCGCTTTAGCTTCTTCCACCGTTGCCGCCACCGTCACCCCTTTCCCGGCGGCTAATCCATCGGCTTTGACCACAATCGGCGCACCCTGTTCTTCCACATAAGCCAATGCTTGGGGGATTTCTTCATCGGTGAAACTCTGCGATCGCGCTGTAGGAATTCCCACATCTTGCATAAATGCTTTTGCCCAAGATTTGCTCGCTTCTAGTTGTGCACCGGATTGAGAAGGACCAAATACGGGGATTTTTTCTTGGTGTAAGTAGTCGGCCATTCCCATTGCTAATGGCACTTCTGGGCCTATTACGACTAACCCAATTTCATGAGTTTTGACCGCTTCTTTAATACCATAAAAATCAGTTGCTGTCAAGGATAAATTTTGGCAATTTTCTAAAATTGCCGTGCCTCCATTTCCCGGCACACAAAACACAGTCTCAACGGTGTTAGATTGCAACAGTTTCCAAGCAAGGGCGTGTTCTCGGCCCCCATTTCCCACAACTAAAACCTTCACGTTTCCCTCGTTTAGCACTTAACTTGATCTCTGAGTCGGCCATGTTGGTGACCCAATCGATTTTATGCTAGAACGGGAGAGCTTCTTTAGGGTGACTTGCATTAATTTCTCTTCAACTGTACCTATGGTGAATTTATGACAACAAGTATTGTGACTGGTGTCGGGGGTTTTGTAGGGTCTCATTTAGCCGAAATCCTACTCAATCGCGGGGAACGAGTGATTGGCATTGACCAATTCAACGATTACTACGACCCGCGCTTAAAACGCCAGAATATTGCCTCATTTGCAACCCATCCCGCCTTTCAACTGATTGAAGCAGATATCCAGTCATTAGACTGGCGATCGCTGCTTGCGGATGTGGATTTCATCTATCATCAAGCGGCACAAGCTGGGGTCCGCGCCAGTTGGGGAGATGGGTTTCGCGCTTACACGGAACGCAATCTCAACGCCACTCAGGTGATGCTAGAAGCTGCGAAAGATGCCAAGCAACTCCAGCGGTTTGTCTTCGCCTCTTCTTCCTCGGTGTATGGCAATGCCGAAACCATGCCGACGAGTGAAGCAATTTGTCCGGCACCTGTGTCCCCTTATGGGATTACCAAACTGGCATCAGAACAATTATGTGTGTTATATCACCGTAACTTTGGGGTGCCCGTGGTGGGGTTGCGTTATTTTACCGTTTATGGTCCTCGTCAGCGTCCGGATATGGCGTTTCACAAGTTTTTAAAAGCGGCATTGCTTGATGAAGCTATCCCAATTTATGGGGATGGACAGCAAACCCGAGATTTTACTTATATTAGTGATGCGGTTGCAGCTAATTTAGCCTCGGCAAGTTCCAAAGAAGCTTCTGGGGAAGTGTTCAATATTGGCGGAGGTTCTCGGGTTTCTCTAGCTTATGTGATTGATACGATTGAGGAAGTAATTGGACGTCCGATTAAGCGCAACTATGTCGAGTCTGCGATCGGGGATGCGCGCCACACCAGTGCAGATGTTTCCAAAGCACAGCGTCTCATTGGATATCAACCGAAAGTCTCTCTCAAAGAGGGATTAACCCGAGAATGGGAGTGGATTCAATCCGTTTATCAGTAAGGGATTTTGGTTTCCCGACTTCAGTCGTTTTTTTATGTTCATAGTAACGACTGAAGTCGTGACGTTGAACTTTTTTACTCTGTCAAGGCTTTTTGCTGTTGATATAAGGCTTTAAATCGCCGCTGCTGCTCATTGTGATTGACTATGGGTTCAGGATATCCACAGGATTTCCGTTCCAATGGAAGAATTTTCCCTGAAATTAAGGCTTCTGTTTCCATCGATCGCAACTCAGGTACCCACTCCCGAATGTAGTCTCCCTCGGGGTCAAATTTCTGGGTTTGAGTAGTGGGATTGAAAATTCGCAGGGGTTTGGGGTCCATGCCACTGGAAGCACTCCATTGCCAACCTCCATTGTTAGCAGACAGGTCTCCATCATATAATTTTTGCATGAAATATTGTTCTCCCCACTGCCAATTTATAATCAAATCTTTGGTGAGAAAACTAGCAACAATCATCCGACAACGGTTATGCATCCAGCCGGTTTCATTGAGTTGGCGCATGGCAGCATCAACGATAGGATAACCCGTTTGCCCTTCGCACCAAGCTTCAAAGAGTTGTTCGTTATTTTCCCAGGGAAAGTCTTTCCAAGTGTCTCGATAAGGTCCGGTGGCAAGTTCGGGAAAATGATAAAGTGCTTGTTGATAAAATTCGCGCCATGCGAGTTCTTGTTGCCAGGTTTGGACGCCTTTGCGGGTTTCGTCACTCCGGCATTCTTCAGCGGCGCGGAGGGTGGCATTCCAGACGGTACGAATGCCGATCGCACCAAATTTGAGGGCGGCACTTAGTAGAGAAGTTCCGGGAACGGCGGGGAAATTCCGTTGTTCGTCATAGTCGTAAATGGTGCGATCGCTAAAGTCTTCGAGTTGCGATCGCGCAGCACTTTCTCCCGGTTCCAGCATCAGCGGATTGTCCCAACTTAATCCTAAATCTTTGAGGGTCGGTAACGCAACTGCACCGGCATTTTTAGCCTTTTCTTGTTCTTCTTGGCTGAGGGATATCGCCTGTTCTAATCCCGGGACAGGTTCGGCTTTGGTTTGGCGAATCCAGTTTTTCCAAAAGGGCGTATAAATGGTGTAGGGATTGCCCGTATTACTACAAATTTCTCCTGGACTATGTAAAAGCTGGTCCCAAAAGGTTTCGACTGCAATTCCTTGTTCTTTTAGGGATTCTCGAACGGCTTGGTCCCGGTCCTGAGAATAAGGTTCTACGTCTAAATTCCAATAAACAAATTGCGCTTGTAAGGCAGTAGCTAATCGGGCGATCGCCTGTCTGGGTTCATCAAATAGGATGAACAATTGACTCCCTATTTTAGCATAGTTTTCCTGGAGTTCTGCCAAACAACCCAGCAGATATTTAACCCGGGCGGGTGCAATATCTGCGCCCTTTAAAATATTCGGGTCTAGGCAAAATACTCCCACAAGTTTTCGGCTTTTTTCAAAGGCAGTCGCCAATCCGATATTATCGGTTATTCTTAAAT
>CBFGOM010000330.1:0-3596 GCA_965650385.1 uncultured Oscillatoriaceae bacterium
GGATCTTCCCGATATTCTCCAATCAATTCCCGCAACGAAACCATTTCTTTGTACAACCCCGCCCGACCATAAGGCGGCACATTATGGGAAATTAAAACTCCATATCCCCGCCGTTTAGCTAAGATTGATTCCGAGGGATTATTCGCGGCATAAATATAAAGATTCGGCAAATTTCCTAAGAGAATATCCGGCCAAGAATATCCCGTATTTCCCAGGGGAGAACCGGGCAACCATTCGACCGTACCATGCATTCCAAAATGAACCAATGCCTGGGCTTTTAACCCGTGCTGAAGCCATTTATAGAAGGCGGCATACTGAGGATGTGGTGTCATATCCCGTTCAAAGATTAAGCGCATGGGGTCGCCAGAAATGCCAAGAGGTGGTTGGACTCCGATCCAAATATTCCCTAACTGAATTCCCCCGATCGCATAGTCCTCTCCATAGGTTTTGATGCCGGTATCTGTAAGGGATTTCCATTGTTTTTCAATTCGCCGGGTGAGGAGATATCCTAACCATTTATCTAGGGTCTTGATATTGACTGTGGTGGGGATGATACCTTGCGATCGCGTTAATTTTGTTTCCATCGGGGACTCATCAGCAATCTTAATCCGGCGGATTAATTCTTCCCCATCTTCGGGTAAATCTCCTACTGTATAACCGTTATCCTTGAGGCATTTTAGAACATTGAGAAGACTGCGGGGAACATTCAGTAAGGCAGCGGTTCCCGTTGCGCCATAACCGGGAGGAAATCCATATAAAATAATGGCAATTTTACGGTCTGCTGGGGGCGTTTTTCGCAGTCCAATCCAGGATTTGATCCGTCCCGTCAACCGCTTGACTCGTTCGGGAATTAAATAGATTTCTTCCCCGACTAAACCGCCGAGGGGGACAGTATCGATCGCCCCATCTAGTTCAGGCAAAGCATATAAAACCACACTTTGCAATCCGCCAATTCCTTGGCGAGTCCAGGAATGGATATCTTGAATTAATAACGGGGCTGCGATAAAATAAGGGAGATTTTTAGCGCCTAGAATACCTTTTGCTACTTCAATTTGTCGTCCCGCTTCCATTGAACCTGCCGGACCTCCAACTAAGGGAAATCCAATAGTAGAAACAATCGCATCTACTTCGACTGCTTCGGGAGATAAGGACCGGGTTTGATTATTTCCCTGTTGTCGTTGCCGGGTTTCATCGGCGGATGCCATCCAATCTCGAACCGCCACATGACCCTCAACGCCATTAATAAAAATCGGCAGTGGAATTAACCCCGCTTGTTCAAAGTGTCTAATTAATTGAGGGATATAAGCTTGCTGCGTAATAACGTGCTTGCGATAGAGTAAAATTCCCACAACGGGACTCTCTGCGGATAGATTTTGTTCTCTACGATACCAGTCTAAATATTGGCGGGGAGATTCAAAATAACCTAAATATTCGGGATGCAGTAATCCCATGTTAGGAGTCTCTACCGGCGGTGGAATTTCTCCGACGGTTAATCCTAAATATTTTTCCGCCAAAGTCCAACACATAGCGGCCACATTCTCTGCACCTCCGGCATTCCAATATCCATAAATAATGAGCCAATTGCGCAGATCCTGGACCTTTTGAACGGGGACATATTTGAGCAGTTTCGGCCCTGTTTTGAGAAAACTAATATATCCTGCAAGTTTATCTTCTTCTCTACCACTGGAGAACTTGCTCAAAATGAATTGAACAGGTTTAGGCATTCCTTTGGGTTTATCCCCGATCGCAAATTTTCCTAACTGAGTTAAACTCATCAATTCTAAGGCAGACTCGAACACCAGACGAATAGGAATATGCTGGACTTTTTCCCGCAATTCAATGACGCAATCGTAGTCAAAAATTAAGCTAGCAAAAAATACATCTGCCGCTTGAAGTGCCGTGGCAACCCCCTCTGCTTTGTCCGTGAGGTCTCGGTCACTAAAAACCTGAATATCCAACTCAGGACAGCGCAACATTGCCACCCGTGCTGCCTGCCGGTACAAGTCAGCGTTAAACGATTCAAATCCTGCAATTAAAACAATCCGTTTCATAAATTTAGTCGATTAATTTTCTTAGCTTAATTGTAGCCGAATAATTGGCATTTAGGAACGGTTATGCTAGAATAACAAGAGTCGTCCAACTCCCTCGCTCTTATGACCCTAGCTATAGCCAAACGCTTTACCATAGAAGAGTATCACCGTCTCATCGAACTGGGATTTTTTCCCGAAAGCAATCACACTGAATTAATCCAAGGAGAAGCAATCCAAATGGTCCCAAAAGGAAAGCCTCATGCCGTGTGTTGTATGAACCTGAACGAACAACTAATTTTAAGGGTCTCAGGTCAAGCAAAAATACGCTGTCAGGACCCGATTACTCTGCCGAATCATAGCGAACCGGAACCCGATTTTACCCTGGTGCGAAACCGGGAGGATAACTACCTCTCCCATCATCCCCTGCCGGAGGATATTTTGCTGGTGATTGAGATTGCTGATTCTTCATTGGACTACGATCGCCAGATAAAATTACCCCTGTATGCTGAAGCGGGAATTACTGACTATTGGATTGTGAATTTATTGGAAAAACAACTGGAAATTTATACGACTCCTTACCAAAAATCAACGGGAACCTTTGACTATCGACAAAAACAAGTCAAGCTACCGAATGAAACAACGCCTATCCCGGGGATTGACGGGGTACTCTTGGAGTTAAATCGAGTATTTCCGGCCCTCTCCCCTTAATCCTTGTCCCCATCTTGTAGGGTAAAGGGACAGGATAGTTATCATTTATGTCCGTAGATAGATGTAATACCCGGTTAGGGCACTTTATAAAACCGATAGACTACAGATAGATATACGTCAAAAGGCAGAAACTTTCTAAGCGTGACCCCATTGGCGGGCGATCGCGCTACAAGAGATCAAGAGCATCGATTGCCTCTGTCGATCTCCTTAAGTCTCTATCTTCAATCCGGTTATGCAACTGCCCCATCTGTTCCCCATCCATCGTGTATCCCCTCCGGGCGTGATCATCGCCCTACTCTCAATCCTGGTTGTTGGATGTCATCCTCACATCCTGTTTAGTACAACGCCAGCACTTTCGACCCAATCCAGTCCTGAATCTCCTTCTGAGACCCTTGACCCTGTTTCCCAGGCAGTCGCCGAGGCAACTGCGGCGGCAGATTTGACCCAAAGTGCGAACACCTGGGAAGAGTGGCATCAGGTAGCGCAGCATTGGCAGGAGGCGATCGCCCGATTGGAAACTGTATCACGGGAACATCCTCACCGAGATTTTGCCCAAAAAAGACTTCCGGTTTATCACAAAAATCTCACCTATGCGCGCCAGCAATTTGACCGATTAGACCCGTTAAAACCGGCCCTCAGCAAAGGAGGACGCGCCTCACAACTGACCCGTGTGGCTGTTGATAAACGAGACTGGGACAAAGGTGTACAAGCTTGGCAGGATGCAGTCGTGCAGTTGCAGATTATCCCACCGACCTATCCCCGGTATTCCCTTGTCCAACAAAAACAGATTGAGTATGAGAGAAACCTCACCTTTTCTCAACAACAACTCTTACAATTTCACCCGTTTTATCAGGGAAT
>CBFGOM010000331.1:0-3579 GCA_965650385.1 uncultured Oscillatoriaceae bacterium
TCTTCGATGGGGTCGATCGGTTGATAATCTACATAATCATTCGGTGCCGGTTCTTCCGGTGCAGGGGGTCTGCGGGTCCGTTCCTCTGGGGGAGGAGTCCGCGAGGGACGAGCACCTGGGGGTCTTTTACTACCTGAACTTCCCGCACTCGATGGGGGACGGCGAGAGGGTCTTTCCTCCGTTGTATCCACCGATGCCTCCCATTCTGGATAGGAAGGACCTGTAGGCGGGCGTTCCGTTGAGCGGGAACGAGTTGCACGGGTACTGGGATTGGTGCGATCGCCGCTGGATCGGCGACTGGGCGGACGTCTGGGGGCCTCATCCGCATAATAGGAATTGCGAGACGCTCGGGGGTCCTGAGTCCCTTTGATCCGGCGTCGGGTAGGATTTTCTTCGTAGTAGGATTCGATTTCGTCGAGTTCCGCATCCACTCGGTAGACGCTACTTACAGGACGCTCTTCATCTACAATTCGCCCCGATTGCCGCTTCGCCTGATTGGTGGTGACACCACGCAAGCGAATGTTATCAAAGGCAAAGTAGATTGCTGACCCCCCCAGCAGAATCTGACCAAACTGCATAATTGGGTCAAAGCGCCATCCGTAAAAGAACAGAATGCCGCCACAAAGTAACCCCACTGCTGCAAAAAACAGATCGGTATCTCGCGATAGTTCGGGACGCCATGAGCGGACGGCATAGAGTCCGGCCCCACCGATGGCGATCGCGATTCCGACGATACTCGCTAAGTTGAGACTAAAATTTACCATCTGCTCTCTCCTTCATCTTTTTTATGTTAGCGAGTATCCCGCTAAATCTCCACCCGCTCCTGATTCGCCTGGATTGGGATGAGCATAAGTTGGGCTTCTATATTAGGGCAGTTGCCCTCCCGGGTAAGCGAAGAAACCTCAGCGTATAGGGAGTCCCTAACCCTCCTAGATGGGTTGGCGATCGCGCTGCGCTGAGGTTTCCATCGAGTTCGCCGGTTTAGAACCGTTGCACTTTATCTTTCTGGCTGATGAAGATCAGGGCAGCAGTGGCGGGGATCACGATCAGGAATGCACCCCAGAAGAGGCTCCAAAAAAGGTTGGCGAGTGATGGCGTCATAGTATCTCCTTAAACAAGATTTACATTTCTATCATTTTATTAAACCGTTACCCCGTTGAGAAGTCCAGTTTATTCCAATTCCAAAACTCCATCACTTAGGGATTCAAGGGGAGAAGCAACAACAAGGGGCTACACCAGGGGGCAGGGATTGAAATAGAATGGAGTTAACAAGGTTGTAACAAAACTTAAATTTTTACTCATGATGACATCGGTAGCGATCGCCAGTTGGATCATTGGCCCCCTCTTAGTCGTGATGACCCTATGCTTCATTTTCCGGATTATCCTAACCTGGTATCCCCAAATCGAACTCACTAAATTTCCCTGGGTCCTAATTGCCGTCCCCACCGAACCCTTCTTAGCCCCCACCCGCAAAATCATTGCCCCCCTAGGCGGTGTAGACATCACCCCCATTATCTGGGTCGGTATCTTCAGTCTACTCCGTGAAATTCTCTTGGGTCAGCAAGGGTTGTTGCGGATGATGATGTAGTTAGATAGGGGAGATGGGGGAGATGGGGAGGATGGGGGAGATGGGGAGGATACGGGAGATGATGCAGAAAAGACAGCAGGTCGTTACTACAAAGTTCTTAATCTCCCCTATCTCCCCTATCTCCCCTATCTCCCCTATCTCCCCTATCTCCCCCATCTCCCCCATCTCCTCCAAACCTCAACTCTTCGACATCATCTGTTCTACAAAGTTGGTATAAACATCCCCTTTAATAAAATCGGGATGTTCCAGAATCTTTTGATGGAAAGGAATTGTAGTGGGGACGCCGGTGATGGCGCATTCGCGGAGGGCGCGTCTCATGCGTTTGAGGGCCGAAGGGCGATCGCAACCCCAGACAATTAACTTGCCAATGAGCGAATCATAATAGGCAGGAATATCGTAATCCGTGTAGACGTGGGAATCCATCCGCACACCGGGGCCGCCTGGGGGTAAAAATCCGTTAATGCGTCCGGGACAAGGGCGAAAATTGCGATCGGGGTCTTCCGCATTAATCCGACATTCGATCGCATGACCCCTTAACTGCACCTCATCCTGACTCAGGCGCAGTTTTTCCCCTTGAGCAATCCGAATCTGTTCCGCAATCAAATCCAACCCCGTAATCATTTCCGTCACCGGGTGTTCTACCTGGATCCGAGTATTCATTTCCATAAAATAGAAATGACCCGTGTGATCCAGCAGAAACTCAATCGTTCCAGCACCCGTATAATTAATCGACTTCGCCGCTTTCACCGCCGCCTTGCCCATTTTTTGGCGTAAGCTGGGCGTGAGAGCTGGACTAGGGGCTTCTTCCAACAGTTTTTGGTGACGGCGCTGAATCGAGCATTCCCGTTCTCCCAAATGGATCACATTGCCATGCGCATCCGCCAGGATTTGAAACTCAATATGGCGAGGGCGTTCGATAAATTTTTCTAAATAAACCCCAGGATTCCCAAATGCCGCTTCTGCTTCCCCTTGCGCCGCTGCAAACAGTTTCGGGAGTTCGCTTTCTTCGCGCACTAAGCGCATTCCTCGTCCGCCACCCCCAGCGGTTGCCTTAATAATGACGGGATAGCCAATTTTCTGGGCAATTTCCCGGGCATCTTTTTCATTACTAATTAACCCATCACTTCCTGGAACCGTCGGCACTCCAGCCTTTTGCATGGTTTCCTTTGCTGTAGACTTATCCCCCATTGCACGCATCGCCTCGGGAGTCGGTCCGATAAAACTAATCTGATGATCCGCACAAATCTCGGCAAACCGAGCATTTTCCGACAGGAACCCATAACCCGGGTGAATCGCTGTCGCGTTCATAGTTAAAGCAGCAGAGATAATATTGGGAATATTCAGATAGCTTTTGGCGCTGGGGGGTTCGCCAATACAAACCGCCTCATCAGCCAATTGGACATGGAGAGCATGACGGTCAATCGTGGAGTGTACCGCAACCGTGGCAATCCCCATCTCCTCACAGGTCCGGAGAATCCGAAGGGCGATTTCGCCGCGATTGGCAATGAGAACTTTGGAGAATTGCATGGGCCTGCGGTTGCTCAACTCGTAAAAATCAATAAAGGATGACCGAATCCTGTGGGTGTCCCGGATTCAGCCGCATAGATATGCCAACTCCAAATCCTATCATGTATCGGATAATACGAGTTTGCCTTCAAAGCATCAAGAGGCTGAAACCCCGTTTCCTGGAAGAATTCTGACAATTTTGAAAAAAATCTTTCAAAATTGTGAACATTTTTGAGAAAAGTATGGTAAGTTAATCACAGATGAGCTAAGATAGTTCATTGCGTGCGGATGTGGCGGAATTGGTATACGCGCACGTTTGAGGGGCGTGTGGCTTTGCCTTGCGAGTTCGAGTCTCGCCATCCGCATTAAATCTAAAAGGGGTTACAGCATTCATGTTGTAACCCCTTTTGCTTTATGACCATCAGATGCCTGATACGGAATCCGAGCTTCAAAGGTCACAAACAAATTAGCCATAAGTAAGCCAA
>CBFGOM010000332.1:0-3493 GCA_965650385.1 uncultured Oscillatoriaceae bacterium
GTGGGGTGCCATCCGGGGTCGCTTTCTTGACCGATTCGAGAGTCCGATGCTGGAGGAACATTGCAGTTTTAGATCCACCTTGTAAGTGGATAGTTAAGATAAGGTAAGGGTATTGCGATCGGTTCGGTTAATTTTGAGTCTCCAGCAGGTTGCCGCAAAATAGACGAACATCTCCTAACCTTCTGTTTGAACTCTCAAGAGACCGACCCAACATCCGACCCGATTTGACAACTCTCATCGGTGGCCTCTGATCCATGAGAGGGAGTGAAAAACTTACGGGATGAATATCAAAGATGCCGTCGGGGGAACTCTATCAAAAAGTGCCGTTGTACCAGGGAAAGTCTATGTCAAGTCCTATTATCCTTGTCCCGCCTACCTTAGCTCAAGCGCCTGCAGCGAATGACTCCAAATTTCCCCTATCATCGGATCAACTTTGGATGTCAATATCGGGTGGCCTTTTGCTGTTACTGATAGCATCCTTGGTATTTCACAAGGTGCAATTGGAACAGATCAAGAAAAAGGTTAAGTTTGATGAATTTAAAAATAAAGAGCTACAAAAGAAGCTTAAAATGTCCCTGGAAACCATCACTAAGATGGAAAAAAATCCTGACTTGATTCACTCGCGGGAGTTCAACTTAGACTATTTGCGAATGCGGATGGAAGAAGAAAACTTCCACTTTGCCGTAGTCAATCAAATTAAAGTCAAGGTGAAAGAAAAAATCTCAGTTGCGCTGCGTCCAAATGCAGAAAACCGAGGTGCGGGGAGACAAGTGGATGAAATATTTGACGTGGAATATCATCTGGGTGAGGTTGCCAAGTCGAAGAAACGAGTCCTGTTTCGCATTCAAATCAAGTTAACTAAATTACCCACCCAAGCGACTTCTAAAACGATTAGCCAAATTATTGACTGTCTGGAAACCTATTTAAGTGCCCGAGATGATCATGATACCTGGCAACCGACGATTCAAGGTAGGGTGGCTTACATTCACTGGGATCAAAAAGCCAAACCAACCCCATTGTTAGTCTTGGAACAATCCAATGAAGGGGTGAATGTGACGTTCCGGACGACAACAGCAAGACGGGTTTCCGGTTCAGATACATCGGATACAGGCGCAATGACGGGAGCAACCTCAATCACGGGGACAACAACGCGGCGGGGAAAAACAGGAACCAAGACGAAAACCCCAGGAAATGGGGCCAAAAAACCCCGTCGTTAACTCAGGTGTATGGGGTGATGCAACACTCGAATCAGGGGATGAATTCCAGGGTCGGTGATCAAAGCGATCAAAAGTCCCCCATGCGATCGCCCGGTTTTGAGCGTGAACAGCAGTTTGTTATCTTCCGGTTAGAACTCTATTCCTTCCCTTCCTTGAGTCGTCCATCTTCCATCTGAACAATGCGATCGGCAACGTCTAAAATCCGGGGGTCATGAGTCACTAACAAGATGCTACACCCTTGTTCTTTTGCCAAACGCTGCATCAGTTCAACCACATCCCGCCCGGATTTACTATCCAATGCAGCGGTAGGTTCATCGGCTAAAACGAGTTGAGGATGACTTGCTAATGCTCGGGCGATCGCCACCCGTTGTTTTTGTCCTCCGGAAAGGTTTTCGGGATAATAATCCACCCATTCTCTTAATCCCACAGATTCTAACATCGCTGTCGCTTTGGCTTTCATTTTGTCCTCGTCCCCCGGTTGAGAATGCAAATCCAGGGACATTTGAACATTTTGTCTTGCGGTTAAACAGTTTAACAAATTATGGGCTTGAAAAATATACCCAATATTCCGACGAACTTGCACCAATTGCTTTGGACTCGCCCCACAAAGTTGTTGATTGCACACTTTCAGACTTCCTTCTTGGGTTGAGCGCAATCCTCCCATTAAGGTTAACAAGGTAGTTTTTCCGGAACCCGATGGTCCAGTCATTAGCACAACTTCTCCTGAATAAATGGTTAAGTGAATATCAAATAAAATCTGTTTCCGGAGAGACCCTTTGCCAAAATAATGATTAACCTTTTCAATTTGTACCACCGCAGTGGGCAGGGAAGAAACCCTTTGAGTGTTCAAACTAGAGGCATGATAATCATTCATAATCACTTGAATTTTGAGCGGTTCTGATACTCAATTGTGTATGATATTGTGTATGATAAGGGATAATTCCGGGAATAAACCCTTAGACTCTACCACTAAATTTTCCACAAAAATTGAGAGAAATTTTTTCAAATGGTGTCCAGAAATTCGGGGTCTAACCTCCCCCAGGTTTTAACCCAAATTTAGCGCAGAAATCTGATTAAAAAATATCTGCCGGGTCGGCTTCACGCAGTTTACGCAAGGCGACTGCCCCGGAAATAGCGCACATAATCAGCGTCAGAAACACAACCAGAACGGCCCGTTCTGGGGTCATGGCAATGGGTAAACGGGTGGCATTGCGGGTTAAAGTATATAACAAAAAATTGGCGATCGCAAAGGCTGGAATATATCCCAAAATGGCTAAAATCACCGCTTCTTGTAAGACAACTCCCACAAAGTACAAATCCGCATATCCCATCGCTTTGAGGGTAGCATATTCCGCCAAATGACTAGCAACATCCGTATATAAAATCTGATACACGATCGCAATTCCCACCATAAACCCCATAACCGTTCCCAGGGTAAAGACGAAACCGATCGCGGTCCGAGTCCTCCAATAGTTCTCTTCTCGCTCAACAAACCCTTGATGACTCAAGACCAGTACATCCGGGGGTAAGCGAGACTGAATTGCAGCGATCGCCTCCTCCACATTGGCCCCAGGTTTCAGATGAATTAACCCGATATCTACTTCATAAATATTCCGTTGTTTAAACAATCTTAAAAAGGTTAATTCACTGGTAATCAAAGTCCCATCCGCTGCAAAAGAAGCACCCAAACTAAACAATCCTCGGACTTCAATTCTCTGTCCACCGACTTCAGTTTTTACCCGCTGACGGTCTTGCAACAGTTGCGGAATGGGTCCAAATTCTGGACGAGAATCGCGGTCAAATAGCCCAACATCTAACTGTTTAATTCTATCGAGATTTGCATTAACTTCGGACATTTTAAAGGCAGATTTAATCGGATCAATCCCTAAAACTAAAATGGAGTCATCGGTTTTATCGACAGGATTTTTCCAATTTCCGAGCGCCAGATATAAAGGACTAACGGATTGCACTTCGGGAACTGCCAAGGTTTGGTAGAGGCGACGGCGAGAAAAAGACTGCATGGAAATCAATGCTTGCGATCGCGGACTGATTAACACGATATCTCCGGACAAATTCTGGTGCAACCGAGTTGAACTATCAAACAGCGCATCGCGAAATCCCAACTGCATAAACATCAAAATATCGGCAAAAGCAATCCCGGCGATCGCGACTAATAGGCGACTTTTTTCCCGAGACAATTGTAACAAAGCTAAGGGAATTTTTCGGAACATCATAATGGTGCAACTTTACTCAGGCAGGGTTACGGGTAAATCGAG
>CBFGOM010000333.1:0-3479 GCA_965650385.1 uncultured Oscillatoriaceae bacterium
TGATGCTATAGCGACATTAATCTGTCAACGGTGACAAATAATATGGCAACCGATATTTTATGAAGAAATTGGTCTATCTGCACCGGCGGGAATCGGATAAGTGTCAGTGCTGAGAGTTATTGGAGAGGCGATCGCAACCAACACCCCAAGACCGAACTTAATTTTTGCTTTCACGGCCCTAGATTCCACTGTGAATCCTGGAATATCTTGCAGTTCTGTTTCGCTCAAACTGTACTGTTCGCAAACCAAACTCAAACGAGTTCCGGTACTTTTAACAGCGTTGACAGAGTGAGTCAAATCTCCTTGAAAATAGATCAGCAAGTTGGCTTGCGGCTTAATCTGTCCGACTTGCTGTTTGTTGCGCCGCAGTATCAACTCTCCCCCTTGCAAGTTCGGCGGTACTTGCACGTATAAAACGCTGACGGCTGCGGGAGGTTCAACTGTTTTGCAGTACGATCGCAAAGATCGATCGATATGCGGATCGACGCGGGAACCTTCACCCAGCAACAAAGGGTTAAGGTAAAAAGCATTGCATTCAGGCTGTAATGCTTGGTCTAAATAGGGTTTGAACAAGGGGAACCGCCGTTCTACTTCGGAAATTTCCGAACGTTGAAACACCACGGAAAACCCTTTTGTGCCAATGAAATCGCGATTGAGGTTGTTGATTGCTAGATAAGGGGAGGCTAGAATTGCTCCTCGCAAGTCGTTGAGGTAGTCGATCGAGAAAGCGTTAGGATGTTGGCTATAGTATTTCAAGGCACTCAAAAATCATCAAAGTTTAAGGAAACAGCAGATAGAAATGCAGCAATCGCTCAGACTTGGGATTGCTTCGTTTCTCGCGCAGGACATAATAATCTTGATTTAAGTCCGCGTACTTAAGTCAAAGGTTTTTCTGAACTGCGGGCGATCGCCCGGAAGTGTCGCAATCGAGGAGCAACTGCCAAATATTACTATACAGGCGATCAACCGTTAGTGCGCTCGACCGATGGCAAAACTCAGACCAACAAATCCTTTAACCCGCTATAAGTAAGGGGGAGGTGCACCTCGAAAAAGCCCGGTCGAATTCCAACGCTGAATTATCCCCACCGGCGGGACGGATAACTGTTGGTTCCGACATTTTGGACATGAGTTGGATGCGATAAGCCCACGGCACAACTCCACTTACCGCCCGGTGGTCCGGTTTGTTTTGCTGCATCCGCACCGGCGGCGAATCGGATAACTGTCGGTAGTGACAGTTATTGGTTCGGGCCGATTCCACCGGCGCGAGTCAGACCTTGGTGATTTTGATTGAATTGCGGGAGGCGATCACCAGTGAAAACCCTTGCAATTAGGGAGTTCTCCTCTCAAATTGCCGATTCCGGTCCCATCGGATTGCACCGCCTTCTGATGAAGCTGCACAAGCGATCGCCCGGACTAAACTCAACGATTGCTAAACCGAGGGACCCATTAACTCCTATGTTTTCAGCGATCGCATCTTAAAACTACAATTTTCCTGGATGTTATCCGGTTTTTCTTTTAAGACTTTAAATTTAGAAATTCATGACATTAATTTTGCCTTTAATCTATTCCTTTAGATAGAGACAAATTGTCAAAGCTGCTGAATATAAAGGATGAAAGTGGGGCTACAAAAAGACAGTTTTTTGACTTGGAAATCAGGGGATTTGCCAGGTATATCACATTGAAGTGATGTAAATAAAACGCAAAATAGTTTGAATTTAAACTTAAAACAATGACTAAAAAATTCACCTCGCGTCAGACGGGCTTACCCCTGCAACCAGCAAAAAGCCTTTTTTCTCCCCGTCCTTTTGCTCCGGCTGTGCAGGCAAAAGTCCAAGATAATGCCACTGCTGCTCCTTCAGTTGAGCATTCGCCCCAAAATAGTAATCTACTTTCTCGCCTGACCCACTCCGAATCAGTATCTGAATCGCAACAAATCGGCTCGGAACTTGGCATCGAAGGTCCAAAAAATCAGCATAAAATTCAACGGAAACATCAAGATAATCTTACTCAATTGTCAGCGCTTCCACCCACGCCTCCATCTGCTTCAGGTTTTCCTATCCAAGCCAAGCTAACGGTGGGCGCTGCGGGGGATAAATACGAGCAGGAAGCTGACTATGTGGCTCGGCAAGTGGTCAATCGCATCCAGGCACCCCAGGTCAATCTCAACAGCAGTGAGTCTAATCCAGTACAGCGGAAAATCTCCATTCAGGCATTAGGCGGGGAAGGTGGAGACGTTTCTAGCGAGTGGGAAGGGCAGTTAAACCAAGCTAGAGGTGGAGGTCAGCCGTTGACGCCATCCTTCAGAGAGGCGATGGAACGGGAGTTTGGTGCAGATTTTAGTGGCGTGCGCGTGCATACGGGGGGGCAGGCGGATAACTTGGCGAAGTCGATTCAGGCGAAGGCGTTTACCACCGGGCAGGATGTGTTCTTTCGGCGTGGGGCGTATGAGCCGGGGAGTCGCGGGGGGCAGGAGTTGATAGCCCATGAACTGACTCATGTAGTGCAGCAGCGTGGGGGGGGAGTGAAGCGATCACTGTTACATAGAAGGCAAGAAAAACCCACTGTAGAAGCGACTGTTGAACCGATACAAGCAAAAGGAGACCAAACCCCTAATCAAACTGAATTACCTGATAATCTCAAAGCAAGAGTCGAAAATCTATCAGGATATGCCCTAGATGATGTTAGGGTTCATTATAATTCGCCCAAACCCGCCCAATTACAGGCTTTAGCTTACGCCCAAGGTACAGCAATTCATGTTGCTCCCCGACAAGATGAACATTTACCCCATGAAGTATGGCACGTTGTCCAGCAAATGCAGGGAAGGGTGAAGCCGACAATACAGATGAAGGGCTTAGAGATTAGTGATGATAAGGAGTTCGAGAGGGAAGCGAATATGATGGGAGTTTTTACGCAAGAGCAGACAGGCGACCAGTTAACCATGCCCACGATTCACCCTCAGCAACGAATTCATCGGTATTCATCCCATAGCAATCTCATCCAGCGTTCTCTACGGAGCGGCGCTGAATTTAAGCAGGATATTTCAGAAAATAGTTGTTGGGTTAAATCGATAGCAGATGATTTGGATGAATATGCCCAGTTAGAACAATTAACTAACCCTACGGTAGAAGATGTGAATAATATGTTCTTTATTCTTCGTTGGATTGATCGGTACATTTATAATTGGCTAGATAACGTTAGCAAGAGCAATGAAAAACTCCCTAACAATGAATATATGGTTAAAATGAAAACTTTACTGAGTCAAACTGCTAAAGAACACATTATGTTAGTTGACCGATATAAAAATAATGTGGATGTGTTGCCTTTTTCTTTAGGAAATATGGATGAAAATGATGCCAAAACAGTTTGGCAATCTATTGTCAACAGTCAAGGAAAAATTAAGCTCGTGGGTGACAGAGAATATAACAAGGATATGCTCTCTTTAATTGCCAAAATTCTCAATACTGATACGGGCAAAAAAC
>CBFGOM010000334.1:0-3458 GCA_965650385.1 uncultured Oscillatoriaceae bacterium
TAGCAAACATTTTTGAAATTTGCAAGGGTTTTTTGAAA
This sequence comes from uncultured Oscillatoriaceae bacterium, assembly GCA_965650385.1. Classification (GTDB taxonomy): domain Bacteria; phylum Cyanobacteriota; class Cyanobacteriia; order Cyanobacteriales; family Laspinemataceae; genus Laspinema. Next base: position 39 of record CBFGOM010000334.1, read on the forward strand.
TATTTTTTGGGGCGCAATAAATGTAGCTACATTCGCGGTTACGCCCCCGAAAAAACTTAGATAGGGCGAAGACGAGTGACTTTGAGGTTAAACTCTCCTAAGCCCCCTTCGCCAAAGGCTCGGACCCGGACGATATAATTCCCGGCTTCGGTGATTCGGGAAAATAAGAGGGAGTTGGTGGTACCATCGGGACCGTCATCATTCTCGGCGATCGTCATCCCATTCGGTCCGATCATCGTCACAATGCTGTCAAAACTATCGGAGAGGAGGTCGATCACGACTTGATCCCCGGGTTGTAAGGTGACAATATAATCCCGGGCAAATCCACCTTGTCCGGTGGGAATATCTTGTTCAGATAAGGTATCTGTGATTTCATTACTGGATGGCAACCGGATGGGGTTGTACATATTTTGCGCACTCACGCTGGCGGCACTCATCGCGATCGCCAAGGCGGTGGCAGGAAGGATGGAGACTAGACGGAAGTTGACCATAAAAGATTTAACCATGAAGAAACGATAACTCAAGAGACTCCATAAAATTTCTGGCAGACGGAACAGAAATCGGGGAAAGGAAAATTGGATTTTTGGGGTCTGCCATCAGTGATCACCATGATACAAGTGGCAATCTAGCATAGAATCCGGTGAGGATTACTGCTGAGTGGGAGGGAATTTGGAGTACCCTGATGTATCTACAGCGTTCCAGGTGGCGATTTCTAAACTATCCATGAAAATCAGGAGGATTTTGGCGGGTGAAGAAGTATCAAAAACATCACGGTTGGTTGACGATCGCCGGTTTATGGTTCTTAGGGGCATTTTGCGATCGCCTCTGGTTTGCGCTTGATCGCTCAATTCCCTCTTGGGATCAGGCGGATTATTTAACTGGGGCCTTAAGCTACTGGCAGGCATTACAAACTCCCCAGTGGTTTTCCGGGGATTGGTGGCGCAGTTTATGGTTACTCTCCTCTAAAATGCCCCCGGGGACTTACATCATGACCGCATTTTTTCACCATTTATTTGGGATCGAGGCGGATCGCGCCACTTTAGTTTACCTTTTTTTTAGCGCCATTTTACTCCCTTCCGTCTATGGTTTAGGTCGATTGCTATTTAACCCCCAAATAGGCGTATGGGCGGCAGCTTTATGTCTAATGTTTCCCGGTTTATATCATGCACGGCTGGATTTTCTCCTGGACTTTCCCATGACTGCTGTAGTTACTTTTTCTTTCTATTCTCTAACTCGATGGAAGGTTACCGAACCGTTAGAATTGGACGATTTCCCTTCACAACAGCCACCTCAACATGACAGTTCTGGTTTTTTGAAGTCTCCCGCTTGTCAAGCTTGGTTTTGGGCTATTGTCTTGGGATTATCGGTGGGATTGTCTCTACTGATTAAACAAAGCGCTTTATTTTTTCTCATCACGCCTCTAGTTTGGGTAATTGTGAGTACAATTAAAGACCGGCGCTGGGTCAGATTCCTTCAGTTAATGGTGGCAACTTTCGTGATGGGGTTAGTGATGTATCCCTGGTATCGCACTAATTGGTTACTGGTGTTCACAGGTAGTCAACGGGCGGCAATTCAGGCGGCAGTGACTGAAGGTGACCCGGCCATTTATACTCTTCCCGCTTGGACATTTTATGCAAAACAACTCCCTCATCATGTATCCTGGCCGTTTCTGGTGGTTCCCATCGCTGGATTTGTGTTCTACTGGTGGCGTTCACGAGGCGATCGCCCGTTCACTCCGTTGCAGGCAGAGTTACAAAATCCAGTTTGGAGAACCCATTTTAATTCTCCATTCAAATGGTTAGCTATTTTTTGGGTCGGGTCTTATGTTTTATTTTCTTTAATTCTGAATAAAGATTTTCGGTATGTCTTACCCTATCTGCCGGTTGTCTCCTTAGTGTTAGCTTATGGATTCATGCTATTTCCTGCCAATTGGGGAAAATGGGTGCGTTGGGGAACTTGTAGTGCCGTGGTGGTGTTGATTGTGAGCAATCTGTGGCCGGTTTACGAGTGGCATCCGGATATTGTGACCTCTCGTCATGCTTATCGGGGACCGGATTGGCCGCATCAAGAGGCGATCGCAGAAATGATAGAGACTACTCCCTATTTACGCTCAACGTTGGGGGTGTTACCTTCAACGCCAATGATTAATCAGCATAATTTGAATTATTATGGGAATTTGCAACAGTTTCAAGTGTATGGTAGGCAGGTGGGAACAAGGCGATCGCACGTTGCACAAGATGCGCGATCGCTGGATTGGTTTTTGACCAAGACGGGAAATCAGGGTTCGGTCCCAACGGAGGCACAAGCGGCGATCGTTGCACTTGTAGAAACTGGTGGGGAATTTGATTTACAAGCAAGTTGGCTGTTACCGGATGATACTACCCTCAATTTGTATCATCATCGCTTGCCCATGGTGACGGTTGAGGCAATGGAAGGATCTGCGAATCCAGCACTTCTCACCCTTGATCGCGTGACAGTTCCAGCAGAATCTCCTCCGGGTGTGCCGGTTCCCGTCACTTATGAATGGACGGGAGATTGGAACTTGTTGCGGGATGGAGTGGTTATGTTAACTTGGCAGTTACAGAGTCCGACAGCATCTCCCTCGTTGCGTGAGTCTTGGTTGCATGATCATGGAATTGGTAAAGGTGAGCTACAAGCGGTAACAGCACCGGCACAGGCAAAAGTGAGGGAACGGATGGCGATGTTCCCGCCAGCAGATGTGACCCCAGGAACTTATACTTTGGCGGCAACGTATTTGAATCGCAAAACTGGGGAAACTCAGGAGATTGATGTGCCTCGGGTGGCGATCGCCATCAATCCCGCAGCGAAGGCGACTCCGGCCCCCGAATTGGATTGGATTACCCAATTGCGATCGCTGTCTGCCGCATTACCTCAAGGACCAAAAGCGTTAGAGTTTATTTTTGATGATATAGGACGGGTAAATCAATATGACCCCATTCAAGATTATCTGATTCAAGCAGAAAAATCCCTGGAGTATCGGTTACAACAAGACCCAGAAAATGTAGCACTAGCTTACAATTTAGCCTTCAGTCAAGTTTTGCAGCAAGATGTAAAAGGGGCAATATCTGCTTTTGAACGGGTGGTGCAACTGGATTCAGAAAATCCTTATGCCTATGCTTATTTAGGGTTTGTGAATCTGTATGGTTGGCATCCGCGACAAGGGGAAACTGCTATTAAACAAGCGATCAAATTAGGACCGGATGGGGTGGAAGTTCAATTATTGTATGGGATTTCTGCCTTAATGCAGGGAAATATTTTCGCCACTTTGGCCCGATTGCGTGAGTTTATTCCTCCTACTGTCGAATTAGGGATTTTAGTAATTACTTGGACGGATAATACAGCTGTGTTGTTGTTGTTGTAATGTTGGATTCATCATGGCTTTCTTCTTCTTCTTCTTTC
>CBFGOM010000335.1:0-3392 GCA_965650385.1 uncultured Oscillatoriaceae bacterium
TTACAGGCTTTTCTTGCCCCCTAAAAGTATCAAGTGCCAAATTGAGATGCTCCCCTTACACAAGAGATTAGTAGCCGAGATCAAAAGTCAGAATCCTTGGTACTATGAGGTCTCGAAATGTAGTCCTCAAGAAGCATTGCGAAACCTAAATAAAGCGTTTAAACGAGTTTGGCAGGTTAAAGGTACAGGTTTCCCAAAGTTTAAAAAAAAGAACATCAAGGATAGTTTTTACCTGGGAGGAAGCATTAAAATTTCGGGTCATTGGGTGAAGCTACCTCGGATTGGTTGGGTAAAAAGCCATGAACAGTTGCCTCCAGTCAATCCCAAAAACGTCACGATTAGTAAACGGGCAGGGGACTGGTATATTTCCTTCAAAATTGATGTGGAACATAAGGCCACTCCCAAAGTAAGAGAGCGTATTGGGGTAGATTTAGGAATCAAAACTCTGGCCACCCTGAGCGATGGAAAAACCTATCCCAACCCAAAAGCCTATCGCCTGGTAAGAAAAAATTAGCCAAGCTCCAGAAAGAACTAAGTCGCCGTCAAAAAGGAGGTAAAAACCGAGAAAAAACTAAGCTAAAGTTAGCTAAAGCCCACCGACGCATAGCTGATATTAGAGCCGACCATTTACACAAGTTAACAACTTACTTAGCCAAAAACCACGGTGAAGTAAAAATTGAAAACTTAAATGTGTCAGGGATGCTCAAAAATCACAAGCTGGCTGGCGCTATTGCTGATGGAGGGTTTTATGAGTTCCGTCGTCAGCTTGAATATAAATGCGAGTGGTATGGGAGCAAATTAACGCTAATTGACCCCTGGTATCCCAGTTCACAGATCTGTTCCAACTGTGGACACCGACAAAAAATGCCCCTGCACAAAAGACAGTATGACTGTCCGAACTGTCACCTCTCAATAGATCGTGACTTAAATGCGTCAATTAATTTGGAAAACGCGGACAGTTCAGCCGTGTAAGCCTAGTGATGGAAAGGTCTACGAAGATCCAAGCTAGGAACTAAACATCAAATGATCAAGTTTGAGTAAGTTTTAGAGAGCGGCCAGTATAATCAAAACATCACCTGAAAGCTGAATCACAAACCGATGTCTAATTACCAAGAAATTCTGCATCAAGCTCAAACTCTAACCTCAGATGAGCAAAAACTTCTATTAAAAGACCTAGCCACCCTAGTTTCTCAGGGTGAACCCTCTAAAGAGGTCCAGAACACTACCGAATCACCGCGACTCAACTTAAACCGATGGCGTGGTTTTCTACCCCAGCGCGTCGATGCTCTGAAATTTCAATTAAAGCTTCGAGAAGAATGGGATGCCGACTAAATACCTTCTCGATACTAATATCCTGATTTATTATTTTAATAATCAGCCCGAAGTTCAGGATGTATTTGAGGCAATTGACACCCGACAAGCAGAGGGATATTATTGTCCAATTACTTGGGTTGAATTGCTTTGTTACCCTGGTTTAACCGAAGAACAAGCCAATGAAATGCGAAAATTTTTAAGGTTAATTAACTGCGTATCATTGACCGAATCTGTTTTAGATAATGCGGCAATAATTAGACAAACTTATCGATTAAAACTGGCTGATGGTATCATTGCCGCTTGTGCTTTAGTCACCGGATGTATTTTAGTAACTCGCAATGTTAATGATTTTAAGAGTGTTGATGGCTTAAATCTATGGAATCCCTTCGATAAGTGATACCATCAAGAAATCGGGTTTTTGCGACCGTTTTAACCCGGGGGATTTCATTCTAAACAACTCCTTAATTTTGAGCGGCACTGTTGAATAGATTTTTAGACCCCATATAAAAGCAATCTATGGGGGTGCAACGACCTCTACCCCGGGTAAAAAAAAACGTGAGAGTTTTCCGGGTAATAAAACCTGTTAACAAGTTTTAGAATAGAGCCAGAGTTACTGAGTTGAGCGATGAAACCGAAAGGAGGGCGGGGCAAGATAGCGCCCTACCAAACCAAGTTGATGAGGGTGCCGGTGCCGGTGGAGTTGCAGGTGATGCAACTGTGCGGTAAGCGCAGCTATGCCGCAGGCAATCGCTACCGCGAGTTTATCGAATGTGGGGGGAATCCCCAAGCACCGCCACCGATGCTGGAGTCTCCTAACCGAGCGCAACAGGAAACGCCACCATCGATGCTGGAATCCAAAAGTCGATCGCAACTGATTGAGGAGTTCGCTCCCCTAGCGTTCAAGGCAATCGGCACGACCGGGGAAGATTGGTCTGCTAAGTTGAACGAGTTCCTGGAGGAATTAGCCTCGGCGATCGCCACCATCAAGCAGCAGACCGAACCCCAGCCTGAACCCGAACCAGTCCCCGAGCCAGCGCCGCAACCAGAACCGCAACCCGAGCCAGTCCCCGAACCCGAGCCAACCAAACCGCGCTCCAAACATGAGCAAATCTGGGACGAGTTGAACGAACGACAGCAGACTTATCTCAAGCAGATTTTCGAGATTGACCAGGACCGGGAGGAGTCCGAGCGTGGTGCTTGGAATCGTGGCGATCGGCCTCGTCCTGCTGATGAGTGGCGCTTTCCTTGAGTATCTGGAGCTATTCGGAAACTCATCCCAACTCAGGCAGAAACTCAAAACAGCGGGAGTCGTTGACCCGGGGACCGGCAGCACCTTCAAAGCACTCGCCACCCGCAAACTCATCGAAATTGACTATTGCTATCAGGTGTCAGACTGGTTCAAATGTAAACTGACTCGCCTGGGACGTGCCGTGGTCCGTGCGGGTTTGGGCGTTCAGTCTCCCCAAAAACTGCCACCTCGAACGCTTCGGGATTATCAGTGGAAGGCGTTAGTGGCCGCATGGCAAGCTGGGGATGAAGGATTGAGGGCAGACGGGGAACGCTCGGGAGACTATGGCGGCCACAGTTGGCAGCATTGTTGGCTGCGGCTGCGGGCTTGGGATGACAAGATGCGTTACGCCAGGAGTGGGCTAGTTCGTGAGTTCCACAAAGACTTCAAAGTGTATCTGGGAATCACCGAAGAAGGACGCAAATTTTATCAGGAAAACTGGGAGAAATACCGCGAACTTTATCCCGAGGTGGAAGCACCAGAACCCGAGTGAATCGGATGCCCTCGCCTCGAACCTGTAGCAGCCCAAGTTCACGGCTTCCACAAGCGCATCACGTTACTCCCCCGATTCTTGTTCTGCTTCTTGTTGGGCTTTAACCGGGCGTGGTTTGGGCTTCGGTTGGGGAGGTTTGGCCTGCTTGGACTTAGCCGATACGGGGGTGGCCTTTGACTTAGAGGCGTTAGCGTTTGCCTTAGAGGGGTTAGCGTTTGACTTAGAAGGGGTGGCGTTCTTTTTTTTCTCCTTTTGGACGGTGGCTTTATCGTCGTTAGATGCCTTGAAAAACTTAGG
>CBFGOM010000336.1:0-3382 GCA_965650385.1 uncultured Oscillatoriaceae bacterium
CGATGCTCAGCACCGCGCCGTCCAGGGCCACGCCGGCGAACAGGCCGCGGGCGCGCGACCAAGACCAGATCTCGGCCTTGAGCTGGCCGTCGGTGGCGGTGGCGGCGTTGCGGCCCACCGGGCCGGCGGCCACGCCCGCGTCGGCGCCCAGGGTGATCTTGCCGTTGACGATGGAGTCCAGCCCGCGGTCGCTGCGGAACACCAGCACCACGTCGGCCGACTGCACGCCGGCCTGGAAGCCGATGCTGCCGCCGGTCAGGGTGACGAAGCTCGGGTTCGACCAGGTGCCATCCGGGTTCTTCACCGACAGCAGGCCGTGGCCGCGGCGGCCGCCGATCACCAGCCCGGCCTTGATGGTGTCGGGCACCACGACAATCGCGCGGGCCTCGTCGAGCAGCTTGTCCGGGATCGCCGATTCGGGGATGGCCTGGATCTCGGTCAGGACGCGGACCGCGTTGCGCGCGCGCTCGTCCTCGCGCGAACCGGCGGTGGCGCTGGCGGCGAACAGCAGCGCGATGGACAACAGGGCGGCAAGGCGCGTGGCGAAGGACATGGCGGTACTCCGGGGGGCGTGCCCGGCAGGCTAGTGAAGCGGGAATGAACCGGCAAGGAACCGGCAAGGAACCGGAACTCCCGCAAAGCTGGTTTGTCGCTTGCCGTTAGCATTAAAAGGGGAAATTCTTACCAGGCGGTGGGTTCCTTTTTCTCCCTTCAAATAGCCATAAGCATACCGTCCCTCAATTTCCAGGGTTGCTGACTTAATCCCCGCTTCGTCCCCCTCGGAGATTTCGGTACAGTGTACTTTATACCCGTGACTTTCACCCCAGCGGGTGTACATTCGCACTAACATTTCTGTCCAATCTTGGGCATCGGTACCACCGGCACCGGCATTGATGCTCACAACTGCACCACTTTTATCGTAGGGTCCACAGAGCAATTGTTCTAATTCCCAGCGATCCAATTCTTCATCAAGTTGGGTGAGGGTGGATTCCGCTTCTTGACAAAGTGCCTCATCCGGTTCAATTTCCAGCAGTTCTAAGATAGCTTTGGTATCTTCTAAACTATTTTTCCAGTGATGATATTGGTCTAAATGAGACTTGAGGTCGTTGAGTTCTTGCAGGGTAGAAGATGCCTTGTTTTGGTCATCCCAAAACTCAGGTTGAGCGGCTAATTGCTCTAAGTCGTGGATTTTGGCAGTGAGGGCGGGAATGTCAAAGATAGTCCTGGGTTTTACCCAGGCGATCGTACAACTGTTCAACTTCCCGTTTGATTTCTAAAACTTCCATGTTGGCTGTCGCGGATTTCCTTTCTCAATCAAGCTGATAACTGATTGCTATTGTAGCTAAAGTTGGGCCAAGAAGACTGTTTTCCTGGGGGTGACAATGCGGGTTACCCCAGCCGGGATGGGAACCCCACCGATCCTCCCTTGGCCTAGGATTTTAAGGGGCGATCGCCTCGGTGTCGCATTTGTGCTCTGAGTCCCGAGGGTGCGAATTAACATTTCTTCACAAGACCTGGACAGACTTTACATTCATCAAAAAAAATTTCCGTATTTTTGCGTAACTCCCTCATTTCAACCCGGAGGAGTTCCGTAAAACAACTCTACCGGCTCTCTCTACCTTAAGGCATACTAAAAGTAGGTTAAATTTATTGACTAACTCTTAAAACAGTTTTTCTTATTCCCCAATCCACCGCCCCTGAAAACCAGGGAATACCTTTATTTGAGGATGTAAATAAAATGGCGACTCAATCCTCTATGCACTACCGAGGGATGGAGCTCTTAGTCTCCTATCACCAAAATCCCTCAGTGCTTGTTCGCAATCAGCTTGTGCGTTTAAATGCTGGCTTGGTCAGAAAAATAGCTCACCGAGTCAGCCATCAATGTGCTGAACCCTACGAAGACCTAGAACAAATTGGTTATTTAGGCTTAATTCGGGCGATCGAGCGCTTTGAACCCAGTCAAGGTTGTGCTTTTAGCTCTTTTGCAGTTCCCTACATTCGCGGCGAAATGCTGCATTTTTTGCGGGATAAAGGCTCTTCGGTGAAAATTCCCCGGCGGTGGCGTGAATTGCAAACCCGAGGCGAACGGGTTCGCGAAACTTTAACTCAATCCCTCGGACGTGTACCGACGGATACAGAGATTGCCGAACAGTTGCTGGTTTCTGTGGAAGAATGGCGGCAAACAAAGTTAGCCACACAAAATCGGATGCCCCTGAGTTTAGATGCCTTGGTTTCTGTCCAGGTTGATACTCCGGTAACCTTGGGTGATACCTTGGTGGATCATCACTATCAATGTCTCCAAAGCTTAGAAGAAGAACGCCAACAACTCCAGCAAGCCCTCAGTCAGTTGGAAGACAAGACTCGCACCGTGATTGAGTCCGTGTTCTTTAATGAAATTCCTCGCAAAGAAGTGGCCGAGCAAATTGGGGTGAGCCCCATGACCGTAACGCGCTGGATTAAACGCGGAATTGAACAGTTAGTCAGTGGGTTACAACCTTCGGTAAGTCCGACGGAATCCTAAAAAAACAGGAGCAGAAACCGGGTTTAAGCAGGATAGGCGGCTTTCACCCGATTATGTTTCATCCCCGACAATATTCCCGATTTTCAGTGGCAGGGTGGCTAGAATTGTTGAAAATTTTGAAGCTACTTAATGCTCAAAAATATCTTTATATTGCAGTAAATCTAAGGAAATAAATACGGACAAACATTGGAAGCACTGCTGGGCGAGTTCCCAACGTTCTTCTCGTTCTAGCATGGCTTGTAACTTCTGCTGTACCTGGAGTAAATAGCGCACGTCATTAGCGGCATAACTCAACTGCGCTTCTTCCAGGTTATCGGGATTGCCCCAATCGGAACTTTGAGCACTTTTATCCAGTTCAACTTTACAGAGTTCTTGGACGACTTCTTTTAGTCCGTGGCGAGGGCTGTAGGTACGGGCAAGTTTGCTGGCGAGTTTGGTACAAAAGACGGGTTGGACGGCGATGCCGAGATGATAGAGCAAGGTTGCCATATCAAAGCGGGCAAAGTGAAAGACTTTGAGGATATTGGACGCTTCGAGAAGTTCTTTGAGATAGGGGGCTTCTTTTTGGCCTCGGGGGATGCGAATGACGGTGACGTGACCTTGAGGATCGCAAATCTGGACCAAACAGAGGCGATCGCGCTGGGGTAAGAGTCCCATTGTTTCCGTATCGACGGCGATCGCCGAGGCGGATAAATACCCCGCTAACTGTTCCGGTGTTAAATCGCGATCGCACACTTGAAATGCTTGCAATGTCATAACCTACCCCTCATCCTCCTGCAACACCCGCAACACCCGGGCAATATATTCAGCCCGCCATTGCTCTCGTTCGTGTTCAACCTGCTGAGTCGGCTGATACGCCTC
>CBFGOM010000337.1:0-3338 GCA_965650385.1 uncultured Oscillatoriaceae bacterium
AAATGAACCGGAATCAAGTGCGGATGTGGCGCTCCCGATGGGCGGATGCTTCAGCTACTCTAGCAGAAGCCGAAACCTCCGCAACTAGCGATAAAAAATTAATTCAACTGATTGTCGATATTTTAAGTGATCAACCTCGTTCCGGTAAGCCCGCCACATTTACGGTAGATGATATTGTCCAAATTGTGGCAGTGGCCTGTGAACATCCTTCCCTAAGCCAGCGCCCAATCAATGAATGGACCCATCAAGAACTGGCATCCGAAGTCGTTAAAAGAGGAATAGTTAAAGAAATTTCCCGCTATAGTGTGGGTCGTTTTTTAAAATGAAGCTGATCTTCAACCTCACCGCTCTCAATATTGGCTAAATACAGCCCCTAAAGATAGGGAAGCATTTCAAAAACAGGTAAAGAATGTTTGTAAACTACACAAGAGCGCATCAAAATTAGCCGAAAACGGCATCCATTTGATTAGTACCGATGAAATAACGGGGATTCAAGCATTAGAAAGAGCTTACCCGAGTAAATCGATGATTCCTGGAGAAGTAAAACGGATAGAGTTCGAGTACATCCGACATGGAACTCTAAGTTTAATAGCCAATTGGGATATCTTTAAGGGACAAGTTGTAGCACCCTCTATTGGTCCGACTCGTACTGAAATAGATTTTGCCAACCATATCACTAAGACAATTGATACGGATCCCGAAGCCGGGTGGATTTTTATAGTTGACCAACTGAATACTCATATGAGTGAATCTCTAGTTAAGTTAGTAGCCTCTCGTTGTCAGATAGATATCGGCTTAGGTGTTAAAGGGAAAAAGGAATTTTGGCATCGATGAAAACTCGTTCAGCTTTTTTAAGCGACCCAACCCATCGCATTCGTTTTGTGTATTTGCCCAAACACACCTCCTGGTTAAACCAGATTGAATGTTGGTTTAGTATCTTGACCCGTCGCCTTTTAAAACGAGGGGAATTCACTTCGACCTATGACCTATCTGAGCAAATCCTTAAGTTTATCGATTACTTCAACCGAACGAGCGCCAAACCATTTTTATGGAAATTTCAAGGGTTCAAGGAGCCTAATTAGACTGGCTACTTATTTTTGCACATCTGCACTAAAGTGACAAAAGAGCGTTAGCAGTAGTAGCAGTAGTGATGAGTAGCCTTTTCCCCCGGGGGGGAACTCCAGAGTTCTCAATGGGCTGTCCGGGTGGGGGTCTTCGGTCCCATCCCTAGGCCCCATTCTCCTTCCCTGAGACCCCCTAACCTACGGAAAATCAAAGGATTCGGGAATCATAAAAATTTTTTAAAAAAGGACTAGACAAATTTAAAAATTGTGCTACAGTAATAAAGGTGAAAAAACACTAAGGCTCAGTAGCTCAGTAGGTTAGAGCAGGGGACTCATAAGCCCAAGGTCGCAGGTTCAAATCCCGCCTGAGCCATTTACTCCATAAGCGTTTCAGCCTCCATCCCATCAGGGTGGGGGCTATTTAACGTCACTCGACAGAATGCGGGTTGTAGCGTTAACTTACTCTATGTAACGGGTAAATTTAGGGAAAGATTAGGGAAGCCGAATCGGGGATATGAAAACAGATTCAGACTGGCTCAAGGAAATAAACTCAGAACTCAAATCAATTCGCGCTGGTGTAGTTGTTCGACAAAAGGGCGATCGCCTCTACCTACGAGGGACCTTCCCTCCCAAACCCAACAGCACCAAAAATCAACCTCATCAACAAGACCTAAAACTGGGCATCTATGCCAATCCAGCCGGTTTCCGTCGAGCCGCCGCTGAAGCCATGCGTGTTGGGGGTCTCTTAGCTTGCAAACAATTTACTTGGTCAGAATGGTTGGAGCCAGAACCGCAATCAGACTCCATCCCTATATCCGATTGGTTAGACCGCTTCGAGCAAGACTATTTCAACAAACGCGCCAGGACCCCCAAGACTGAAACCAGTTTCCAAGACTATCTCAAAACCTGGGAATTATTCAGTGATCGCCACCAACCTCTGACCAAAGATTCGATATTGGCTGCGGTCATCAAGTCTGACCCAGATTCAAGGGCTAGGAAACGCGCCTGTATTGCGCTCGGGGCATTGGCTAAATTTGCTGAAATTGAGATTGACCTGAAACCTTACCAAGGAAAATACTCACCCTACACTGCAATAAATTCTAAAAATTTACCCAATGATGAGTTGATTGTTGAGTGGCGGAACATGATTCCTAATCCAGCATGGCAATGGGCTTAGGGCATCATGGCAACTTACGGTATCCGCAACCACGAATTGTTCTATCTCGACACCAGTCTTTTACATGAACCCCCTGGGATTCTGATTGTCCTTCCTGGAGGTAAGACCAATAAGTTGAGGAAAATTTGGCCTTGTTTGCCTGAATGGTGGTCCTCATGGGAACTTTGGGAAACTGACTTGCCCAACTGTAGCGGAAAAAGCAACACTGACTTAGGACAACGAGTGACCCGAGCCTTCAGACGATATAATATTCCCTTCACTCCTTATGATTTAAGACACAGTTGGGCTATCCGAACTGCTGTTGCTGGACTTGATGTTGCGATCGCCTCTCGGATGATGGACCATTCCCTGGATGTGCATACGAAACTGTATCATCGCTGGATTGGCGATAAGCATTTTCAACAGGCTTGGGAAAATATGCGGTTTTCTAAGGAGCAATAAATTCTGAGACAATTTCTTTTATTTCTTGGTCAATAACAATCTGTCCAAGTTTCACCAAGTTTTTAAATGATTCTCTCACCGAATCTAATGGTCTATTTGATGATTTTTCATAATAAATTTCTGTTATTCCGGCAGAAATAATCAACTTCATACAATTCAGACAAGGTTCCAGTGTGACATAAATTCTGGAGCCTTCTGTTGCAATGCCATGTTTAGCTGCTTGGGCAATCGCATTGGCTTCCGCATGAACTGCCCTGGATGGTAAAACTTTGCTTTCAGTACAACTCTTTAATTCTGGATAACAGAATCCTTGTTCAGTGCAATGGGCTGTACCGGAGGGGGAACCATTATAACCTGTTGCCAAAACTTGTTTATTTTTGACAATCACTGCCCCAACTGGAAAAGCAAGACAAGTTGAGCGCATAGAAACAAATTTTGCTAACATCAGAAAATATTCATCCCAACTTGGTCTAATCATTAGTTTTCCATGAAACTCAAAGTTTATCTGTTACATAAGGACGCAATTATTCCGACTTATGCTCATCCTGATGATTCGGCTATGGATTTATCATCAGTGGAAGAAGTTCATGTCCACCTATCCTTATCGCTCTTTTGTCACTCTAGGCGGAGGAAAAGTGGAAATCAGCTAACTCGGG
>CBFGOM010000338.1:0-3326 GCA_965650385.1 uncultured Oscillatoriaceae bacterium
GATCCTTTTCGCCAAGAACAAGCAATTACCCTTTAGAAATAAAAATGGGACAAGCCAAGATTATTGCCATTTTCAACCAGTCTGGTGGTGTGGGCAAAAGCTCCCTTACTCATAATCTGGGATACCATTTAGCCTTGCGGAAACGAAAAGTTTTGTTGGTGGATATGGACCCCCAAGCATCGCTGACGGTGTTTTTGGGGCTAGAGCCATCGGATTTGGAGGAGACAATTTATCAATCTTTGATGGCATCCGATCCATTGCCCATTCACAGTGGACTGTATCAACAGACCTTAGATTTAGTTCCCGCCAACATCAATTTAAGTGGAGCCGAACTAGAATTAGTGGTGGCGGATATGCGAGAGCTGCGGTTGGTCGATGCGCTCGAATCGGTACGAGAAAACTACGATTTTATTTTGATTGATTGTCCACCCTCTTTAGGCATTCTCAGTTACATCAGCCTGGTGGCTGCGTCCCACGTCTTAGTTCCGATTCAAACTGAATTTAAAGCCCTCAAAGGAACTGAATTGCTTTTGCAGACGATTTCCCGGGTTAAAAGCCGAGCTAACCGCCGATTGCAAATTGCCGGATTTGTCCCGACAATGTATGATGCACGAACGGCTCAGGCGGCTGCTTGTGTTGAATCAATCCGCCAATCTCTATCTAAAATTGCTCCAGTTTTTCCGACAGTCCCCCGTGCAGTAGCATTTGTTGATGCTTCTTCCCAACAACTTCCTCTAGCCCTGTACCAGCGGACTCATGGAGCCATTCAAGTTTTGAAAGAAATCGCTAAACTCCTAGACGCAAAATGACAAATAAACGTTCAACTTATCAGCTTAAAGGTGTTGATGCTCTCTTCGGATTAACACCAGACTCCCCGGATACCGATGCTAGTCAAGCTGAACCTGTGCAAGTTGAGCTAGGGCAGATCCGGGTATCCGAACAGCCACGACGTTATTTTGCACCTGAGAAAGAAGAAGATTTAATCCAATCCATCAAGCAATACGGAATTTTGCAACCCATTCTGGTGCGTCCTCAAGGTGAGGGACTCTACGAGTTGGTAGCCGGGGAACGGCGTTATCGTGCGGCAATAGCTGCTGGCTTAAAGCAAGTCCCGGTATTGGTGCGCTTCCTTTCTGATGTAGAGGTTTTGGAAGTGGCGTTACTCGAAAATTTACAACGCGAGGATCTGAACCCGATTGAGGAAACCGAAGGGATTTTACGGTTACTGGAGTTGCGCTTAACTGAGCCACAAACCACCATTATGAAATGGTTTAATCAAGCAGCTCATCCAGAACGAGAATCTGTGGATAACGTTATTCACGGGGAAAAGTGGCAACAACTTGTAGGCATTTTTGAGACCTTGGGTAAATTTACCCCAGAAAGTTTCCGAACCAACCGCCTGCCTTTACTCAAAATGCCCGAGGATGTTAAAGCCGTTTTAAGGCAGGGACAGTTAGAGTACACCAAAGCCCGGGCGATCGCCACGGTAAAGCAGGCAGATGTTCGCTCTGAACTATTAGAGGAAGCGATTTCTCAGGGGTTGTCCTTATCGCAAATCAAGGAAAAAATTGCCGCCTACCGATTGCAGAATCAGTCGGCCAAAACACGGTCGTTAAAGCAAGAGTTCGATGCTGCCTATTCTGAGGTTAAAAAATCTGAAGTCTGGAAAGACCCAACGAAGCAAAAGAAACTCCGCAAGTTACTCAAAGACTTACAAGCCTTAGTGGAAGAATCACCGGGTTGATTCTCTAGAAGAGTTTGATGAGCGCCAGGATTGTTCCACAAATTTGTGGATGTCCTGGTGCATCGCTGTGGCTGCCGCTTCTGAAAGTGGATGGCCCTGTTTTACTGCCTGACCAATCTCGCTAATCCGGTTTAAGTAGGGTTCGGGTTTACCCAATTGGTGGGCAGCTCGATACCAATTACGGACTTCTTCCACTCGGGCCTCATAGGGGGGCCGGTCAGTTTGGGGGGTTGGGTTTGAGTTAGCTGCGATCGCTTCCCGGGGAGAAGGGTCAGATTGAGGGGTTGGGTTTGGGTTAGTTGCGGTAAGCGGAGCTATGCCGGAGGCAATCGCCTGTTTGGGGGCCGGGTCAGTTTGCTCAGTTTGCAAAGTTGGGTTTGAGTTAGCGGAGGTAAGCGGATCTATGCCGTAGGCGATCGCCTTCTGGGGGAAGTCGCCTGCCACAAAATGCCCAGATGTAGCCGATTGTTCCAGAACGGATCGGACCTGCAAACCTTCTCTCGATTCTAATGGGGGTGTAGATTCAAGATATTGATGATAAGGGCTGATGTTAGCCAGGTCAGTTAAATTAGCATTTAAGGGTTCTCCATACTTCTGGGAGATTTTTTGTTTAATGGATTCAGGAACATCACCCTCCAAAGCTCGCAAGACTGCATATCCTCGCTTTGTTTCTAAGAACATTTCATCAGAAGAGGGATCAACTTGGTAGTAGGGAATCTGCTGTTGGTCTAAAAAATTCCGGACTTGTTCAATTTTGTGAGCATCGACAGTCAGTCCGTAAAGCTGTTGATTGGGTGAAGAGTCGGTTTCTAAGTAATGAGGAATAATGGGGGTTGTTAAAGTATTCAGCAAATTTTCTTCTAGGCGATCGCGCGGGTGAGTTGCGCTTTCGGACTCAGGTGTTTTTGGACTTACCCAAATATCCGGATAGCGGATGGAGCTGGGGTCAATCGTGACGCAAAGGGTTGAAGTTTTACCCCAAACTTGAGCCTCAAATGTTAAGTTTTCTAAAGCTCCCCGTTCAAAAGCTTGTTTGAGTTGGGCATCCGAGGCTCCTGGTGGATTTGTACCAAAGGCTTTCTGTAGAGCAATTTTAGAAGTTTTGGTGTTGGGGGTGAAAATGCCCAAAACCCTCGTTCCATCAGCATCAGGGACAACCGCCGCGATTTGTTGAGTGCGTTGTTCTTCGACGACTAATCGTAAAGTTTCGCCGGTGAAACGATGTGTTTTAAAGGCCCCTCCACGCAGGGTATTTTGCTTACGGATGGCCAGAGTATTACCCTTAGCGGTTGTGGCTAAACTGTAAGTTCCTTGTTGTTTGCCGAGGGTTTGCAAGGAGGCCGAGAACGCAAACCGCCGATTTAAAACTCCGGCATCGTTTAAGCAAGCGACAGAATCGTTATCGAGTTCTCCAATGAGTTGTCCTTGTTCGGTTCTAACGAGGTAGGACATCGAGGGGAGAGATTGAAGCTGAATGGGGAGAGTTTGCCCGGTCAAAGGGACAGGGGCAAAGTCATTTTCGTTGATTTTTCCAACGGAAATAGGTTGCGGTAATCCTTCAATGTTTAGGGTAGCGCTGTAG
>CBFGOM010000339.1:0-3247 GCA_965650385.1 uncultured Oscillatoriaceae bacterium
CGCCTTCTTTGCCGGGAGGGAGGAGGAGAAACTTAACCGTTGGGTCTTCTCCTTTCATCAACCGGGCCAATTTAGAGGAGGCGCGGGCTACCTGCAATTGAGTCTCAGGTTTTTGGTCGTAATCAAACGCGATGATTACCTCGCGGCCTTTTAACCCGAGCGCCTTGATACACTCTTTCAAGCCCAAGACTTTTTGGGTAATCTCCTCTTTCTCAAAACCGTTCCAGACCCCTGGTAGTGCGATCGCCACAAAACCATGACTCAGCATTGATGCTGCTTTCTTAGCCCCTTCCGTGAGGTAAACCGGGATGGTGGGGTGTTCCTTCACCCATTGCCAGAAGTTCGTGTAAACCCCCACGGAGACATTGTATTTATCGGCTATTTTTTGCCAAGTGTCTGGATCCACCTTTAGATAAAAGGCTTCAGTGGGAGCCTTTGGCGGATGCTCGTATTTGATTATTTTAGTTTTGGCCCGAGAGCCCTCAAAACCCCCTTTAATTTCAGTGCGAGGGTTGATTGGCTTAAAGCAACCCCAGAGGGAATCAGATTCCCATCCGTTGCGGTAGTCCAGGGTGGCGCAATACCATCCGCCATCATTTACATGGGAGTATTGCCGGATAGTCCAGCCGTTGATGGGGTGGCCGCTGGATTGAGTGCGCGGAAGTTTATCGGAGTAAAGGAGTAAGTCGATCGCCGCTCCTTCCTCGCCTTCGGTGGTTTTGCCAAAAATTTGGAGATTGAGATCGATGAGCGCCGGAGATATGCCGGATGCTTGCCAGTCCGCGATCGCCCAGTGCTGGATAGTGGAGAGAGTCGAGGGGTAGACTGTGCTCATAGCTCCTCCCCTCCACCTACTCGGTCTAAGGTGGGCTGAAGCTGCTGCGGCGCGAATGTTTGCGGCGCGAATGTTTGCGGCGCGGATGGTTGCGGCGCGGGCGGTTGCGGCGACGGCTGGGAGAGTTTAACTCGCCCCACCCATTGCCACCCTTTACACCGGCGGCTCTGAAACTGGGCAAGAAAACGGGTAAATTTTTCGCTGAAAACGGGACTTTGGCACTGGCGACATCTACGGAGATGCCGCCACTGGACGAATGGGCGTTTCTCAAGGGTAGACACTGGACTGCTCCTTTATTGGAGCTGTCCCCTTTATCTATGCCTCAACCTGTGTTAAACTTAATCTACTTAATTTTAATGAATACCAGGTGAGGGGTTGTTTCCTTGCTCGTCGGCAAAACGAGCGTTAGTTTTAGGGGACAGCTCTTTTTTTTTAGTTAAATAAACGAAATTTTCTAGGGAAACTTTTGTCCCTGAAATTAAACTTCCTCACCCTTTAAAGCACTAAAAAATAGAAATTTAGCTTTTCAAACCCTTGTCCTGCAATCATTACAGGATTTAAAATTATCAGGAACTTAATTTATTTATTAGTACAGTTTTGGTTTTATTTATAAAGAAAACCAGAAACCTTGTCGGGTTGGGAGAGGAGATCTCTTCTTCATTCCTCTTTTAAAGAAAATTTGGCGGAGAGAGACTCTATTGCTGCCACCTCAGCATCAATTTTGTCTAGCCTCTGCCGGAGTTCAGAGGCTTCGGCTTCATGGCGCTCGATAGCGGCAGGTTGCTTTAGGGTTGGCACTTTGGCAGAGATTGCGTCTATTGCAGCGAGGATTCGCTTGCGGTTGGCGATCGCCCTGTTAAGGAGGATCGCAAGTGCTTTTTTATTTGGGCGGACTCCGAGGGGGCGACAATGGTTAATTCACCCCTACCTATTCTCTCCACTAGCTCTGAGCGGCTAAGGTCTAGCGAGTTAGAGATCACATCCAACCCTTCTAACCCTTCTATAGAAATAGAAAGGGTTGTCCGAGTCTTTGGTCGATCATACAGAGACGGTCTGCCCCCAGGGTTCTTTCTCATTTATTTGGTCACTAAGATTTTTCTCTATCTTTCCTTAAACTTATAGCCCTATCTAAGCCCTCGCAACTAAAAATGATAAAAAAGTTAAAAAATCCTCTTGACATCCTGTTATGCACTCAACTGCATTTTAATATGCATGAAACTAAATCACAATAGTTTTATGCAGAAAAACAACAGCCGCGCTCCCGTGGAAAGTCGCGCAGCCGAACTTGAGACTACCGACAAGGGCAAGGAAAAGTCCCTGTGGTACGACCTGCCCAACCACTTTGAAAAGCTCTGCAAAGCGGTTGGGTAGGTCCCTGCTCGAATTATGGCCATCTTCACCAACGCCAAAATAAGGACGTGACGAGGGCGGGACCTATCTGATGGATTTAGCCTTCACTGACTCAAACTGCGTCAGTCCTGACGCAATGGCTGACGCTGTAACCCTTGAATTGAGGCAGACTGACGCAACTGACGCAATTTTGCCAACGGTTGAACGAAAAGATAATTTATCTAACTGCATCGTTGAGGTTACGGTTACTGAAAAATTGGTTGAAGAAATTGCATCCACTGCGTCAGTTCCTTGCCCTGAGACGGATACAGCGTCAGCCACTGCGTCAGTCATTGCGTCAGCCGAGCCAGAAACTGCGTCAGCTTCGGTAATTGCGTTTCCCACAGAACAAGATATTAAAGAGTGTGCCGAATGGTTGGCCCTCGCTGAGGATGTCGATACGGTTACTCAGATTCGCAATCTGTTTGCTGAGGTGTAACAAGATTATTTTGAGCAGTTCTTCCAAGCAGGACAACGAATCGGGGAAATATCTTTTGGCGCTCTTGAGCGATGGAGGCGATCTCAGGTTAGCTAGGCGGATTCATCTGGCACGTACTCCAAAAGATCGGAGGGTGTGACTCCCAGGTAACGACACAAAGCGTTTAGTTTGTCATGGTCAAGGTTGCTAGGCATGAGATCCGCATTTTTGATTTTTGATGCAGTAGCACGGGAGACCCCCATAGCTCCTGCGATCGCTACCACGCTGACCTTTTGCCTAGCCATCAACTCCCGTAAGCGCCATCTAATCAAGGTTTTAGCTATTGCTGACATCATCTGCTTTATTCTCCACTATCGCGTGATTCAAGTCTATTGTCGCCTTAACTAAGATAAACGTCAAAGAAATCTTGACATATATCAAAATATCTGCTACAAGTGTAATCATTAAGGACCCGAAAGGACCCCCAGAGACTCCCGGATGCGACCCGGTAAATCAACGCTCGTCCTCTGCGTTCACCTCGGAATCCCACAAAAAAACGAGACCCCATAGCCCGAAAGCTACAGGGTCCCACCTTTAGGGGAGAT
>CBFGOM010000340.1:0-3246 GCA_965650385.1 uncultured Oscillatoriaceae bacterium
GGCGTTTAAGATGAAAATCCAGACGACGATCGGGCAAGACTTCTTCTGGAGAATCACCTACCACCACTTCACCTGTCGGTGGAACCTCCATACTGGTGGCTGTCTCGTGATCCCCATAGGTAATGGCTCCCGCTCGTGACCCTTCGGCATAGCGCAAAATGTGCAGGCCGTAGTAGGGAGAACTCGGTTGTGTCAAACCGACATGACCCGCTTTTTCTTCGATACCCACCTGAGTTTCCCCCCCTAAAGCAACCAACCACCGGCAGAGTTCTTCAGGGTGTTGGTGATAGTGAGTCAGGTTAAGTGGACCCAAGGGAACTTCGTTGACCAATTTAAAACCTTGGTGGCCTATCCAATGAGCGATGGTGAATTTGTTTGCGAGAAAGTCGTCGTACCAAATTTCGCCCGTTGGGGTTCGGAAATAAGGAAAGAACATTTCCCAAGGCAGAACCGCACGGGGATCTGAAACGATTAACCAAGACCGGATCCGCTCACTCTTCCCCAATAAAATTCGCTTATAAAATTCCCGAAGTGGGTGGCCCGGTGGCATGAGTTGGTCGAACAAAGCCATACCAAAGGCTTGCAAACTGGTTAGTACATATTCTGGAGCGCAGTCATTGGCTTCCTGGGCAGATTGAATTGCGCTTTGCCGGAGTCCAGCTAAGTCTTGTGCGTTTAAGGGGAGAGGGTCCAGGGGTTCCCGATCTAACGCCAACGCCGGACAGGTTAGGTAGATGCGTAACTCCTCTCCTGTGGGCTTCTCTTCTAAGGAAACGTAGAGCATGATGTCCGGTTGGGGGCCTGGGATGGCGCGGCGATCAATTAAGTCGGGGATGTTGGGTAGGATAACAGGAGCGGTGACGGAGATAATATGGGTGATTTCAGCCGGAGTAATGCCTGGGATGCTCCGACCCGGATACACTTGGACGCGCAGAGTTTGTTCACCGCTGGTGAGGGGGATGAGGTTGAAACACAGAGTCCCCTCTGTGGGTCTACCATTGACAACACTGAGGGTGTAAGTCCGGTCGCCTTCCAAGTGAAAGCCTGGGGCTTCGATGTAGACAGTCAATTCCAGGGTGCTTTCTGGGATGCGGAGGGGAATGCTTTTGCCATTTTTGGTCGGATTTAGCCTCAGGGTGATGGGGAGATTTTCGCCCACGTACAAAATTCCCGATGAGGTGGTTTCTAAATTGATGTACCAGCAACGCACTGGGGTTTTTACAGGGTGATGAGCGGAGATATTTTCACTATCGATCTGCTTATAGACGCTTAAAAGCCGTTCCCGTATTTGGGAAATGTCACCTGCCTGTTTCGTCACGTAGTCAAATAGCAAGTCATGCAGGTTGATGTACCCATCAGCGTCACGCTGAACGAGACCATTTTGCACCAAAGTATCCACCACATCCTGGACTTGATATTTATTTAATCCCTCTGCTTCCCAAAATTTTTCTAATACCCGTTCCGAAATCGGCGTATCTTCTAGAAAGGCAGCAAAATCGAGATATCGCACTGCCACCTCGGGGGGGAGTGCATCGACTCCGACTTGGATTGCTTTTAGCAAATTGGAATAAGGATAATCGGGGAACTGCTGGTTCAGTTTCTCCAAATCTCCTGTTTGTAACGTATATAATACTTTTTGCCAGCGATTCGCCCCTTTCCCATATACCATCGCCCCAGAAATCGCCACCGCTAAGGGCAAATACCCGCACTCCCGCGCCACTTCTGCCGCTTCGGGGGGCAAGGTTTCCAGATGTTCCCCCGCCCAATGCGCCAGTAATCCTAATGCTTGGGGTTCCGACAGTAACCCGACTTGATGCCCCTGCGCCCCCAATCCAGTGATCAATTCGGCATCCCGAGTGGTCAGCAATAGCTGACAATGAGACCCTAAAACGTCAAATGCTGCGGCGTGGTGCATCTCCCATACATCATCTACAATCAACAAACAGGCTTTATCCGCCAGCAGTTGCCGGAGTTGCGCTTTCCCCTGTTGGGTATCTTCAAAATAGGGGCGATTTCCCAGGAGGTAACCGGCAATGTCCATTTGTCGCGTGAGAATATCCGGGGTTTGACCCAGGGTCACCCACACCACTCCATCGGGAAACCGTCGCCGCACTTCCTCATCTTGCCCGACGGCAGCAGCTAAGACGCTTTTGCCGATGCCGCCCATCCCCTGCACCCCCACGCGCCGGGAAACCCCTGTCATCACCAGTTTCTGACTCTCGTCTCCGAGTAATTTCTGCTTGATTTCGGCCAGTTCTTCCGGGCGAGGCAGGAATTTTGGAGGGAGATTGGGGACATTGTAGAGGGGAGATGGGGAGGATAGGTGGGATGGTTGTAGGAGGGCTAAGATTTGTTTTAGAACGCGGGTATTTTGGTGGTTTTCTTGGCGTAAGGCAGTTTCGAGTTCGCCCAATTGGGTTTTGAGTTCGGTTTTATTAGGTATTTCGTCAAGTCGATCACAAATTTGTCGCAACATCCCCACGGTTTCCCGTTGTAAGTCCAACAGCATCTTTTTAAATGCCTGTTTCCCTACTGCGTCATCTGCCAAGACTTCCCGCAGGTTTGTGGGAAATGTCTCGTTCAGATGACGCGCGATCGCCTCAATTGCAGGTTCATACTTAGCCCTATCTCGCCCTAAGTGCTGCTGCATCAACCCTCGCACGACAATTTTCCACTGCGATTCATCTAATACTCGCAACCTTTCATAGTCTTCGGGATTGGCCGAAAAAGCATAGCGAATCTGACTCTCGTCCAAGAGGGATAGCCCTTCGCCAGCAAGTTCGCTAGCGTCAATTTTGAGCCAATACTTAGCAGTCTTATCTGCCAAAGCGCGCAACATCTTCCGCCATTGGGGAAACTCATTCCCCTCAGCAACGGTGCGAACCCCTAGGGCAAGTGCCAGTCCTGTTACTCTGCCTAAGTCTTGATTCTTTAAAATCTCGGGATTGCGGCCTAACCTTTCAATTAATGTGCCAACATTACTGGCAGTCATTCCCGATAAAACATTAGCGAGGAAGTTAGAAACGGCGATCCCGTTAATGGCATATTTTGTGGCTAAAATTTCAGCAGCAGGACCAGATATTAATGCTCCTAATGATAAAATTGCTGTACCATTCAATAGCTGCTTCACGGTTTTCCAGTTTTTTGCATAAAAAGGTTCTGTTAAACCGTTCAAACTTTGGGCATAGTCGGGATGATTCTCGCCTAACTGCACCTTTTGAATCTCTATTGCTTGCCGGTAAAGGG
>CBFGOM010000341.1:0-3201 GCA_965650385.1 uncultured Oscillatoriaceae bacterium
GTAAACAATCCCCCGGATTGAAGTCCAGAGACAAGCCCCCAGGAAAACCGACTTCAGTCCGATCGCTGGATGGACGATCTACAGACATCGCCAATAATTGAACCGGACCCTCCATCGCCCCTTTTACCCCATTCACCGACGCCCGTTGACGCCGATTACGCTGCTTTTGAGTGTATTCCACCTGCTTAGTTTGGGCGATCGCATAAGCTGGGGTATCCCGAGGAATTTGTTTAAGAATCTCGTTCGCCCCGACAAAATCCTGCTTGCGTGCACGTTGATACGCTTCTTGCAACAGTGAATTCCCCTTAATCCGCTGCTTCTGACGATATTCTCTAATCTTTTCTTGGACCTTAGAATAAGTCTGCGTACCCGAGGGAATCTTTTCGAGCAACTGAATAGCTGCCGTAAAATCTTTGGCGATCGCCGCTTGGTAAGCTTCCGTTAATAACCGATGCGCTTCGGCTTCGAGACGAATGCGATAATTTTCTTCATACTCGGGAATCTTAGAAACTGCTTCCTCATAAGCCGGAGTCCCCGGGGGAATCTTCTTGAGTAATTCTAAGGCCCCCTTAAAATCTTTTTCTCCCCCCTTGGCATAGGCTGCTTTCAACCATTCTGGCGTTTGCGGTGCAACTTGCGCTGTTGCTTCCTCCACCCAAGGCGCAATTTTATCTTGCCAATAGGCAATATTAGGAATTGAGGCGGCGGCTTGGATTGCTTCGACCCATTGCTCTTCTTGATAGGCTTTTTCCACTAAGGGGAATTGACTCTGGGCTTTTTCCCAGTCTACCCGCCAACGGTCGAGGTTCGTGCGAGCCTCACTATAAGCCTGACTAAAGTTGGGAATCGATTCTGCCAGAGAGATGGCTTTGTCATACTCCCCGGCATGATATTCTATAGTCGCTTGAGTTAAAAGTTTCGGCCCATCATCGGCGGTGGAAAAAGAGAACAGCGAAGTGAGGCCACCGGTAATCACCAGGGAATTCACCGCAAACCCACTCCACATTCCCAGAAGCAGAATATTAGAACCCTTAACGCCGCTACCCTTTTTCGAGGGGATCGGTTGGGGTGACAGTGAAGATTGAGCAACAATGGGATCTGGCGTCGCATTCATTTCTGGAGACGAAATAGATTCCATTTCTAAAGGTTGATTCGGAACCGTCATCGCTTCAGGCGATGGGTCCAGAGGAGAGATTGGGGAGATACGGGAGATAGGGGAGACTCTATCCATCACATCACGCTGTTCAAGAGGAGCGGGTGTTACAGCAGAGGTTGCGGTTACTGAAAGTTGAGCTGCGATCGCAACTTTTGTCTCTGGAATTGTGGCAATGTCCTGAGTTTCTTTGAGCGTCTCAGGGGTGGGTATGGGGTGAATTTCTATTGCCGGGAGATTGATGAAGGTGGAGTTGGGAGACTGGAGAAGTTGCAATTCATTTAAAGCTTCTGTGGCAGACTGGTAACGATGTTTGCAGTGATAGCGCACCATTTTACTTAATAGGGCAACCAACGCCGAACCCACTGGCGCGATCGCCTCTGAATGCCAATCAATTTCTCCAGTGTGGGAGTTAACTTCTAAGTCTGCGGGATGTAGTCCAGTTAAGGCTTGAATTGCGAGTAAGCCCAAGGCATATATATCACTGTTGGGACGGGAGTTTCCGGTGAGTTGTTCCGGGGGTAAATAGCCAAAGGTAGCGATCGGCAAGGCGATCGAAGCTTGTCGATATCCGGGGATATTTTGGTCCCGAATCGGTTGGACACCGGCAAAGTCAACAAGGGCAAATTTGCCATCATTCGCCCGTTTAATTAATTTATCTGGGGCGATATTGCCATAAATAAATCCTTTTTGGTGAATGAAATGAAGAAGAGATAAGCCTTCTTTGAGAAACTGCAAACAGGCACTTTCACTCCATCGCTTGCTACAGCGTTGGCCGATGGGGAGTAAGTTCCGGAGTTTAACCCCTTCAATCCATTCTTGAACTAAATAGGAAGAATCTGCTTCAGTGAAGCAGTGCAACAATCGGGGAATGCGATCGTGAGTTCCCAGTTTTTGCAGGGTTTGGGCTTCAATCCTAAATAAGTGTTGCGCTGATTTGAGACAATGTGGATTGGGCGTGGCGAGATTAAGTTGCTTGACGAAACATTTAGGATGGTCTGGGTTTTTGGTATCTTTAGCAATGTAGGTGTTACCGACCCCATCAGCATTTAAAACTTTAACGATTTGATAGCGATCGGCTAATAATGTTTCTAATATAGGCATTGACGCGACTCTCTGCATAGAAAGAATTTCCACCTTGACCTTGAGTTTCACAGAGGTTTAAAATTAACCTGACTGCTTGGTTAGAGACCCCACCAATCCCCTCTGACTCCCTGAGATCAAATCGTTATACCTGTTCCCTGGACCATTGGGGCCAGTTAAATCGAGCCAGGTTCGATCTATGCCTTTGACAGAGGTTGCACTACTCATCAGCAGTGAAACTGTTCACTGCCGGGGAACTGGGGTTTCTAGCCAAACTAGGACTTTGTTCCGGTATCAGTGCAAACAATGTTCAGCTTCTGAGTTTCTCTATCAGGAATGTTGCCTATTATTTTTCAATGTCTCGAATTTTCTTTCGTTAACCGGGTTTTCATCATTCGGGTATCCCATATCACATTCATTTCAACCTAGTTTGCATCTTGGGACGGGGAAAAAGGTTAGACTACACCTCGGTTTATCCGGAAGCAACTGCCTTCAAGCCGAGTAACCAATCATCGATTTTTCGGGTTGAATCCATTTTTGAATAATTGCGATATCAAGCCAATCATTTAAGTAGCTTTATAAGCTTAAAAGCCGTGTTAATTTCTACAAAACAATTCAAAAACAATGGATAAAAATGAATAAATTTTTATTAAAGTTTGCTTCTAACTTTACGCAAATTTCATCTGTGGCTCAAATTCGCCCCTAGTCACGAGGTTTTTTACTGAGTCTCGACCCTTGAGAGTATGGGTTGTTATACACCTATCAGAACCCAATTTCCTATCAGATCCTCTTTAAGAATGAGGATCTGACGGAGGTTGAGGGGATCGATCATTGAATCAAAGCAAGAGGTTTAGTGATCCCTGATGCCTAGAACCCAGAGTTCGGGAGGACCCCACGGATAGGGTTGAGTCTCCTGAAGGGGTGACAAGAAGCTCAAAAGGCTTGCCCCTTGTATGTTTTGGCGA
>CBFGOM010000342.1:0-3149 GCA_965650385.1 uncultured Oscillatoriaceae bacterium
CTGAAGAAACTGCCGATTCAACTGCGGCGATAGCGCATTCCTGGTAATTGCTCGACTAAACCGATTAACTCTAGTTGCAATAATGCGCTGGACACTGAGGCGGCATCGAGTTGGGCTTGGGATACAATAAGTTCAAAGGCGATCGGCTCGATCGCTGTTGCTTCCCAGACTTGTTGTAAGGGAGGGTCTAATTTTGGCAATGATGGGACAGGGAGTATCCCTGTCGTGAGAGCAGGAGAGGAAAGGGGCGGATTATATTTGGGCATGGCCCCTAGCATTTCTAGCAGTTCTGTTTCATTGATGATGGTCTCAGCCCCATTTTTCAAGAGTCGTAAACAACCTTGAGAATTGGGGTCATCAATGCGTCCAGGTAAGGCAAAGACATCGCGGCTGTATTCATTGGCGACTTTGGCTGTAATTAGCGCCCCCGATCGCTCGGGTGCTTCCATGACTAGAACCGCCTGACTTAACCCCGCAATAATCCGATTTCGTTGTGCGAAGTGTTCTCGCCTTGTGAGTGTACCCACCGGATGCTCACTTAAAAATAATCCTTTTTGTATAATTTTTTCAGAGAGATGGCGATTGGTCTCTGGATATATTTTGTTGAGGGGAGTTCCGAAGACGGCGATCGTGCGCCCATCGGCTTCTAAACAACCCAGATGGGCGTGAGTATCAATGCCTGCGGCCATGCCGGAGACGATGGTAAAACCACATTCCGCCAGGGTTTTGCTAATGCGGCGCGTCCATCGCTGCCCATATTCTGAGGGGTTACGAGTCCCGACAATGCCGACAATGGGGCGATTACCGAGGGTTTCCTGGCGATCAAGGTGACCTTGGTAATACAGCAGGGGGGGTGGGTTAGGAATTTCCCCAAGCAACCGAGGATAATCAGGGTCTGCCGGGGTCCAAAAATTGGGGTTTTCGCGCAGATGTTCGCTATAGAGTTGTTCGGGATTCAGTTGCGAGCGCCGGGTGACAATTTTTTCCACCAGTTGTTGACCTAAACCCTGGACCTGAGTGAGAGTGTCTGGGTCCGCTTGCCAAGCGGCGGCCAAACTGCCAAAATATTTAAACAAGCGACCCAATAAAACCGGTCCGACGGCGGGAATTTGCGACCAAGCTACCCAAAATGCTCGTTCTTCCAGATACATTAACCCTCATGACTCCTACTCGAAAAATCGGGGGAAATTATAGGCGATCGCATCTTATACCAAATCCGATTGTCTCAAGTCGTTTTTATCAAGGAGCCTGGGCCCGCTGGCTTTATCCTTGAAGCCAGACCCTTTGGATCACTGGAAAATCGGGGACCCGAAGGGATATAGATCAGTGCAGGAAGAGAGTAATCCCGGTCTGTTCTGAGTCCGGAGATCCGGTAACGGTCAGATAAACTGGGTTTTGGGAGCCCTTTTTTGCCCCGGTAGCGGCAAAGAAAGGGCAAAAAACTCAGTTGATGGTCCGGCAGAATGTGAGAAACCGGGTTTTTTGAAACCATTTTTGTTGGCTTTACGCTCAATTGGGAGCAAAAACCCGGTTTCTAGTTCTGGCGATTCGGATGCTTCAGGCATTACGCGATCGCTGGGTCTAGGGACGGGCTGGATTGGACCAGCAGGCTGTTATACAAATGGCTGAGTTGACGAGCCACACCATCCCAGCTAAACTGACTTTGTACCCGTTCGCGTGCCGCTTGTCCCAATTCGTTTTGCCAGTCGGGGTCAGATAAAATTCGGTCAATGGCGATCGCAAAGGCAGCATCATCTTGGGGTGGACAGAGTAGACCGGTTTCTTCTGAAACTACTGTAAACTGTAATCCGCCTACATCCGAGGCTACAACGGGGGTCCGGCTTGCCATGGCTTCGATCGCCACCAATCCAAACGGTTCATAATGGCTAGGAACTACGCAAACATTGGCCGCTGCATAATATAAGGGTAACTTGTCATGGCCGATCCGTCCGGGAAAGGTGGTCAAATCAGTTATTCCCAACTCTTCTACCAGACTGGCAATGCGATCGCGTTCTTTTCCATCGCTTTGACCCGGACGCCAACCCCCACCAATCATCAACCGGAGATCCTGCTGATTCCGAAGGGTGGAACGACTCACCGCCCGAACTAAGGTTTCAATCCCTTTGCGTCGGTCAAATCGGCCTACATAAAAGACTACAGAACTATCCTGGGGAATTCCCAGTTGTTCCCGCGCTACAGCCCGCGAAACACTGCCAAATTGATCAATATCGGTACCACAAGGAATCACATCGATCTGTCCCTTCGTGGAAACCAGGGTTCTCATGTGTGCTTTTTCCTGGGGAGAGGTTGCCACAATGCGATCGGCATTTTCCAAACAAGCCTTCTCCACCCCTAAGCGTGTGCTGGCAATCATCGGAATGGTGGAAACGGTTTTATACTTCACTGCACCCAAAGAATGGTAAGTATGAACCTGTTGGATGGGTTGAAATTTTTTCAATTCCATTCCCACTGCTGCCGAAATCCAGTAATTTGTATGCACGAGGCGATAGTCTAGGTGCTGTTGGTTTTGAAATTTAAGAAATTCCTGAACAAACTCGGGAACATATTCATAAATCTTTTGCCGGGGAACGAATTCTTCGGGTCCGGCAACTAAGCGAATCGTGCGGCAATTGGGGGTATGTTGTACTACCGTCGGTTGTGTTGCATTGGACTTGCGGGTGAACAAATCCACTTGCCACCCCAGATTTCCTAACGCTTCTCCAACCTTACGAACATAAACATTTTGGCCTCCGGCCTCTTCTTTCCCAATTTCTATGGCTGGGTCGCCATGAACAGAAATTAAAGCAATCGATTTTGACATTATCATAGCTATAAACTAGGGGTGAAGAAACTAAATTATAAAAACACGGCCAGTGTTGAGCGTTGGGATTCCAATTCGGTTGGGTTATCCCTGCATACTAGAGTGGACCTAGATTGTGTAGGGAGTTCTTAACACTAGACTTAGTAACTCCAGGGCTGATACTGGAACTCAAAGTATTGACTTAATCTCCTTAGTTCAGCCATAAATCTGAGTACAACCCTCGATAGAGGGGTTCAGATCAATCATTTTTCTCTTGCCTAAAAGAAATTAGGAAGTTATTACTCTACAGGAGAGCTTTGTGCTTCCAATTTTTTTGCAAGAAACAATT
>CBFGOM010000343.1:0-3148 GCA_965650385.1 uncultured Oscillatoriaceae bacterium
TGAAAACTTTGAGTTCCCTGAAGAAGTTCTACCTCGCGGTAACGCTCTGTAGAAATTCCCAGCAACCTAAGTCCGTTTTTAGGTTGGTTTAGTCAAAACCCCTACCAGATGGTAGGGGTTTTTTGTTAGATAGCAGAGGGGCAGGTTAACAATTTCTCAGGCCCCGACAGTTCCTGGAAAAAAATTAGCCAGATAAAAAACTGCAGAGTTGGAAAATTTCCAATTCGGTGTGTTATGCTAGGTTACATAAAGTTTATGAGAATAAAACCCACTTAGGGTAAACAGGAGGTGATGCCTATGCCAGATAGTAGTAAACGCATGGGTCATCAAATTGGAGCAAATCGGCTGTGGGCCGGGGCTGTTCTCTAACAACTCGCTTTAGTCCCTTTCGGATTAAAGAAAATCCTTGAGAACTAGGCTGGTTGGGAGTTCCTCCCGGCAGTCAGATTCCAATTTGAAGACCAACTAGACCGCTTTCGCCCTCAGCGTCATAGTGAAAACTAAGCGCACCAGGTGAGAGCGGATAGTTTTTTTAAGCCGTAGTTAAACGTCATGGGCAGGTATAGAGAAAAGTCAGGGATGGTGATTAGAAAACCCTATCCAGGGAAGAAATTTGGTTAATCATCTTCATTTTATATAGTTAGAAGTCAACAGGGGGAATTAGATGGCTCAGTTGTTAACAGAACAAGAGATTCAAGAACGGTTGAGTCAGCTTGGAGACTGGACCCGAAATGGAAAAATTTTGCAGTGTGAAAAAAAATTTAAAGATTTTATTGAGGCGATCGCCTTTGTTAATCAATTAGTAGATCCGGCTGAAATCGCCGCACATCATCCTGACCTAGAAATTTCTTATAACAAAGTTACCATTAGTTTAACCACTCATGATGCTGGGGGCTTAACTGAAAAAGATTTTCAGATGGCCCAAACTATCTCGGAGTTGAAATGAGTTTCCTTCCCTTAGAAAGTCGGGTCAAAAGGATTAAATTCTCATGACAAAATTTTTGTGATAAACTGGGCTAATACATACACCTGTTGCGAAATACTGGAGAGTTTCCTCCAACCCCTTTTAAAAATGCCAATTGGGTTAAGAGATTTATGCCAGAGGTCTAGTTAACTACCCCTGTAGCATCACCAGAATCGGGAGACGTTATAAGTTAGAGCAACGAATTGAGGAAAGTCTCGACCCCATAGGGGGTTAATTGGGTTTCCTAAACAGGTCCATCTTTACCCAAGATGAACGAGAGAAACTTAAAAAGGCAGGTCTAAACCCCGGGTATATGTTGCTACAAAAGTCAGGAGCGATCGCTGTTCTTAACGAAGAAGAGCCGTTTGGGGAAATTATGCCCCAGGATATAGACTGAGCTTGAACCTTGATCGCCCGGTTCTAAAGAGCGAGCACTGTCAACCATGAGCGTTACAGAAAGGGTCAGAAGCTTACGAGAAAGGGGACTCATGTTCCAGAGGAGAATGTTTTTAAGATCCACGAACCCAAGCTACCGAGTCGGGAGCCTAAGTTTAGCAGTCCCTTCTTGATACTCTCCAGTATGAATCGGGTGATAGTCTGGAAACGCCAGTGGTTAAGGTTTTGTTAAAAGGTTTCTCAACGCTCAAACTAAAGACTCATCCCCGAGGTATTGCAATTGTGGTGACTTTATGGTAGGGAAATTTTATGGTGTTGGTCTGTCACTGATGCGCTCTTAGGTAGACTTAACGGTTCAAATCGGACTTGTTTACCCGAGTTATGACAACTATGCAGCATTAGAGTCAAATCAGGCGTTTGAAGAGGATTGAAATTGTTTCCACAGGTTGACAGTTAAACTCAAAGGTCTCTCGATTGTAGCACAAGATTGACGGGGACTCAATGGAATAGGGCCGCCTTTCCTCCCTGATTTAACGAGCCAGGACTTCCATGCATCCGGTACTTTCATGTGAATTCAGGTAAAGCTGTGAACAGCGATCGGACAGTAAAAAATCACTCGCTTGGGGTCTTCCATACCCCGGAATTAAGCAATGAATATGTAACGAGAGCGGAATTAGTAGAGGAGCTATTAGATATTGGCGCGGCGCTTTCGAGTACATACGACTTGGGAGCCTTGTTGACCCTCATTTTAACCAAGAGCCGAGAACTGACCTGTAGCGATGCAGGGAGCGTTTACCTGGTCGATCACAACGACGAAGATGTACCCAAGTTGTTGTTTAAGGTAGCACAGAACGATTCTCTGCCTCTGGTTTCATTTCAGGAATTTGCCATTCCCCTGACGCCTAAAAGTTTGGCGGGTTACGTGGCCCTAACGGGAGAAAGCCTCAATCTAGCCGATGCCTATGCCTTGCCCCCCACGGTCCCTTATCAGCTAGAACGGAGTGTTGATCGAGACCTGGCCTACTCGACCCGTTCGGTCCTAGTGCTGCCGATGCAAAACCGTCAGGGGGAAATGATCGGGGTGCTACAGCTGATTAATCGCAAGACTAAAGCTGATGTGGTGGTCACCCCAGAAAACGTGACCGAAGTCACCCAGCCTTACTCAGAATGGGAAGAACGTATTGTCAGAAGTTTGGCCTCCCAAGCGGCGATCTCCATCGAACGGAATCATCTGCAAGACAGTATTGAACATCTGTTCGAGGGTTTTGTAACGGCATCGGTCCAAGTGATTGAAGCCCGGGATCCCTGTACCTTTGGGCATTCTGAGCGAGTGGCTGAACTAACTGTGCGCCTTAGTCAAGAGGCTAACACGGTGACGACTGGACCCATGCGAGAGGTCAAGTTTAGTGTTCGTCAAATCCAGGAAATTCGCTACGCGGCTTTATTGCATGATTTTGGCAAAGTTGGAGTCCCTGAAGCAATTTTAGTTAAGCAGAAAAAGCTTTATCCATCACAACTAGAGGTGATCCGCCATCGCTTTGCCTTAGCCGAGCGAACGATGGAAATGGAATGCGCCCAAAACAAGTTTAGATATTTAATTGAGCATCCCTCTCATCTTCATCGGGACCCGGAAAATACTTGTTCTCATTGTCAGGCGCTACAGGAACTTGACCGTCAACTTCAAGAGAAGATAGAGCAACTGAATAGTTACTGGAAGCTCTTGTTAGAAGCCAATGAACCGCGAATTCTCGCAGAAGAACCCCTTACTCGGCTGCGAGAACTTTCTCA
>CBFGOM010000344.1:0-3142 GCA_965650385.1 uncultured Oscillatoriaceae bacterium
GGAACGAGTTAGAGGCGATCGCCTCTGGGATAGCTGTAGTTACCGCCTCGAACGAACCCGGTTCCCTTCTAAAGCGTTACAATCAGTTCGTTTGATGTGCTCAAAACATAATTGGGGCCAACTGATGAGACCTAGCAAAAAGCAGCGCACCACTACTATTATCCAACTCGTTCTCATTATCTTGTTAGTGGGTTTAGGCATCGGCATTTTAATCGAACCCGCTCAAGGACAAAGCGACTTGCAAGGATTGGTGGATTCAATTGAGTCAGTCGAACAAGTTAAAGAAGACCTACGCCAGACCTTAGAATTTCGAGATGAATGTGCGGTTGGCAGTTGTGCCAATATGGCAGGAACCTCAATCTGTGAAACCGTTGCAGCTTTAGATGTCCAAGTCAACGGTCAAATTGTAGGCGAGATGACTTCGGTGGGTTCAGAGGGGAATATTCCGATTTCTAGTTCAGACTTAGAGCTAATGAAACTTATCTTTAGCCAGTGCCAACCCACGAACTATCAGTATTGGAATTACCCGATGATGCTCCATGTTTGGTACGTCCCCAGCGAGGCGGTTGACCAACAGGTTAGAGAGGGCTTAGGTTTGCCACCTGGAAGGGGCAGATAGTACCGACTCCCCAGGGGAAGCAGAATCAGATAACTGTCACCTGTGACAGTTTAAGAGAAACACTAGCGGGAATCATTCCGAAACTGTCACCTGCGACACTTTGGGAATGATTTGGATGCGATCGCCTCCGATATGGCTGCTGCTTGCCGCTTGGAATGATGAGACTCTCTGCTAAAACGGTACAATCAGTTGGTTTAATGTGATCGCTTTTTTTATGATAAATAGCCTAGCCGAAGGAATAAATTTTTATCAAAAAGCATTAAAACTTGTCAAGCATTACTCCCGGGTGTGAAGAGGTCAACCGTCACTATCAAAATCTTGACGGGTATGAGTCATTTTTAATAGTATTTCAAAGTCTTGCTTGTCATCTATGCAGACTAAAATCTGGTTTTATTACTAGATAATTAAGAACGTGAGTGGCGATAAATTCAGCCCGTCTTGGTCAATGAGTGAAGATAAAATTCGGGCTGTGGCTGCGAACTGGGAAAGTTGGAAAATTATCGCGATATTTAGAAATTAGATTTTCAGGAGATAAAAAATGAACGTTCTCTACCTTGCTAACTCAGGAGTTCCGCTATTTTCTCAAAGCATTGGCTACCAAATCATACTACTTGTTCCTATTATCGTTATTGAATCTTGCATTCATGGAAAAATTCTAGGGTTGAGTGCAATTCGTGCAGCTTGGCTATCTTTTGCCTGCAATTTCGTCTCAACTATTGCAGGCATTGTATTTTTAATGATGGTGGCTCCCTTTATTGGTTTTATAGTTTTGGGATATTATCTGCCCGTTTCACCCGGCAACTTCCCTTTTTTGCCTTTAGAAATTATGGTGACGCTCATTCCCATGTTCTTTAGTTCCGTTGGGTTAGAATTTTGGGTTGGCTCATTTATTGTAAAAACACTCCCAAATTCTAAATCCTTTTGGATAGCTAACGGTTATGCTTACTTAATGCTTGAAGTTTTAGCGATTACTCAACTCATTCGAGGATATATTCAGAGGTAGGGGTAATTTTCGAGTAGCTGGGTAACGTTGAACTTACTGTACGCAGGTTTTGGCAATTTTGCAGCCCATAAAACCAAGACAGTTGACGATTTGTAGAAGCCAATATGTCGGTTGCCACATTATTTGTCGTCTTGCCAAATTAATGTCGCTGAACTTGATAGACAGCAATCCCTCTGTGCATAAAGGTTTAGGCTATTTTTTCACGAGGACCCACCCAAAACTAGGTTTGACAAATTAAATGTCGTCTTTTGTAATTTTGACCAATTAGATGTCGTTTCTTGTAAAAGGTATTGGCAAGCGATGGTAAGTAGGCTTCTTCTGCGCCATCACCAACTGTTTAATCATTAATCAGATAACTGCCGAAACCATGGGAGAAGCACCGACAAACTGATTGATGCTATGGCGACATTAATCTATCAACGGTGACAAATAATATGGCAACCGATAAAAACTCCAACATTCCCCAGGGACCGTCGCGGGTTGTCTCCAATGAGGGCGATCGGCTTAAGGGCAATCTGTTCTCCGCTTTTCTTTCAAGTTATACACAAATCAGACACAAACCAACAACTAATGTGTTCTAATAGTGGGGTTATTTTCCGTAGAAGCATTAACTAAACTGAGCTTTGATAGAGGAATATTCAAATGAGAAAGACTCTTTTGGCTTTTGTAACTAGCTTGTTGATGGTGGATCCGGTGTTGGCTCAACCGGCTTTATTCAGGCGGGACCGTAGTTGTGAACAGGCTATCAACACTATTACCACTACACTGCAAGAGAATAACAATGTGGAGCTTGAGTTCGGTGTGTACAATCATATCGGGAATGCGCCTCCAGATCGGCAACTTGGATTAGTAGTTTGGCTAGACCCTCCCAACTCTCGGGGAGAAGCTCAACAGATATTAAATATTTTTAATTCGCCACAACTGCTCATTTCGTTAAGCCGTAATGTGATTAATAGTTGTAGACAAGCAAGTACAGTTACTTACGGTATAGAATCGACAAATCACGGCAAAACTATAGGATTAGTCAATGGACAAATCAGAGAATTTCAATGTGTCCCTGTACCTCCAGGGGTAAACCCGATGGATACGCCTACACCCAGATGGGGCCAAGTGTATTGTCCGTGATGTCCAATAAAAGCAAGCCCAAAATTGTCGGTTCGGGCAGTTTAAGAATTCGCTGCCGGTGGGGACGAGGGGAAGCAACCGGGTCAACGGGCGATCGCATCCAACATTTCCAAAGTGTCGGAACCGACAGTTATCCCTCCCGCCGGTTTCCATCCCACCCAATAAGTGCCAGTTCCAACAGTTTGAGGATTTCCCCCCAGTTGCGATCGCCGCCAAGTTTTCCCCAAAGTGCCAACTTTGGCAGTTTAGGAATTCGCCGCCAGTGCTTTCCCCTAACTGTCATCGCCGACAGTTATGTGATTCTGGATTGCCGCACAGTGGGGCTATGCCGTAGGTATTGTATCGGTTGCCATATTATTTGTCACCGTTGACAGATTAATGTCGCTATAGCATCA
>CBFGOM010000345.1:0-3113 GCA_965650385.1 uncultured Oscillatoriaceae bacterium
TTTGGGTTGTTGCCGGTTTGCTTGATTGACCCCAGCAACTCTGCCAGTGATTTGTTAATCGGGAACCGGCGAATAGAGGAATTTTTGGTGGAACTTTCCCGGTATCCTTCGACAACGGGTTCGGCAAAAGTGACGAACTCGCAGTTGACGTGACGCCACTGGAGACCGATCGCCTCCGATGGTCTGCACCCAGTCAGAAACAAAAATCCGACGTAGGGGGCAAAGGGTTGGTGATTTGGATCGGATTTGAATCGTTCCAGAATGCGATCGCGCTCGTCCCGGGTAAACGGGTTAATTTCGCTCCCCTGCTTTTTCCGTTTAATAATGGGCAAACCTTCAAAGGGATTAATTGAAATCAACCCCATTTCTGCACCCCATCGGCAGCAAGCGCTCACTTGCTGTAAAACTCGCCTCGCTGTCTCTTGTGAGAGTGTAATAAGTAGGTGAGTGCGGATTTCCTTGGCCGCACTCGGAGATATCTCGTTCGTTGGAAAATCGGCTAAATGATGGAGGGTTCTTTTTAAGTCCTTGAATGATGAATTTTTTAATGTCTTGGACTTAAATTCAATATATCTCACAAACAATTCCCCCAGGTCTAGCCTTGGTGAACTGGGGGGAATGGAAAAACCTGCGGCAAGTAAGAATCAATCTCTTTTAATGTTCCCCGGCGAATATCTAGTTCAATCTCGATAGCTTTCTCACGCGCGATATCTCTGGAGTTTCCGTTGTCGGGCAAGTTGAGGTAGATATACTTTTGTTTGCCTTCTGGTGATACTGACCTTGGCAGACGGAGCCTAAGCCATCCCCGATTGCTTTCAATCCCTACGGTTCCTTTTCTCTGACGCTTCATGATACAATCAAATTTCCATGCCGCTAAATCCTGAGAATGCGATCGCCCGCGCAGAGCGATCGCGTTTTTATTTTTCAGACTTTTTAGACTTTTTAGGTTTTTTACCACAGAGGGTTTTGCTCCATTCCTTCATCTCACACTGCTTGCTGCAATAGTTGGTTTTTCTCATGTGAGTGAATATTTGTCCGCACTTGGCACACTTGGGGAATGGCTTGTGGTCTTGCTTTGGGGTGGAGACCTTTCTATACATTTCTGCCACCTTTTGCCCATACTGCCGTTCTAAATATTTGGCGTAGTTTTCATCCATCGCTTGCCTCCGGTAAAAGTGCTGGAAGTGTTCCCACTAAGAGGGGGTATTTTTGGGATTTCAGCCAGTCAAGGTTGGCCTGTGCTTCGGGGGATTTCGTCTTGCGTGCGATCGCACCCGCCTCGTCAACCGCGAATCTGCCAAGGCGAATCTCTAGCAGGTTGTCCCGGAGGTCGCTTTGGCCCTCCAGCCCAATGGTTTTTACCTGCTGGCCCTGGACCAAAAACATAAACCTTAGCCTGGTTTCCCGAGCTTCTCTAATAAAAGTGGTCAGAAGTTCGGTTGTGTTTGGGCAGTTGGCGACGATGGCGGGGAGTTCGTCAACTATGGTCCACTGCTGTTCCCAGGGTTTGTCGATCGCCTCAAGCCTGGACTGCATTTCCTCAAGGGACCCCTCTAAGGCTTCTGAAATTGCCGGGAAGTTTCGGGGATGCCCGATGACTTCCAGCCCAACCCACTGATCTGATTTGCGCTTGGTGGTTATCACCCGGGCTGGACTTCCCAGGAATTTTAAAATTCGTTCGGTGCTGTAAGTTTTGCCCGATCCGGTCGGGCCGATGATCAGGCAATGGGGATAGAGGTCGGGGTCGCGCAATTCCTCCCAGTTGAAAAATCGGGGTTGCGCTTCGGGTAGTGCGATCGCACCCGGGACGGTTGCGTCTGGTACTAGCTGTGCTGATATCGTTGTTGGCTGATTCATAATTTGCATGAGTGGGGATATGGCGTTATGCGCCTGAATTCGAGCGACAATTCCCAAGACCGGCTCGATTTCTTCAGCCGATCGCCTTTGAAGATGAGCACCGGCGATCGCACTAACCGCCAAGGAGGAAAACCCAACCCGGCTAAGGGTCCCCGGCTGGGATGCGGCTCCGAGAAAAAGTGATAGAACTCCGGCACTGGCGCAACCGAGGGCGGTGTGGTTTGCCCTCCGTCGCCATCGGGCTAGGGAACTGGTGATCGCACCGGCATCCGGGTCCGCGCCCTTCATTTTTTCGGCAAACTTTTGGAGTAGTGCTGACTCAAAGGATCGCTGTAGGTCTTTGGCGGTTCGGTCGGCGAGGGAGTTGATGGAGGGGAGATATCTACTGAGCACAAGCCCTCCATATCCCCAGATAAAACCACACCTGTAGCGCGACCATTCCTATTCCCACGACAAGCAGACCTATGGATACCAAAATTTTAGTATTACGATTCACGAACAATATCTCCATGCGGTAAGGACAATTCCAACCCCTAGGGCAATTAAAGAGGCAGGATTCAAGCGGTCTGCTGAGATTTTCCCCAAGGGAATCAGCAGGATTAATCCGCAGAGAATTAAGGAAACTGGCGGCCAATTTTTCCAGATGGGGAAGGATATCTCGATCCAAGATGCCAGGAATAAAGGTGCGGCAGTGAAGGGGAGAAGATTAAGCAACCTCGTCATCGGCTGCCTCCAATATTAAGGCTTCTAGGCAGTCATCTCCCTCTATTGCGAATGGCGAGAAATTTCCTACCATTTGCTCAAAAGCTGTTGGCTTTTTTCTTTGAGCACCTTTCAGGAAACCAATCGCTACTCTTTCATCAAAAACCTCTATTAAGGCTTCGCCTATTTCTTCTGGACGCAGGATATCTAACTGACTTTTCGCCCGCTTTATTAATGCAGTAGCAAAAGGATTTTCTTTGGGAGGTTCCTTGCCAGAAATAAGCGTTACAGCCTCTTCAAAACTCTTCTTCTCTCGGAGAAGTTCCTTAAGTCTTTTTAGCTGATCAACCTGCTCTGGAGAATAAGACTCCAGTGAAGCGGAAAATCCGAGAGAACTGCACCATCTTTGCCATTGCCTGGTTTTTATTCCCAGTTCCTGTTGTAGTTGTTCTTTGTTCATTTTGCCTTTAAATGCGGGTTGGATGTCATGTCATGGCGGGTCATGGAGTGTCGCGAAGTGTTATGGCGCGCCACGACTTGGGGATTCATCTCCA
>CBFGOM010000346.1:0-3084 GCA_965650385.1 uncultured Oscillatoriaceae bacterium
TGACCCTCAAAATTCATCATAGAATTGAAGATATGACAGACAACGCCCTGTTTATCAATCACATAAGTGACGCGCCCGGGGAGGAGTCCTAGAGTGGACGGGACCCCATAGAGTTTGCGAAGGGCTTTATCGCGATCGCTTAACAGAGTAAACGGCAGACTGTACTTACTGGCAAATTTTTGGTGAGAATCCGCCGAATCGCTGCTGACCCCAATCACTTCAGCCCCTGCTTGTTTGAATTGTTCATAACTATCGCGAAAGGCGCAGGATTCCTTTGTGCATCCGGGAGTATCATCTTTTGGATAAAAATAGAGCACCACACTAGATTTCCCTCGAAAATCACTGAGTTTAACGGGTTCGCCGGTTTGAGATGGCAAACTAAAATCCGGTGCAGTATCTCCAATTTGTACGCTCATAATCCCTAGTCCTGAGTATTTTCTTGGCAAAATGTTAACTTTTGTAATGTTACCGCAATTTGTCCCCGCAATGGTAGCTCTCCCCGGTGAAGAAATTAGAGAAAGGCTTGATTCAGCCATCAGACTAGGTACTCGCTGAAATTCTCAGTGCAGATCCAGTCATCATCTACACAAGATTAGAAAAAATTAATCAATCATGATTCGACATTTCCTCGCCTGTGGGCTCGTTGGTTTAGTCATGGTAACCGCGATGCCTAGTGTCTCCTATGCCACGCTGCCTCCCGTGAGTCAGCGCCATTCCCCAACGGATTTAGAAGAGGCAGAAGCTTACAATAACCAGGGATATGATTTAGCGAGTCAGGGAAAATTGATGGAGGCAGTGGCAGCTTTTGAACAAGCGATCGCCTTGTATCCCTTGTATGATACGGCTTACAATAACTTGGGAATTGCTTATGCCCAAATGGGAAATTTTTCAGCAGCGGTGAGCGCGTTTGAACGAGCGCTTACCCTGAATTCTGATAATGTGGAATACTATAATAACCTCGGCAGTGCTTTGGGTTCCTTGGGGAGAATCCCCGAAGCAACTAACGTTTTGAGAGAAGCGATCGCCCGCTACCCCGACGAACCCGATAGCCATTTTAATTTAGCGATTGCTTTGTTAAATCAAAATCAATTTTCTGAAGCTCTTGATACCTTAAAAACTGCCCGGGACTTATACCAAATTCGCAATAATTTTGGAGCAGTTCAACAGATTAATCAAATTTTACAAGACTTAGAACCTTAAGCAGAAATTCTGTACTTTTATTGTGTAAAAACCCCCAGGCTGAACCCTACGGGTTTTTACACACTTTTGACAACCGGATTCCGCAAATCTGGATAGTCTGCCCTAGCGAAATAGCCCTTTGATTTCCTGCCAAAAGGGGGAAGTCTCTCCTTTAGCCCGAGGATGAGTCAGGATTCCATGACTCGGACTTAACAGCAAGGCTAATAGGAAAAACCCAGATACAACTAATACAATCGCTGGACCAGAGGGGATATTTTGATAAAAGCTCAAATACATTCCCGAAATACTTGAAACAATGCCAATCAGCGCCCCGACAATCATGACTTGATGGAGGCGAGGAACCAATAAATAGGCTGTTGCACCTGGGGCAATGAGCAAGGACAAAACTAGCACGACTCCCACGGCTTTCATACTGGCAACGACAGTTAGGG
Organism: uncultured Oscillatoriaceae bacterium; assembly: GCA_965650385.1. Lineage (GTDB taxonomy): Bacteria > Cyanobacteriota > Cyanobacteriia > Cyanobacteriales > Laspinemataceae > Laspinema. The sequence goes on from CBFGOM010000346.1 coordinate 1,632, forward strand.
CAATCAAAACCATTAGCCCGAAATTGAGCAAATTCACCGGCAGCCCTGCGGCTTGAGCGCCCAAGGGATCAAAGGTGTAAAACAAAAGTTCTTTGTAGAGTAAAAACACTACGGCGAGGGTTAAAAAGGCAATCAGTGCGGTGGTTTTTACATCTTCCGAAGTAACGGCGAGAATATTGCCGAATAAAAAATGATTCAGGTCAATTTTTTCGTCTTTTTGAATGAGGGTAATTAAGGTAATACCGAGGGCAAAAAAGGAAGATAGAACGATTCCCATTGCGGCATCTTCTTTAATGGGCGATCGCGTTCTAATCCAGGCAATCACCACGGTACTCAGGACCCCAGCAATAAACGCACCTACAAAAATATTTGCCCCAATCGTATAGGCGATTGCCAATCCGGGAAGGACCGAATGCCCGATCGCATCTCCTAATAAAGCGAGACGCTGAACCATTAAATAACTGCCAACTACGGCACAAATCAAGCCCACTAAAATCGCTACAATCAGCGATCGGTGCATAAAACTATATTGGAGAGGTTCAATTAATCCATCTAACATGGCAGGGCAAATTATACAGAACGTAGAAGAACACTGGGAACAAGCGGACCTCTCCCCCCTGCCCTTACAAAAGTAGATTTTCTAAGCAGCCCGATCGCTAAAAAATTGAACTTGTCCTTGATAGGCGCGATACATATTGTCCGATCGCAGGACTTGTTCTCGGCCACCACAGGCAATTAATTCCCGATTTAATAGGATTAAATCATCAAAATGGGTAATCGATTCGCCAAGGTCGTGATTCACGACAATGACAATGTTTCCCGCTTCGGCGAGTTCGTGAAAAATCTCAAAGAGGACCGCTTCGGTTTTTTGGTCGATGCCTACAAAAGGCTCATCAAAACAGAATATCTCAGCTTGTTGAGCCAGCGATCGCGCTAAAAACACGCGCTGCTGTTGTCCCCCGGATAAATCCCCGATTTTGCGATTGCGGTAGTCACTCATGCCAACTCGGGCGATCGCCTCGGAGGCAATCTGACGACTGGCAGTGCTATACCTTTTAAACCAGCCGGTTTTCTTGGCGCGTCCCATCATCACCACATCCCAAACCGTGGCGGGATAGGTCCAGTCAATTTGTGATCGCTGGGGAACGTAGGCGATGCGATCGCGTTGTTCCATCAGGGGTTTCCCCTGATAGATAACCCTACCGCTGAGGATGGGGGTTAATCCTAACATGGCTTTGATTAAGGTGCTTTTCCCGGCACCATTGGGTCCAATCACCCCGGTGAGGCGTCCACTGCGAATCACCGCATTAACATCGGTGAGGGCCTCGACCTGGCGATAATTGACGCCCAGATGACTCACCGAGATTCCTTGGTCTGAGGGCGTTTGAGGGCGATTTGTCCAAGAACTGTCCGGGTTGAAAGGGTTAGGTCTTTTCATAACGGTTTCTAAAAT
>CBFGOM010000347.1:0-3029 GCA_965650385.1 uncultured Oscillatoriaceae bacterium
AAAACTAGCGTTACATTTCCAACAAACGCCGCTGGCCGTAATTGAATGGGATTTGAATTTTGAGGTAATCGAGTGGAATCCATCGGCGGAAAAAATATTTGGCTATTCCAAAGATGAAGCCTTGAAGCATCATGCGGTGGAACTGATTGTTCCTGAGAGGGCCAGAACGCAAGTTGACCAAGTGTTTCATGCGTTATTACAACAAACTGGGGGAACGCGTAGCACGAATGAGAATTTTACTAAATCTGGGGAAATTATTGTCTGTGAATGGTACAATACGCCGCTAATTGACCCGGAGGGGACGGCAATTGGGGTGGCTTCTTTGGTTCAGGATATTACAGAGCGTCAGCACTATCAAGATGCGCTGAAAGCGGCGAATGAAGCGTTAGAACAGCGGGTGGAGGAGCGCACGGGACAATTACAGGAGGCGATCGCTAAGTTGCAAGGGGAAATAGCATCGCGGGAGTTGGCAGAAGAGAAATATCGCAGCATTTTTGAAAATGCGATTATGGGGATTTTTCAGACGACTCAGGAGGGGAAATATATCAGTGCTAATCCTGCTTTAGCCCGTATTTATGGGTATGAGTCACCGGAGGAACTGATGCAGGAACTCCAGAATGTGGAGTATCAACTGTATGTAGAGAAAAATCGTCGGATTGAGTTTATTGAAGCGATCGCTCAACAGGGAAAAATTTCTGATTTTGAGTCGCAGGTTTACTGCAAAAATCGCGGAATTATTTGGATTGCTGAAAATGCTCGGGCGGTCCGATATGAGACAGGAACGTTACTTTATTATGAGGGAACCGTAGAAGAGATTACAAAGCGCAAACAAACTGAGGCAGCTTTGCGGCGATCGGAAGAACGGTTACAAGAAAAAGCGTTGCGGGAAGCATTGCTAAATCAACTCACGGAACAGATTCGCCAATCTCTGGATTTAGAGATAATTTTAGCAACCACGGTACAAGAAATTCGCGAGTTGTTGCAAATTGAACTCTGTTATTTTAGTTGGTATCGACCCAATGGAATGCCTCCAGAAGGAATGCGATCGCTGCTGCAACAGGAGGATTGCTCAGTTCTGAATTGGGAAACCGTGAAAGAAGCGCGATCGCCCGAGATAGTGAGTACCTTGGGTTTCTATTGTGTGAGTGAATCTTGGTCTGTTCAATGTTTGCAACTGCAACCGATTCGCATTGATGTAGTAGAATCCTATCCTGATAGGACAATGGTGCAGATTTTTCAGACTTGGGGGTTTAAATCGGTCCTTTCTCTGCCGTTACAGACGCATTCGGGTCAAGTGGGGGTATTAAGTTGCGTTCATTGTAGCGGGGAACGGGCTTGGAATGAGAGCGAAGTGGTGTTAATGCGCTCAATTAGCGATCGCCTCACCATTGCGATCGACCAAGCGCAACTTTACGCGCAATCTCGCACCGCTGCACAACAAGCGCGGGATCAAGCACAACGTCTCGAACAAGCTTTATATCAACTCAAAGAAACCCAAACTCAACTGATTCAAACGGAAAAAATGTCCAGTTTAGGCCAAATGGTGGCCGGAATTGCCCATGAAATTAATAACCCGATTACCTTCATTCATGGGAATGCCATTCACGCCTATAATTATTTTAAAGAACTTCTGCCCCTGATAGAACTTTATCAGCATTACTATCCCGAACCCGTTCCTGAAATCCGCGATTTACTGGAAGAACTAGATTTAGCCTTTATCTTAGATGATTTACCTAAAGCCCTCCATTCTATGAAGTTGGGAACCGAACGCATTCGCCAAATTGTTCTATCATTGCGAAATTTTTCTCGGTTAGATGAATCCCAGAAAAAGCCAGTAGACATTCATGAAGGCATTGAGAACACTTTACTCATCTTGCAACATCGATTGCCGGAAATTCAGGTTGTAAAAGAATATGGAAAATTACCATTAATTGAGTGTTATCCCGGTCAATTAAACCAAGTATTCATGAACATTCTCGCCAATGCGATCGATGCATTGGAAGAAGGCAAAAGGTTAGGGAGAAAAAGTGCAAAGGGTCAATTCCCCCCTTCTAAATATTCGGGGTTAAATCCCTCCCCCACCATTAGTATTCATACTGAACTCAGCGAGGATAATTGGGTGATGATTCAGATTAGAGACAATGGTCCGGGACTGACAGAAGCCGTAAAAAATCGTTTATTTGACCCATTTTTTACCACCAAGCCAGTGGGTAAAGGCACTGGCTTGGGATTGTCGATTAGCTATCAAATTATTGTGGAAAAACATCGGGGGATTTTAGACTGTCAGTCGCAACCCGGATGGGGTACAGAGTTTGTGATTAAGATTCCCATCAAAACAGGTACTCGATAAATTTTAAGACTACTGCCTGCACTCTCGCTGAGTCACTTCATGGCGATAACGAAACATATCCCGCAGACGTGCATCTACAAACCAACCTACCATCAAATCAGGAATCCACCCACCCGGTATGGCATAATCGATCGCATCAATTAAACGAGTGTTACCATTTTCCGCGATAAATTCATGGCGATGAATCCATTGCTCCATTGGTCCTTCTACTTGTTCATCAATAAACAATTGATAGGGTTCACAGACTGTATGCCGCGCCAGCCAAGGTACAGGAATCGGCCCTAAAAAAATTTTAAACTCGGAAATTGCCCCCACTTCTAAACCCCCTTCCCGACGGATAATTTCCACTGGCTGCCAGGGGGGAGTTAGCTGTTGTAAAATATCCGGTCTTTCATGAAAGTTCCAAACCACTTCTACCGGAGCATTGATGAGACTAGAATACTTGAAATGTAGCATAAATCACGTTGGGTTTTGGTTAACTTTCGGGTTCGCTGCTGATATCCACATCTAGGGTCTCTTCATCCACCTGCAAGTATAAAATATTGGGTCGGCAGCAAATTTGACAATCTTCGACATAAGACTGATAACTTCCGGCACTCAAATCGACAAATATTAGGGAGTCCTAAATATGTAATGATTCATTATAATCATGAAGAAAATACAATAAGGCCCCAACATG
>CBFGOM010000348.1:0-2972 GCA_965650385.1 uncultured Oscillatoriaceae bacterium
AAAAATGGCAAATTGGGCCTATCATTGTCCGGAAAACTTTCAACATAAATATGACGTGGTAGAGGCAGAGAAAGCGCGAGTTTTAGGACAAAGAGAACAGGCGATGGATTATTATGAGCAAGCTATTGAAGGAGCAAAGCAGCAGGGTTATATTCAAGAGGAAGCTTTAGCAAATGAACTCGCTGGGGAGTTTCATTTATCCTTAGGCAGAAAAAAAATTGCTAAAACTTACATGACTGATGCTTACTCCTGTTATCTTCGCTGGGGTGCAAATGCAAAAGTTGCCGATTTGGAAGAACGATATCCTCAATTACTGACCCCGGATGTTAAGCAACTCCTCAATACGTCAAAGGGTGAAACGAATACCAGTAGCAGTACGACGGAATCGAGTCTTCTTGATTTAGAATCCGTCATGAAAGCGGCTCAAACAATTTCGAGAGAAATTATTCTACCTCAATTGCTTGGGAATTTAATGAAAATTTTAATAAAAAATGCTGGGGCTCAAACGGGAGTTTTGATTTTACACCAAGGGAATGAATGGGTGATTGAAGCAGCGGGGAATAAACAGGAGTTGCAGGTTCGGCAATCGATTCCATTGTCCGAGAGTTTGGATGTACCGATTTCAGTGATCCAGTATGTGAAGCGGACTCAAAATGATGTGATTTTAGCCGATGCACGGGAGGAGGAACTGTTTCGAGGCGATCGCTATATTCTCGAATCAGAACCTAAATCCATCCTCTGTTGTCCCATTCTCTCCCAAGGTAAGCTCATCGGCATTCTCTATTTAGAAAATAATCTGATTACAAATGCTTTTACCCCAAGACGGGTAGAAGTCTTGCGAATGTTATCCGCTCAAGCGGCCCTTTCTTTGGAAAATGCTCAACTCTATGAAGCGCAAAAAGAATATTCCCGCAAACTAGAGCAAACCGTCCAAGAACGCACCCAAGAATTACAAAAAAGCAACACCCGGTATTATAATCTCGCCGTCAACATCCCGGGGATGATTTATCAATTTATGATGCATCCCAATGGAACCTTCAGTTGTCCCTATATCAGTCCGGGTTGCTACAAAATTTATGGTGTTGAATCTGAAGCCGTGATGAAAGACACCAGTTTACTTTTGGAACTTATTCATCCGGATGATCTCGAACAACATACCGAATCAATCGCCCGTTCAGCTACAACCCTAGAACCGTGGCATTGCACCTGGAGAATTATTGTATCCGGTGAAATTAAATGGCTTCAAGGGGATTCTCGACCCGAAAAACAAGCTGATGGTAGTATCATCTGGGATGGGTTAGTCATTGATATAACTGGGCGCAAGCAGGCAGAAGAGGAATTAAGAACTAGTGAAGAACGCTGGCAGTTAGCTTTAAAAGGCAACAATGATGGTATCTGGGATTGGAATATCAAGACCAATGAAGCCTTCTTTTCTACTCGCTGGAAGGAAATGATTGGATATGAAGACTATGAAATAGTCAATCATCCTGATGAATTTTTAAAAATACTCCATCCCGATGATAGAGACTGGGTATGGCAAGCCATTCAAGACCACATAAAGGGTAAAACACTTTATTTCAGTGTTGAGTTTCGATTTGGGTGCAAAGATGGTACTTATAAATGGATACTATCGAGAGGACAAGCCCTCTGGGATGAATTAGGAAATCCCGTGAGATTAGTCGGGTCTCATACTGATATTACCGATCGCAAGCAACGAGAAGAATCCTTAGAATTGATTGTGTTGGGAACCGCATCGGCGATTGGAAGTGCCTTTTTTAAATCCTTAGTCCAATCCCTTGCTCAGGTAAGCCAAGCTCGCTATGCCGTGGTTGCCGAAACCGATTTAACCCAACATAAAGCTCAGACTCTAGCCTTTTGGACTGGAGAAGACTTTGGGCAAAATTTTGAGTACAATTTAGCAGGAACTGCTTGCGAACAGGTTATCCAAAACCAAACCTCCTATTATACGGATCAGGTTAAGCAGTTATTTCCCGATAATCCAGATTTAAAAGCCTTGGGAGTCGAAGGCTATTGGGGAACTCCCCTTTATGATTCCACCGGCAAGATTATTGGAATTTTATCTATTCTTGACGAACGACCCATCCAAAGAAACTCCCTTTTAGAGTCAATTTTAAAAATTTTCGCAGCAAGAGCAGGGGCGGAATTGGAACGACAACAAGCGCAAAGTAAGCTCAATGCTGCGAAAGAAGCAGCGGATGCCGCCAGCAAAGCAAAAGGGGAATTCCTCTCAAAAATGAGCCATGAATTGCGAACCCCACTCAATGCGATTCTCGGTTTTACGCAAATTCTCAACAGGGACAACAGCCTCAAATCCCAACAACAAGACTATCTTGGCATCATCTCGCGGGCGGGGGAACATTTACTGACTTTAATCAACGATGTATTAGAAATGTCCAAAATTGAAGCCGGTCGAATTTCTTTGAATGAAACTAGCTTTGACCTTTATCGTTTGTTAACTTCCATTGAAGAAATGTTTCAGCTTAAAGCTGAATCTCAAGGATTAAAATTGAGCTTTGATCGCAGTCCCACTTTGCCCCATTTCATAAAAACTGATGAGAGCAAATTGCGGCAAGTATTCATTAATTTGCTGGGTAATGCCATTAAATTTACCGAAAAAGGAGGGGTAGTAGTCCGGGTTACCACGAAACAAATAGTCTCGGCTAGTGGAGAAAAAATTAGCGATTTATATTCATCCCCACCCGAGGACTTAGAATTGTACTTGATTTGTGAAATTGAAGATACAGGACCGGGAATTAGCGCGGAAGAATTAGAGGGTTTATTTGACCCCTTTGTCCAAACTGCTACCGGAATTAAATCGCAATCTGGGACCGGATTAGGTTTGCCGATTAGCCGTCAGTTTGTACAGTTAATGGGCGGTGAAATTACGGTTAGCTCTACGTTAGAACAAGGCACTATTTTTACCTTTAATATCAAAATTAGTCCGGCAGAGG
>CBFGOM010000349.1:0-2947 GCA_965650385.1 uncultured Oscillatoriaceae bacterium
CCACTGAGTTTAGCCTCAAATAGGTCAGCACAACTGAGGTCGGCATCGTATAAATCCGCCAGACTGAGTTCTGCAAACATCAAGTCAGCACGGACTAAGTAGGCACCCCGAAAATCCCTTTCTCCTGCTGCATACCGCTTCAGCAGTTCATTCGCATCCATATTGATTTAGTGGTAGAGAGTTAGCAAGGAAAGCTGTATCTAAAAATCTTCCCAAAACAGAACCCTTTTGACTGCCTGAATTGAACATCCCCTAGAGCTGTTGAATGGAGTCCCGGGGAAAATATTGGCCTAGATAAGCCTCGGCATCAGAACGGCTTTGGATTTCCCTGTCTAGGGTGGCCGCAAGCAGGCTGTCTAAAATGGTCTTAAAGTGGGGTCCGGGTTTGTAACCGAGGGCTTTGAGATCGTTGCCGTTGAGTAACGGTTTGACATTCATCCAGTGATAGATATAGTGCCAAATTTGCCGCCTCACTGCTTTTGGACTCATGACAGCGATCGCCATCAACAATGTCCGGTCATAACGGCTTAACAATCGGACTACCTCGCTGGGTCGGGAAATCTCCTGCACCAGAGTGATGGCGATCGCCGCTGTTGCCAACTGTTCTAATCGCTCAATGCTATCGGTACTCAGTTGCAAATTTTGGGCCACTTCCCCTCTCCATTGTGGCTCTAAATGAGCAATCAGCAGTTCTAAGCGAATCTGCCACGATTCTGGAAGGGTCTTGAGCGGCGATTCGGCTCCATTCACCGGATCTTGAATTTGACGAATCCAGCGATCGACCGATCGCAGTTGCTGCCATAAATCCCGGTCTAATTTTAAGCTGGGATGGATGCAGCGTAATGCATCAAAGGAGTCTAATAATTGCAAAGCCCGTTGCCAGTAAGGGGCTTGTAAAATATATTTCAGTTCGTTTTTCAGTCGGGTTTCCAATGCGGGCACGCGGCGCGTTAACTCCGGCGATCGCAAATAAACCCCACTCTCCATCGCCAGCCGAATATACCCTTGCGTCTGAGGTTCAATCTCAAATCCTAACCGCACCGCAAACCGCACCGCCCGATAAATCCGCGTCGGGTCCTCAATAAAACTATTGGCGTGTAACACCCGAATCTGTCCCGCCTGTAAATCTAACCAACCCCCAAAGAAATCTAAGATTTCCCCACGACGATTCGGCCCGGTGAGTCTCACAGCGAGGGCATTCAAGGTAAAATCTCGGCGGTAGAGGTCTTGCCGAATGGAAGACGCTTCAACTTCGGGATTTGCCGCTGGATAGGGGTAAAATTCTGTCCGCGCTGTGGCAATATCAACCCACAGAGAATCTAACTCAGGGTCTTTATGCCACAACAAAGCAGCGGTTTGAAATTGACCGTGAATGTCTAAACGAGCCGTAGAATAAAGCTTTTGGAGTTGTTCCGCCAGCTCGACCCCGGCAGCATCATCGGCACGGGAATCAAAACCATCCACAACTAAATCAATATCCGTCAGCAGCAGTGGTGCGCGATCGCCTTTCGGTTCTTTCTGGCTGTCCTCTTGTCCTACTAATTTAAATCCGGCACTTCCTTCTTGGTGATAAATTGCCCAGAGAATATCCCGCACGGCTCCTCCGACGAGATAAAGATGCCACCCCCGTTGTTCCGCCAATTGGGCCGCCCGATTGAGGAGGGTTCCCAATTGCGGCGCAAGGCGACTACTCAGGAGAGAGGCAACTTCCCGAGGTAAGGGACAATAGGGCGGACTGCCATTGGTGAAATTGCTTTTGGAGCCAATCCCACTATCCTGGTGCAGTTGTCGCAACACATCAGTGCGGGTGACAATCCCTTGTAATGAACCCTCAGCCAACACCGGCAATCGACCGATATCAAAAGTCACCATCAAGTCCTCAATCTGCGGTAACGGGGTATCCGGGGCGATCGTTCTAACATTGCTACTCATGTAGCCTTTAACTGGGGCATGACCCAATCCATGATGCAGGGCAATATCCAGGTCCCGGCGACAAATCACCCCCACCAGGGTTCCCGCTTCATTCACTACGGATAAGCCAGAATGTCCGTAGCGCAACAGAATCCGTTGAGCTTCATGAATGGTGGTTTCGGGTCGAATGGTTCGGACGGGAGAAGACATCAATTCTCGGGCGACAGGTTGATGCGGAATTTGTTTTTTAAAGTCTTCGAGGATTTCCTGAAAGGTAACAATCGGGTCGGTGAGGCGCAAACTGACGGAACTAGCACGGGGATGTCCGCCACCCCCCCAAGGGGTGAATAGGGTTTGGAGATTGGTTCCGGAAATGCGCGATCGCCCAATCACCACCAACCGATGTTCATCAGCGCCTTTAATGGGATAGCGATTTCCCAACAGCAGCGCTTCAGTGTCAGTAATCTCCATGATTTGCGCGGCAACACTGGATAACCCGGCAATGTATTCGGGGGTTTCCAACAACACCGTAGAAACAGGATGACCCTGGATCGTTTCCGTGTGTAGGGTGTCTAAGGCAGTGGTGAGCAGGTCCTGGAGTCGAGGGGATAATCCTGGTTCGATATATTCAGCAATCACCGATAAAGAAGCACCTTGCTGCATTAACCAAGCTAAGGCGATCGCATCTCGTGGGGTTGTATGGTCAAAGGTTAAAGAACCCGTATCTACATGAATGCCTAGGGCCATGACGGTTGCTTCCGCCACATTCAAGACTGGCCCGTTTGGATGAGGGTCCAACCCTCCGCGAAGGTGTTCCACGATCGCCGTCGTCGTGGCGCCTAGGGCTTCAATATGACTCTCTGTAGCGGGAATATCACTTTGAACATGAGGGTGATGATCCCAGACGGAAATGGGGACCGGCAAATCTAACCATTCTGCGGTTTTACCCAGGCGATCGCGCTGTTGAGTATCCACGACTGTCAGGGAACGAATGCGATCGGGATTCACCGATCGCCGTTCAATCAAGGGATACTCA
>CBFGOM010000350.1:0-2913 GCA_965650385.1 uncultured Oscillatoriaceae bacterium
CATTCGGAAGGAATCAGGATCCCGTTTGACTACTATTCCCTTGAACTTCTTAACCTATTCTTTACCCAATATTTTCTTAATTTTAACTCAAAAAGCTGCCGGGAAAATCAATTTATATTACAATTTATAAAAAGCTGCGCAATTTATTAAAAAATAAGGGCAGAAATTGTAATTAAAAAAGAGTGAAAATCTAAAAAACAGCAGGCTTTATTGCCCAAGTTTTTAAGCTAGTTGACATTGATAAAGAGAAGGGGAAGATAAAAAATATGGGCAAAACAATAAAGTAAAGCGTCAAAATTTAGAATTATCTTTTATAATTTAGCCTTAAAACAAAATATATGATGTATCAATTCTTAGATAAATATCCGCTTAAATGGGCAGCAGTGGCCTTCCTGATTCTGCTAGGGATAACCGCTTGTCGAGGCACAGGAACATCCACCCAAAACCGGGGGGAAGGGGGTGAAATTAATAATTTGAGCTTGGATGGTTCTAGCACAGTTTTCCCCATCTCCGAGGCAATGGCAGAAGAATTTATGAAAACGAATCCGGGGGTGAGAGTCACTATTGGCATCTCCGGTTCCGGTGGCGGATTTAAGAAATTTTGCCAGGGAGAAATCGATATTTCTAATGCGTCTCGGGCAATTGATGAAAGTGAACGAGAATTATGCAAAAAAAATAGAATTGAATATATAGAGATTCCGATTGCACTGGATGGAATTTCTATAGTGGTTCATCCCACCAATGATTTTGTTCAATGTTTGACCGTAGAAGAATTAAAGCGGATTTGGGAACCTGCCGCTGAGGGCAAAATTGTCCAATGGAACCAAATTCGCTCGACCTTTCCCAATCGCCCCCTGCGGTTATTTGGTCCGGGGACGGATTCAGGAACTCACGACTATTTTACTGCGGCTTTAGTAGGACAAGAACAACAAAGTAGAGGAGACTATACTGCTAGTGAAGATGATAATATAATTGTCCAAGGTGTCGCTGCTGATACAGATAGCTTGGGCTTTTTTGGCTATGCTTACTATCAAGAAAATCAAAATAAGTTAAAATTAGTAGAAATTGATTCCGGTGAAGGCTGTATTGCACCGAGTTCGGAGACGATCGCAGATAATAGCTATCAACCGTTTTCTCGTCCCGAATTTATTTATATTAACAAATCCCAGGCTGACCGCCCAGATGTGAAAGCGTTTGTACAATTTCATCTGAATCCAGAACATCAATATTTAATCTCAGAAGTGGGGTATGTTCCCCTCCCTGAACCGGTGATGAAAGTTGTTAGAAACCGCTATCAACAAGGGACAGTTGGGTCAGTTTTTAAATCGGGTTCAACCCTGAATATCAATCTGCGTGAGGCCCTGAACCTGGAAAATTAAATAAAATTCAGCTAGAATTAACCTGAATCGAAAGGGGTCAACCCTGTGAGATGTCCTTAGCCGTGTGGCGATCGCATTTTAACCCAATCAGATTTTAGGTTTTCTATGGCGTTTCATCCCTTAAAACCCCGACTCCCGGAAGGAGAGTCTTGGCAGCGCAATCTACACAGACTCACTTGGATAGAACGGGTTTTATACCTCATTTTAGCGATGATGGCGGGGATTCCAATTTCTATTTCTGTGGCGATCGCTGCTGTTTTTATCTATGAAACGGTTCTATTTTTTGAAACGGTTCCGGTTTGGGATTTTCTCAGTGATACCCAGTGGACACCTCTATTTCCTAGTCAACATTTCGGTATTTTAGTCTTAGCGAGTGCAACGTTAATGGTGACGGGAATTGCTAGTCTATTTGCAATTCCCATTGGACTATTAATCGCAATCTATTTAGCGGAATATGCCAGCGATCGCCTACGGTTAACGGTTAAACCTCTGTTGGAAGCGTTATCGGGAATTCCGACGGTGGTTTATGGCTATTTTGCCCTCTTAGTGGTGACTCCCCTCTTACAGCAGTTGCTTCCTGGACTGGCGAAATTTAATGCATTAAGTGCTGGGTTAGTCACGGGAGTTGCGATCGTGCCTATTATTTCTTCCCTTAGTGAAGATGCTATTAAAAGTGTTCCCAATTCTTTGAGAGAAGCCGGTTATACCTTGGGGTTAACCAAGGGAGAAGTGCTGACTCAAATCGTTTTACCGATGGCGTTTCCCGGCATTATTGCCTCATTTATGTTGGCAGCTTCTCGGGCGTTGGGAGAAACCATGATTTCAGCGATCGCCGCAGGTCAAACTCCACAATTGACCCTCAATCCGCTTGTTCCCGTGGCGACGATGACTGCTTTTATTATTCAAGTGAGTTTGGGAACAGTGGGCTTCAATTCCTTAGCCTTTCAAACGATTTTCACCGTGGGGATGGTGTTATTTTTGATTACCCTGGGATTGAATAGCTTTGGATATTGGCTGGTTCGTCGCCATCAAACTGTGATGACTGAGGCGATCGTTCCGACAGTCCCTGCCGAGGAACGGTCTAATTTTCCCTCTTTCTTAGATGAAGAATTGCTCCTGAATCACTCTAACTTTGGGGGTAGACAAATTTCTTCAAATCCTGAGTTTAAAACGCCTTTGATTCGTCGTCAAGTATGGGACCGATGTTTTAGTGTACTGAGTGCGATCGCTATTCCCATTACCCTAGGTATCGTCGCCCTTTTACTCCTCGATGCCTCGCGGCGAGGGTTACCCCATTTAACCGGGCAATTCATCACCAGCTTTCCCTCCCGCAACCCTGAAGAAGCTGGAATTTATCCCGCCCTTATGGGGAGTTTATGGCTATTAGGATTAACCGCCTTATTTGCATTACCCATTGGCATGGGAACCGCTATCTATTTGGAAGAATATTGTGCCAATACTGCCCTAAATCGGTTTTTAGAAATTAATATTGCCAACCTAGCCGCTGTCCCTTCCATTCTCTATGGGTTATTAG
>CBFGOM010000351.1:0-2903 GCA_965650385.1 uncultured Oscillatoriaceae bacterium
TGGGGGCTTCTGCGGCACCCACCACCACCTGTTGACATTGACCCGTGCGGATCAGTTCAAACCCCTGGGCGATCGCCCAAATTCCCGTCGCACAAGCCGCCATCGGGGCCATCACCGGTCCCGTGGCCCCGATCTGCCGCGCCGTCGCGATCGCGGGAGTATGGGGTAACAAGTCCAACCAATTCACTCCCCAATTGCCGTCGCCCCCTGGGGGAGTTTGACAAAATTGCCGTGCCAGTTGCTCCAATTGGCCTTGGTGAGCGCGACTGGACCCCATCACCACCCCACAATCGGGTAGGGGGGGAACCAACTCGGCATCGTTGAGGGCGCTTGTCACCACAGGTTCAAGGAGTTGATCTAGGACAGCGGCAGTGGGTCCAATTTGAGCCAGGGGACGGGGGGGCAGTTCGGGGAAGGGTTGACCCAGGGCGATCGCGGACTCCGACCCCAGCAACCTACGCCAAACCTGCTCCAACTCATCCCCCAAGGCGCAAACCAGACCCATTCCCGTAACCACAATTTGCACCCCGTGATTGCCGGTTGTCACGGTTAGGAAGGACCGTTAGTCCGAAGATTTTCCAGGCCCTCAATCACCTCAGCGGAGTCAATGCGATCGCCTTGTCGAATCTCGTCTACCACATCCATCCCTTCAGTCACTTCACCAAAAACGGCATAATTGCCATCTAAAAACTCTAAATCACTCAAAGCAAAGTAAAACTGAGAGGATGCCGAATCCGGGGCTTGCGATCGGGCCATTGCTACAGCGCCTCGCTTATGTTTCAACACCGGAGGTTGATTAATTCTGGCCGCTGGCAGGGGTGAACCATAGACCGGACTCTGCGCCCCTTCCGGAGTAATTTCCAACGGAATGGAGCGTTCCTGACCTGTTGCCGGGTCAATAAAACCTCCGGTGCCGAACCGTTGAGGATCCGCTCCGGGCTCTTTACTTTGCGGGTCTCCCCCTTGGGCCACAAAAGGCGACGGTGTAAGCACTACCCGATGAAATAGTGACTGGTCATAGACTCCGCGCTTCACCAAATCGACAAAATTCCCCGCTGTAATTGGCGCATTTGTGCCATCCACTTCAATGACAACGGGTTTGCCCTTAATCACCATTCGCACCTTCGCTTTGCCCTCCAAACGAGGAAGATTGCTGAAAGAATCTGGGGCTTGTGCCGTGACTGGGGGTTCCGTCGGCAAGCTAGGGGGTTGGGATGTCGCCTGTTCTTGAGTGCAACCTCCAATCACCAAAGCACCGAGAATCATTACCGATACAATCCACTGCCGGATGTTCATTTCCATGTTCAGTTTCCAATACAATATGCTGACCTTGCGAGTGATATGAGATAGGATGCCCATCTTACCTGCACTAATTTTCTGGCTCCGGATATCGCCGGAATTGACACAAAAATAGGGTTCGGTTTACCCATGAGGCTTTCTTTCGGGATTTCCACCCGATGAGGTGAAGAGGGGCCGTTTATGAATAGCCCCTACCCACCGAGTGATGCTGATTTTCAGGGAGCTATTCTGCTCTTTTCTCCAGAAATAGTTGACTCCCCAGCCGAAAAAAATCTCAGGGTGTACGGGAATTAACGAAGCTTATAAGCCTTCGAGGGGAACCCCCAAAAACCGAGCTAATTCTGCACCTTCGTTTTCCAGTTCGGACAAGGGGATCGGTTGGCCCACGCGACTCAAGGGCAGGGGATTACGACCTTTCGTTCGCATATACATCGCGCGTTTAGGATTGAGTCCTTCTTTGACTTCCACTCGAATGGATTGGACATCTTCAAGGGGGTAGGAAATATCAATTTTCCGATTTTTACCGGGAAATCCCCACCGGAAAATGTGAACCTTGCCGGTTTCTTTATTAAATTCGTTGTAGCCTGCGCCTACATTCCAGAGAATGGTGAGCCACAGATAAAGGGACAGCAGCAACGCGGCTACCCCATAAAACCCCATGACCAAGCCTTGGGGGACAAAAATGAGCTGAGTTGGGTCTGCAAAGGGCAAAAAATTGACTTTCAGATAACTGGAAAGACTGGCTAATAGAAAGCCGATCCCTCCTAAGTTAACGATAACCACTAGAAGGTAGTTGCTGAACCGGCGAGAACCGATAATTTCTTTGCGAAGTACGCGATCGCTAGTAGAGATGCTTTTTGCAGTCATCGAAAATAAGCTGGGTAAGGGAGAGAACGAAACCCTTAATTATAGAGAACTCAGAAAAATTTTTCCGGCCTCTTTTCTAAGGGGAAGGGAAAAGTACCTAAGAATAGGTCCTCTCTTAGTATCCGCCTCTGAGGTGGACAATGAGCCAGAGTTTCCGGGAAATTCTGAATTTTTTGAAGTCCCCACCAAGCCCAGGACCCAGGCGAGACCCCAGATCTCGGGTTAACGGGTTGGATGCACCGTTGAGACAACCCCCCATCACGGTCATCCCCTTAATCTTCCAGCGATCGGGAGGGCATCAAGGGCAGAGGGATTCACACCTGAGAAACAAGCCAGCGGACCCTCAAAATCGGGATTTCCATTGGGACTTAAGAACAGAACTCAAGTCCAGGACACCGGAAGGTAATCGGGTTCCAAGTGATGCTCCAACGGTGCCACAGTCCTTGTCCTAAGCTGGTTTAGTCTGATGGATGGGGAGTAGAGCCACCGCCCGAGAGACGGGTTCGGTTCAGGAAACCGGGTACCCTTGGACTAAGGGTTTTGCAAATTTTGATCCATGTAATATATAGTTATGTTAACTTACTTAGAAAGCTTGCGATTCTTGTAGAGCAAGACGACTTAAAACCAGCACCCAACTCCCGCAAATTTTATGACAATAGCAGTTGGACGCGCACAGACAGAACGGGGATGGTTTGACGTCCTCGATGACTGGCTCAAGCGCGATCGCTTCGTATTTA
>CBFGOM010000352.1:0-2829 GCA_965650385.1 uncultured Oscillatoriaceae bacterium
CTCCGCCTCATCCCAGTTGCCCCGATTTCGCTGGATATCTCCCAACACTCCCCAAGAGGTTGCCATCCCGGAGCGATCGCCCAATTCGGTACTCAATGCCAAAGATTGCTGATACAGACGCTCCGCCTCATCCCAGTTGCCCCGATTTCGCTGGATATCTCCCAACACTCCCCAAACGGCTGCCATCCCGGAGCGATCGCCCCATTCGGTCATCACTTCTAAATATTGCCGATACAGACGCTCCGCCTCATCCCAGTTGCCCCGAAGTTGCTCGATATCTCCCAACTGTCCCCAAGAGGTTGCCATCACCTCGCGATCGCCCAATTCGGTACTCAATGCCAAAGATTGCTGATACAGATGCTCCGCCTCATCCCAGTTGCCCCGATTTCGCTGAATATCTCCCAACCCTCCCCAAGAGGTTGCCATCCCCGAGCGATCGTCCAATTCAGTTCTCAATGCCAAAGATTGCTGATACAGACGCTCCGCCTCATCCCAGTTGCCCCGATTTTGCTGGATAGCACCTAACTGTCCCCAAGAGGATGCGATGCCAGCCTTATCCCCAATTTCTTGATACAATGCGAGAGACTGTTGCAAAGATTCCCAGGCTTGGGGATATTGACTCTGTTGATACTGTTGAAATCCTTGCTGCAATAAAGCATCTGCTACCAGTTTAGTTTCTAGCCGAGGCAACTCATAGTTAACCGTTTCGATTGTCCCCGCAAAATTCCGCAACCAACCTGCATTCCCCTGCCCCTGTTGTGCCCTCTTGTCTGCAACGGCGCGCATCACCTGCACCAACTCCGCATCGATGAGTTCCCGGTGCTTCCTCAATATCGCCACTTCCTCCCCACTGGCACAGTTGAGGAGTTCTTGAATCAGGGAGAGATACGCCTGCACTCGTTGTTCATCCATAGCAACGCACCGGGTAGGGGACTCCCCCTCATCTTAACCCATTCCTCCAGAATCCAGGACAGACAATGAAGACATGATTTCACCGACTGGACTTACGCAGATTCTGAGAATTCACCCTAAATGCGTAAGTCCTGACCGATAACATCGATCGCCCTCACCGGGCAAAGGGGGCCGACTTTAGTCTGCACTCTGAACAATAGTGGCTGTAACTTAATACCCCAGCAACTTCGCCAGATCATCCACCAACTCATCCACCGGATAATTTTCATCATTGGATAACACAATGATGGTCACCGGCATCTCGGTATAATGGCGATAAAAAGTGCTGGTGCCGTACCAACTCCCACTATGCTCCACATAGTCCGGGCCCACTGCCCACCCTAAACCATAGGCAAAAGATTCGCCATTATCCAAAGTACCCGGTGTGAAGGCCAATTGTAAGGTTGCCGGTTCCACCAGATCGCCATTGCGTAACCCCTGATCATAACGGGCTAAATCGGCAATAGAACTAAAAATATTGCCATCCCCCGCAATCACCGAAGGAGACGCAGAGGGGTTAAACGTCCCTTCAGGGGAAACCGCATAACCCTCAGCCCGATTGGGGATCTGTTGTGCTAAATCCGCAAACACCACGGTATTATTCATGCCCAAGGGCCTAAAAATCTGCTCTGCCATAAAGTCCCGAAAAGGTTGCCCGGAAACCCGCTCAATGATTAAGGCTAAAAGAGCATAGCCACTATTGTTATACTCAAATTCAACGCCGCGATCGCCTTCAATCTCCTGGGTATTCAACCATTGCAAATGCTCCTCAACCGTTAACCGGGCAAAAGCCGCATCTGTCCCCTGCCAAGCATCCCCTGTATAGTCCGCTAAACCCGAAGTGTGATAGAGCAAATCAGCAATTAAAATCGGGTCATCGGGGTTCGGATCGGCAAAATCCGGCAGATGCTCGATGACTGCATCCTCTAGTTCCAATTCTCCCGCCTCCATGAGGATTAAAATTGCGATCGCTGTCATTTGCTTGGATACGGAAGCCAAATCAAACACTGTATCTGGCGTAATCGGGCGTTGTTTCTCCACATCGCTCAAACCATAGCCTTTTTGCCAGACTGTCCCCTGATCCAGAATCAGCACCGCAACACCGGGACCATTCTCCCAGAGGCTGTCTGCAACGAGGCGATCTATTTCAGCAGTGGGTTTAGCCCCAAGGGAAAACTGCGATGCCGCGCCCACTTCAGCCCCCAATTTCCCCGGGGGAATGGCAAAACAACCGGGTAACAATAAACTGATTAATAGGTAAAGTGGGGGAATCATAAAGGAGGCGGGTCTAAGTCTAGGGTTCATCAGCTTTTGCTCATCAAGATTTCAAATCTCACCTTCAGCAGTCATTTGTCTTATGTCATTTGTGGAAACTCGGGTTTTTGTCCCACCCCCAGAGTTAGAAACAGGGTTTCTTGACTAAATTTTTGATGAGAACCACCGATGTTGCCAGAAACCCGGTTTTTTGTCCCTTCCCCCGGGTTCAGAAGTCAAGGGAAAACCGAGCTAAAAGCTCCTCGCGGGATAGCTGCAAAATCAACTGAGCTTGTTCCAATGGGGGAATTTCAATTAACGCCTCGATAATCTGAGCTAATTGAGCATCCACGGTACCAAATTTCACTTGCAGCAGGCTTTCCACCAACCGCCGCTGTCCTTGCTGGACTCCTTGTTGGATGCCTTCTTCCTTAACAGTTTGTAACCGTTGTAAATACAGGGGCGATAGTTCCATAATTAACTCCATCTCTTCTGGGGCTAAATTCTGCCGAGCTTCTAGCATTTCACGCAGGTTGTACAGTAATTCTAGCGTGGTTTCTCGCGTGGGATTATCGCTCTTTTGTCACTCTAGGCGGAGGAAAAGTGGAAATCAGCTAACTCGGG
>CBFGOM010000353.1:0-2822 GCA_965650385.1 uncultured Oscillatoriaceae bacterium
CGATCATCACTCAAGGGAAAAAAGTGCCGATGGGCGTCATCATGATGCACCGGCAAATCTCCTAATGAATGAATCACCATACTCATAAAAATAAATTTTCCCGTTTCCCAACCGCACAACTCAGACAAAATTACGGCAAAAATGGCGACAGGAATCGAATGAAATAACGCCACCCAATTTTGCAACCCCGGTTGCCAATACCCCTCACTCCAAATTTGACGTTCGGGCAGTTTTTGGATGAATTTAGCCCAACCATAGAACAAAAAGATGGGGAGGTCCGGCAGAATTGCACCCAGGGCGATCGCCAGATTCGCTTCAGGTTGAGAAAACTGACTGAACACAGCAAGATTGACGATCGCATGACTGGGTGTATTCATCAGGTACATCTTCAGTAAATCGGTACTCCCCGTTAAGATATCCCATCACCGCCCCTATTTGCTACCCCCTTGCTAAATCAGGGTTACAAACCGCAAGTCCAACCCAGGGAGAGTCGCCCAAACTTCTGGGGATCTCCATTCCCTCACAGCAGGGATTCCAGTTTGGGAATCAGGTGTTCTGCACTGAGAAATCCCTCAAATCGCTGGACTGGTTTTCCTTTTTTAAATAGAACTAAAGTCGGCAAAGCATAAATTCGATGTTCGGTTGCCAAATCCTGGTATTTCTCCGTATCAATTTTAACAACCTGAATTCGATTTTTTAAGCGCGTATTCACTTCTTCCAATACGGGACCCATCATTTGACAGGGACCGCACCAAGCGGCATAAAAATCCACCAGCACAGGTAATTCAGAACCCGTGAGCATTTCTTCAAAACTGGCAAACTGTTTTTTAACGGTCATAGACTTAAACGGCTCTTTTGAACCGAGAATTACAATATCTCTATGATAGCTAGAGCATGAATATCCGGTGGGGGGGGATAAAAACCCGAGGGATTGCAATCGGGTAACCCCACAAGGGATGAAGTATTTATACTGGGAATCAACCGTTAAAGAGTTGATGGGAAAGCGTTAAAGAATCGCAAAATTAGGGAGAATATTGAGGCAAGATTGAGAAGGCATAACGATGGGATTAAATATTGGAATTATTGGCTGTGGTTATGTGGGTACAGCGGTGGCACGTCGATGGCGGGAGTTTGGACATAGTATAACCGCTACGACAACGCGGAGCGATCGCATTCCCGAACTGCAACAGGTGGCGCAACAGGTGGTAGTGCTTAAGGGCAATGATTCCGAGGCCCTAGCATCAATGGTTCAAAACCAAGATGTCATCCTGTTAAGCATGGCCCCTTCCAGGGGAGGGGATTATCAAGAAACCTATCTGGAGACGGCGAAGACCCTAGTGCCGGTGTTGCAGCAATCCCCCCGAGTCCAACAGGTCATTTATACCAGTAGTGCTTCGGTATATGGGGACCACCAAGGGGCATGGGTGGACGAAACCACCCCCCTGATACTGGGGAATGAGAATGGGAGGGTGTTAGCGCAGACGGAGGAGGTTTTGTTAACCGCACAAAGCGATCGCCTGAATGTCTGTATTCTGCGGTTGGTGGGAATTTATGGACCCGATCGCCTACTGGTGAAATTTTTGAGTCGCTATGCAGGAACGACTCGTCCAGGTAGTGGGGATTATTGGAGTAATTGGGTTCATCAAGAGGACATTGTAGAGGCGATCGCCTTTGTTTGTCTTCACCGCTGCGCGGGAATTTACAATCTGGTCAATGATGTTCCTTTGCCTATGCGGCAACTGATGGATCGCCTTTGCGAGATGTATCAGTGGGCTCCCGTTTCCTGGGATCCCTCGGTCCCCGGCGATCGGTCTTATCATGCCCGAGTCTCGAATCAGAAACTCAAAAATGCAGGGTTTCAATTCCAGTATCCCGAAACTCTCCTGTAAGGCGATCGCAACCGATTACGGTGTGAGTACGGGATTCCATACATCGGACAAAAATCCAGTTTCTGTTCCCCAACCCGCAGAATTGATACAAAATGCAGGAGACACGCTCGCAATATCTAAAACGGCGTGTCTCTCCATGACATAAATTTTTTCTAACCCAGGTAAATCTTTATAGTCTATCCGTTGGTTTAAGCAATGCTGCGAGCTTCCACGGAGGATGCGCGGGAGGTGCGGGAGGAAATCGTGGAAAGATCGATTAAACGTTCTAGCTGCTGTACTCGCTGACGAGGTTGTACCACCATTGCAGCGAGATCCGGCATTTCTTGCCAGCAATGGGAACAGAACCAATAAACACCACTATGACGAGCGTGGCGGAGTAAAGCACTAGAGCAGCAAGGACAATTGTTCATGATTTTTAAACCTGTTTGAGAATAGAAGAAAAGTCACTAGAAATTTGTAAAGAGAAATGTGCAATGCTGAAACTGTGCGTGATTTTACGGAAGAAATTCGGTAGCGGCGTGGGGTTAGTTTCCACCCAGACGGCCTGCTTTAGAGAAGTAGAATTTATCTAAACTAAGGACGAGTCCGATAATTAATAACTGAACTAGCCACGGTGCCAACGCAAACCCCCAGATAAAGCAAACCACCGCTGTTAAAGCTGCTAGTACAAACGGAACATCACTAGAAGCTCGTAAGTAAATCCAGGCGGATCCAAAAGAGATGGTTAAGAGGGCAAGGTAGGCGGAGGGCATGACTAGGGACTCCTGGTACTTATCGTTAGTACGGTTCGAGCTGAATTAAGCTCTATGATTGAAGTTAAAGCAAGAATGTGAAGATAGCGTGAAGAGAACGAGAAAATATAGAGATTTTTTTATTTTTTTTTGAGCCGACCATTTTTCACGAGAGTTGAGGTCTTTCCTCCCCTGTTTTGGC
>CBFGOM010000354.1:0-2804 GCA_965650385.1 uncultured Oscillatoriaceae bacterium
AGCAGGTTGATCGAACACTCCGAGAAGCTATTAATCATAAAGATGTTCCCTTCCAAAAAGTAATTGAAAGTTTTAGAAACAACGCTCAAGTCTTGCCTATTTCTGCTGGGATGGTGATGGCTCCGCCAATGCAGATGGGTGAGGGGCTACTAGAGTGCGAGATTTCAGTTCCGATGGAGCCAGAACTTTGGCACGAGCAGGTTCCTCTAGAGTTTGCTATAAATTATTCCGCTAGAGATTCTAAAACACTTGAAATCGGCTGCGTTTACAGCATAGATTTGTTCACTCATCAAACTATTGAGCATCTGTTCAGCTACTACCAGAAAATTTTACAAAAGCTCGTTGAATCCCCAGAAACCAAGCTTTCTTTCTTTGAGTGGCCTGAGTCAGAAGGTGATTGACCCATTCATTACCGCAACTTTCCGGCAGATGACTTACTGACAAATTTGAAAAAATATGCAGATTCTTAAAAATCTTCGATTTATTATTGGCGGAAGTGGAATAGGTGTTTTTGTTCTCGTCTGGTTCGGACAACTGGTATCCCTGATTGGGTCGGGTCTGACTAGCTTTGCCCTGGGAGTGTGGGTTTACCAACGTACAGGTTCCGTCACCCAATTTTCTCTGATTTTGCTATTTGCTATGCTGCCTGGTATCCTGATTTCTCCAGTAGCAGGGGCATTAGTTGACCGATGGAATCGACGTTGGTGTATGATTGCGTCTGACTCCGGTGCGGGGATAACTACGGTAGCGCTCGCCCTATTACTGGCTACTGGAAACCTTCAAATCTGGCACATCTACCTTGTTGTCAGCCTCAGTTCCATCTGCAAAGCATTTCAGCTACCTGCTTACACCGCTTCGACCTCTTCATTAGTCTCGAAGGAATTTCTTCCCCGTGCAAGTGGGATGGTGCAATCAGCAGAAGCGTGCGCCCAACTCATTTCACCGTTGCTAGCTGGAGTCTTACTCGGCATCATCCAGCTTCAAGGGATTATTTTAATTGACTTTGCCACTTTCCTCTTTGCTGTAAGCACTCTGTTACTCGTTCGTTTTCCTCATGTTAAAACTGCTACTGTTTCCCCAGATGAGAACCCTTCACTCTGCCGCGAAGCAATTGAAGGCTGGACTTACATTTACACACGCCCTGGACTGTTCGCATTGCTCATTGTATTCGCCATCAATAATTTTGTACTCGGAATGATTGAAGTTTTATTCACACCTCTGGTACTTTCCTTCTCTTCAGTTACGGTTCTCGGAACGATTCAGTCACTTGGCGGTGCGGGGATGTTAGTAGGCAGCGTAGTGATGAGCGCTTGGGGAGGGCCAAGACCTTTAATTCGCGGTATATTTGGTTTTGCTTTTCTCAGTCAACTGTGCATCTTAACATTTGGATTACGCACCGATACTGCCCTTTTCGCTCTAGCTAACTTCTTGTTTTTCTTTAGTTTACCTTTTATCAATGGCTGGTGCGATGCTATTTTGCTCCGAAAAGTCGCTCCTGATATTCAAGGTCGAGTCTTTGCCACAATTAATATGATTTGTATGTCTTGCATCCCCCTCGCTTATGTTGTAGCTGGCCCTCTAGCCGATCGCATCTTTGAACCTCTCATGGCGGCTGACGGGTTACTCGCTGGCAGCGTCGGACAAATCCTGGGCGTGGGTCCGGGTCGCGGGATTGGCCTCCTATTTATTACGATGGAAATTATCGCCATAGTCGTCACTGTTGTCATTTACCGCTATCCTCGCCTACGGTTTGTGGAGCGTGAATTGCCCGATGCGATTTAATGTTTAGGTAGGAGTGGGGTCTCGGTTGGGTTCTCGGTTAGTAGAGCAACTTCGATGGGTCATCTTGGCATCGACTCGCTGGAAGTTGCGGAAGGCGATTAAGGCAGTGAATTAGGTGATGGCGGATTTGCAGGTGGAAAAGCACCCGGATAAGACCTTTATCCGGCGGCGATCGCGGGGCTTTGATTTTTTGGGCTATTGGTTCTGACCGTCTGGTTTGGGGGTAGCCCGGAAGACGGTGGAGCGGTGTGCAGGAGTTGGTTTCCCGGCTTTATGAGCAAGGTGCGTCGGTTGGGCGCATTGGGGAATATGTGGGGCGGTGGTGGCAGTGGGTGAGGAGTGGGGTGGAAGAATTTATAGGGCTAATGTATGACGCACGCTTTGTTATTGTCTGGTCACTTCTCAGTTATCATGTTTCGATGGACGGGTTAGTAGTAATACGTTTTTGTGCCCTGTTGTAATTTGCCTGCTACTCTTTTCTTTTTCTTATTCATCTTCAACCTCCTTTTAACTATACCAAAAATATGATCGTCAATGTCAGTCGGGATGTATTTTGCATATGGGTTGCTAATCGGCTTTCTGATTCCGTTTCCCGTTTTTCTCAATTTTGTCTCATAATGGATTTTCGCAGCTTCCCTCTTATTTGGGTCGGGTCCGAAGAAACTCCCCGCAAAATCTTCCACTCCCCGGTATAGAGTCCCTCCGTATTCTCTGTCCTTGTACATAGTCCCACCTGATGTCGTGCCTGCATTCCTTTCTATTACTATCATTTGACTCTTATCCTGTTTTATCGCGACAATAACCACACAGTGAAGGCTGGTTTTGTCCAGCACGTCACCATCCTTTTTCATGTGCATTATTCCCTTTCCGAGGAGTTGGTTGGCGGTCAGATCGTTTATTCTAAAATTTCCTGCTTTATTTATCTCTTTCATCACGCTGTTTCCGTACAAGTCTCTATCTACTATATCTATAGCAGTCCTAAATCAGTTGTGGCAAAATTCCATAATAAAAAAGTTTGGGAA
>CBFGOM010000355.1:0-2594 GCA_965650385.1 uncultured Oscillatoriaceae bacterium
GTCAATTTTCAAAGCATCGTTCGCGCAGCGTGGGCGAAGCACATACCCTGCGACTGACTTGAGGGGTCGATGTATCCCGACGCTCAATCGAAGATTAGAGTGCGGGACTTATCGCCCCTCAAACTCCCCAGAAGTTAATTGTGCATCATGTCTTCTAGTCTGACCCAATTGCTCAATGGGCTGCAAATGCTGCCAGCCCATTGGCCGCTCGTTCCGACCTCCCATTGTAAGAGGCCCCTTGGCTATCAATGGCAGCAGCATCCGTTAAGGCCCGAGCAATTTCAGGAAAACCTCCTGCAATATGGTGCCGTTCCCATCAATGATCGCCAGCTCAAACCCTACTTTATCCGGCCCCAAGGGTTTGGGTTATTGACCGGACCGAATCCCGAGGAATTTTTGATTGCTGTTGATGTTGATGGAGAATCGGCCCAGGCAAAGCTCTATGAACTCTGTGGCAATCAAGAACTGCCCACGACTGTGGCCTTTAGTTCGGGATTGCCTTTCAGAGCACAGTATTTACTTAAGCTGGCTCCCAATCAAGTGGTGCGATCGCAAAAAATCCGCACCGCATCCTCAGAAATCTTAGAAATCCGAGGAATCGGACACCAGTCTGTGCTGCCTCCTAGCCCCCATCCTGTCACCGGCGCTTACCATTGGTTGTGCAATTCGTCCCCCGCCGAAACCCAGGTTGCGCCGACTCCCCGAAGGTTACTCAACTTCTTAAATCAAACCCATCCCACCCCTCAACTCCATCGTTCCCCCATTCATCCCCGCTATCAGCGAGTCTATCCCAAAGCCACTTTACTACCTGCTGTTCCATCCCATTTAAACTGGGTGAATACGGTACTTCAAGCGATTCATCCTAGGTTCGCCGACAGCTATCATGACTGGATTAAAATCGGGCTGACCCTCAAAGCCATTCATCCTGATTTACTGGGAGCTTGGGATTCCTGGAGTCAACAATCTTTTAAGTATAAACCCGGTGAATGTACCTACAAATGGAAAGGTTTTCACCCCCATTCTCTCACAGTCGGCAGTCTTTATTGGTATGCGGGTCGCTTTTAACTTTTTAGCTGAAGCGGCTACGCCGAGTTTTGCTGAACATTGTTGAAAACCTATATGCCAAGCAAACGTCACCCCATCGAAACCCTTCGTAGACAAGCAATCTCTCAACTTAAAAACGCACGAAACCAAGCAGTAATTCAGGCTTGGATGGAATTACAAGATGACGAATTGTGTCAAACTGTACCCTCCCTCAGTCAAGAACAACGATTGGCTTTAATTCAAGTCAAACTTAAGGAAATGGGAGTAAATTTACCTGAAAATTTAACAAAATCTATCTCCCCCAGTTCCTCGCCAAATTCCTCCGCTGTAAATCCACTCTCAACGAACCTGTCTTCCGTTGAACGTCCCAGTGAATCAACGGAATCAGTCCCTTTTACTTCCTCTACATCTACCCAGTTCCCTCAAAATTCTCGAACTCGTGCCTATTAGAAGTTGACCAGGTTGAGCCGTCCTTAACGCCCCTATCCCTTTGAGTAAAAACATCAGGAAAGCTGAAAGTTAACACTTAATTCGGCTTTCCTAACTTTTCTAATGGAGTATTTTACCTAAAATGACAAACCCTCAGCTAAATGTTGAGCCTATCCATCCGGTTGGCTTACCCAATTCATATCCATTCAAGCCCATCCCAATAAAGGAAATCTCACCCCCACCGATTCTCACAACCGATGAACAGTCCAAAGAATTTGAAGAAGAAGAGGTTGAATATTTAGACCAACTTCTAACGGAAGAATGGGACTATTATCATCTAAGTTACTTTGATTTGGAGCGATTTTAATCCATTCCTGAGCAAATTTTACTCTGAATTTTATCATGAACATCAAAACTGACTATCGCGTGACCATTTCCCCTTTCACTCAAGTTCATGCCTTTACCGTCCACAACGATTGTATCGTCATAATTTTCAGTGAAGCCGGAGAATCTATTGAGTTAATGTTTAACTCATCTACTTTAAATACCATTGATGAACTAATCCAACTGGCTCAAAATTGTAAACAAAAACTTACGGAACCTAAACCTCAACAAAATCATGCAAAATTAGACCCCAATTTATTAGAGTCTTGGAGTCCACCTATGCAGCCAATTTGTTCAGAATTTTTGGGAGAAAAGTAAATGTTATTGGTCAAAAAACTTTATTACATTTTAAAGCACTAATGCGCCTAACTTGTTGAACTCAAAGCCTATCCATTCTATGAATTCCTCAAATCTTCCCGATCCTAATGCTAACCGAACAAATTATCCCGAAGCTCAATCGATTCGGGATGAATTTGCTAACCCAATTTATGTAGACCCTAATGCTAAACTTCCCCGGATTCAAGCCTTAAGAGGCCCTTCAGAAAATTTGTGTGGCTATTTTGTCAGTGTGGACCAAATGGCTTTAGCGGGGTGGCTTGATTTCAAGTCAGATCAACTGATTACTTACCCCTTTGAATCATCAGGGAAGCAAGAAGAAGGCATTTTAATTGCTTCCCCTCGGATGTTAGTTTGCCCCAAAAGTCCAGGTTTGGCTTTTGACCGTAAACTTACCCAAG
>CBFGOM010000356.1:0-2566 GCA_965650385.1 uncultured Oscillatoriaceae bacterium
CAAGCAGAAGGCATAGAAAATATTCCGAGCCTCAGTGACGAACAATTTGTTAGGACTAACGGGGCTTATGGATATGGTTGTGCCTGTTTAGAAGTAGTCACCGATAGCGAACGTCAAAGAATTGTTCGGATTGAAGGCGGTGAAGCCCTAGAATTGAGCGTTTGCAGCACTGACCCAGATTTACCCCCTATGCGTCGGTAACCTTTTTTGGTCTCTTGCCATCACACCAAATTGTGCAGCATTCAGAAAGGCGATCGCATCCGGAGAAAGAGCAAACTTCAGGGCATAGGTCAACCGTGGGAATCCCCGACTTTTTTTCTTAAAGCCCTAGACGGGTTGAATTTTTTGTGATAAGATAAAATTGATAAGGAAGAACTATTTTGAAACTTGTTATTCAAGACAGATTTCTATTGTATAATCATATCAAAAATTGTCAAGTTTAAAAATTCCGATTTTCACCCCAAAATCGTGACTTTATTTTTCTTAACCCCCTAGACTTATCAACTTTTTTGTGATAGGATAAAATTGATAAGGAAGAACTATTTTATGTGCAGCAATTCAAGACAGATTTCCATTGTATAATCATATCAAAAATTGTCAAGTTTAGCGCAAAAATAATTGTCCGATTTTTTAGCACTTTGACCCGCTTTCTGCCTGGAAAACGGGCGATCGCACCTACCGCTTGAGGGCCAAGGTCAGTCCATCGGCGATCGGCACCACACTCAACGAGATCCGTTCATCCTCAACTAACTTAGCATTAAACCCTCGAATCGCTTCTGTACTCGCATCCTGAACCATTGCATCAGCCACTTTACCCCCCCACAACACATTATCCACCGCAATTAACCCGCCCACCCGAACCAGTTGCAAAGCGCGTTCGTAATAGTTCTCATAGTTTTGCTTATCCGCATCAATAAAAGCAAAATCAAAGGTTCCTGCCTCTCCAGATTCCAGGAGGCGATCGAGGGTTTCTAGTGCAGGGGCGATTCGCAAATCAATTTTATCCGCCACCCCCGCCCTCTGCCAATAGGAGCGTGCCACTGACGTATAATCTTCGCTAATATCGCAGGCGACTATTTTACCCTGGGGCGGGAGAGCCAAAGCCACCGCCAAGGTACTGTAGCCCGTAAAAACCCCAATTTCCAGGGTTTTGGTGGCTCCCAGTAATTGCACCAACAGGGCCATAAACTGACCTTGTTCCGGTGCAATTTGCATTTGCGATAAGGGATGAGCAGCCGTTTCCTTTCGTAAAGCGTGCAGAATGTCCGATTCGCGCCCAGAAATTGAAAGGTAATAGGACTGGAGGCGATCGTCTAATCCCAACGTTTTTTTAGTCATGGTTAGGGGGGTTAAGGTTGGAGTATCAAAACTGTTATAGATCTATAGTAGAGACTCAAAGGGGAGGTTAACATGAGTGGGATTCATATTAAACCAATATTGAGAGCGATCGCCCTGACCCTTTTAATCGGGTTCTTGAGTGGCTGTAGCATTAATTTAAGTCTGACTGGATTTCAGCCCACAAGAGAGGTGGTGCAACAGGCGATCGCCTTGGAACTGAGTCAAAACAAAGCCGAACTCCGCAAGCATCTGACTCAGCATGGGCAATCGGAGAATCCTATGCCGAACTATGAAGTGAATAGAGTAGAGATTTGGGAACAAGACCCGTTAAAAATTGATGGACTGTTGGCTTACCATGTCCAAGGTACTTATAACCTGACCATTCAACTCCCAGAAAAACGAGTCACCGATCGCAAAAATAACTTTGACCTTTATTTGCAACGGCAGGCAGAAGGAAAAACCTGGCGGATTGCCAAACCGATGGGGACCGATGAACAAAAGCAGCAAACTTGGGCGACTTATTTGATTAAGCCCCCCGGTTATATGTGAAGAAACCCCACTTTAAATAAAATAGACTGCCTATAAATCCTGGGTCCATTGACATAAATCCCAGTGAAATTGGAGTTGGCGCGGGTCCGGTTGAAATTCTGGGGCGATCGCCTCGCGTAGGAGTTTCCCGTGGTATTCACCATAGGAGGTTTCCCGCAATGGGGGAGAAAACAGCACCTTCAAAGAGTGGGGTTCGATCGCCAGCAAATAGAGGTCAAACAACGTATGAAGATCCGATCGCAACAGTAACCCCGCTGAAGGATCCGTAGAAAGATTACGCTCATGAGGGTTGAGGTAAACCGCTTCTAAAACCGGTTCAGCATTGCACCCCGTAACAGCACAACAGCCATTATATGCCGCCAGGAGATTTTGCCGAAATTCCCCAGGACCACGGCGATGAGAAATGGCAATACTGGTACTGTAAAGATACCGATGCTTCCCCAGGGGGAGTCCCCCATCTGGGAGAGACCCAATTCCCAGACTTGCAGAAGGCAAATCCTTACCCGGGTTCGGGGGTAAAGGAGGAATTAACAAGGGTAAAGGGACTGGAGTTGCAGGAAACTCAGCCCCTGGGGATTTTAAAGGCGATCGCCTTGCCTTTGCTGGCGGTAATCCTTCCCGGGACCCCCCAGACGGACCCCGGGATGAAGATAAAGGGGACGTTGTGGAGTACCCATTC
>CBFGOM010000357.1:0-2564 GCA_965650385.1 uncultured Oscillatoriaceae bacterium
GACTGTGGTGGTTTCGGCGATCACCAAACAATTAGTTGAGTTACATGGTGGCAAAATTTGGGTTAAGTCTCGCCTAGGAAAAGGGTCAAAATTTAGCTTTTCCTTGCCATTGTCTCTGGAAAAGGTCGAAAACTCTTCGGAAACTTTGCCCTTACTCAAACAGTTTACCACAGCGGATTTAAACCCGGAACCTTTAGAACCTCACATGATTTCCTCTAATCCAGGGTCAGCCAAACTTTTAATAGTAGATGATGAACCGATTAATCTCCAAGTTTTGGTCAATATGCTTTCCTTGCAAAATTATACCGTCATTCAAGCTAAAAATGGCATTGATGCCTTAGAACTTCTCAACAAAGGCTTTAAACCCGACCTGATTTTGCTCGATGTAATGATGCCAAAAATGACCGGATATGAAGTCACGCAAAAAATTCGGGAAACTTGGGAGGCATCGGAACTCCCGGTGTTATTATTAACCGCTAAAAATCAATTGTCTGATTTAGTAGCTGGATTTGAGTCGGGGGCGAATGATTATCTGACTAAACCTGTAGAAAAAGATGAATTATTAGCCCGCATCAAAACCCATTTGAATCTACTGCGCCTGAAAACTGAAAATGTCCGGCTGGTGGCGGAATTAGAGGTCACGCGTCAGCAACAACAAATGCTCTTACCCAGTCTTGAAGAGTTGCAATTGATTGAAGAGTTAGAGATTGC
Source organism: uncultured Oscillatoriaceae bacterium (assembly GCA_965650385.1). Classification (GTDB taxonomy): domain Bacteria; phylum Cyanobacteriota; class Cyanobacteriia; order Cyanobacteriales; family Laspinemataceae; genus Laspinema. Next base: position 712 of record CBFGOM010000357.1, read on the forward strand.
CGCGTTTATGGAACCGGCAACCGAGGTGGGGGGAGATTACTATGATGTCATTCCCCATAAAAATGGGGTTAAAATTAGTATTGGAGATGTGACGGGACATGGATTAGAAAGCGGGGTTTTAATGATTATGGTGCAAATGGCTGTCCGCACTCTCCTTCAAAGTGATATTCGCAATCCGGTGCATTTTTTGACTCTCCTTAATTTAACCGTTTATGGCAATTTGCAACGGATGAAATCAGAAAAAAATATGACCCTGATGTTACTGGATTATCATCAAGGAAAACTGGTGGTCAGTGGACAACATGAAGATATTATTTTAGTGCGAGCCGAGGGTCAAGTGGAGCTAATTGATACGGTAGATTTAGGCTTTCCCGTGGGGTTAGTGGAAGATATCGGGGAGTTTGTCGCTGAAATGGTAATTGAATTACACCCCAACGATGTGGCGATTGTCTATACCGATGGGATTACAGAAGCGGAAAATTTAGAGGGAGTACAATATGGGTTACATCGCCTGACGGAACTCGCGGGTCAGCAACAAGGGCGATCGGCAACAGAAATTGTTGATGTTATTTTAGCCGATGTCCGTAAATTTATCGGAAAACAAAAGGTTTATGATGATATTACGTTGTTGGTTTTGAAGCAAAAATAAGAGCTAAAGTGCGAACAGGGTGCGGGCGCGCCTAGTTTATTTTACAATACAAAATCGGCTAAAAATACGGTCTAAAATGGATTCGGTGACCTCTTCTCCGGTGATTTTTCCTAATGCTTGAATTGCGTCTAGCAGGTCGATGGTCTAAAAATCTAGGGCTAACTGTGGGTCAATGGTGGTTTGGAATTGTTCTCGGGCGGTATTTGCATTGGGTTGTCCCGATTTTAGCCCAGGACCCAAAAATTGCGATCGCCACCCTGGTTCATGTAGGGTTTGACTCGACTCAGGGGAATCGTATGACCGTAGTGGACCCACCGGAAACTCAGCCGGAATGCGAACCCATGAATACCCGTGAGATATTCCAGCATTTGCTTGATCTCCCTTGCTATCCGGCAATGGATGATACAACCCGGGTGGCGATGGTCCAGGCATTACAGCCCATTTTTTCTCCCTCGGTGTCCCAGTTTTCGAGGATGAGTTCACCATGATCGGTCCTTTATCCTATCCTAGATTGCTCAGTTTTATCCCGCTTTTTGATATGAATCCCAAAAAAACCTCGGTTCTGCGCTCTTTTTTCAGTTTATCCTTGTTCGTGTTTCTAGCGATCGCTGTGGGAATATTAACGGCTAATTTTATTTTTGCTTTAATAGAAAAACTGGGATAATTATTTTTGAATTCAGGGATAATTTATCTCAGGTTGACTTGAAATTACCGGATCAGGAGTTTAAACAATGGCGGATCTTATTTCGGCTCAAGTGAGCGATCGCATCTGTAAGCACATGAACGAAGACCATGCAGATTCTGTGCTACTGTATGCTCAAATCTTTGGCGAGGTTCCTGATGCAACTTCAGCTACCCTACTGGCGATCGACCCCTTGGGGATGAACCTTACGGCTCAAGTTGGGGAAGAATCTCTGCCGGTTCGCATAACGTTTGACCATACCCTCGCTGATTCTGAAGATGCTCATCATACTCTAATTGCAATGGTTAAACAGGCAAGGCAAGCCAAAGCTGTCTAATCAAAATGAGCTGATTCGGACTGATTTTTGTCGGATTGATTTGTAAAATCCTCCGACAAAAATCAGCATCAGAAAAACAGCAAATCCCCTGCATGACTTTCCTCGGGCATTGGTGGAGTCAGGGTAAAAACCAGGTTTCTTTTGTTCAGGGTTAGAGAAATTTTCACTTCACCCTCCCTACTTAT
>CBFGOM010000358.1:0-2560 GCA_965650385.1 uncultured Oscillatoriaceae bacterium
TTTCGGGAACTGCTGCTTTCACCGCAGCCGTTGCTTTCTGGACAATCCCGCAATCATGCCATGCGCCAGTTGCCTCAAGATCTTTGTTTTCAGGAATGCCAAAGAGGATAATAGCGGGAATGCCTAAATCATAGACTTCTTTAGCTTCTTCAACAATTTTATCCACCGAGAGTTGATAGACTCCTGGCATGGATGAGACTTCCTTAGCGACGGATTCCCCCGGGACTGCAAAGAGGGGATAGATTAAGTCGCTGGTAGTGAGGAGATTTTCTCGCACCATTCGGCGGAGTTGGGGGTGCTGACGCAAACGGCGAGGGCGATGAGTTGGAAACATATCTGAATTAAGGAAGGAATACGCGACAGTTTCAAGATTTAAGTCTAGAGTTATCTGGCGATCGCTGGCACATTTAGTTACGTTTTGTAACATCTTGTTCCCTGGGCGATCGGCGAGTTTTTTGCGGTGGGATCAGGGGTTTTACCCGGATAGACTTACCCTGTATGGGGTGTGGGGTGGTTGGTCAGAAAAAGCAGGAAAAAAAGGGCAGACGCGATCGCATCTGCCCTTTTTTAATACGCTGGATTGGATTAAGCCATTTATGCTTACACTGCGGCAGGTTCTGCCGTTGCTGCCACTGCATAAACGCTGATTTTTTTGCCACTCTTGCCCTTGCGTTCAAAGGTGACAACCCCATCAATCAGGGCAAACAAAGTATCGTCACTGCCACGGCCAACATTTTGTCCAGGGTGAAACTTGGTGCCGCGCTGACGAACTAGGATATTTCCGGCGCGGACGACTTGACCCCCATAGCGCTTGACGCCAAGACGCTGGGCATTAGAGTCACGTCCGTTGCGTGTACTACCCGTACCTTTCTTATGAGCCATAGTTCCTCTGTGTTACTTCAGTCATTTCAGGTTTGAATGCTGGGAAGGGGTAGCACCGGGAAGGGCTGAATGGGAGGGTCCGTTGTCCGGACTGCGCCATCGCTGATGCCCCTCCAACTGACTCCTCGATTCCCTCTGTTCTTATTCTGCCTCAGTTGAGGAGGTAGATGAAGCGGGGGTATTATTTTCCGCCGAGGCTAACACCGCCCCATTCAAGCTGATCGAGTTGATCATCAAGCGAGTGATTTCTTGGCGATGTCCGCGTTTTTTGCGGGTTTTCTTTTTGGGTTTCATCTTATAGACGATCACCTTGCGACCCCGGTAATGCTGCATGACGGTCGCTTGGAGGGTCGCGCCTTCTACAAAGGGTTGACCGATATGAACCTGATCTTCATGCTGAATCAGTAAGAGATTTTCCAGGGTAATGCTTTCTTCGGCATCTACGGGAAGTAACTCGATGTCGTAGAAACGACCGGGTTCTACTCGTAATTGTTTGCCGCCGGTTTCGATAATTGCGTAAGTCATAGAATTCTGGTGGAGTGTGCCGTACAGGTAGCCGGTTGATCGGTCTATAGATGAGCGATCGCCCCAGCTTTTATCAGGGCTGAACCTGATCCGAGCTTAATATAGACAGCCAATCTTTTATAGTTGCACGATCACCGATCGCCTGTCAATGAATTGGCCTGGGTGATAGATGCAACAGCTTGGAGGGTCGGGTTGCTAGGGTTGCAAACGATTAAGCGGTTGCCTCAACCTCTTCTTCCGCCTCGACTTCCCGAACGGGTTGCTTGATGGTGAGATAGCGGATCACGTCTTCACTCAACCGCATAGCACGTTCTAAGGGGGCGACTTGGCTGCCATCACATTCATAGTTCATTTGAATGTAGATGCCATCGCGATGTTTGCCGATTTCATAGGCAAGACGACGCTTACCCCGGTGTTGAGTCTCAACAGTGGTGACACCGTTCTCTTGTAAGATGCCTTGATATTTGGCGATCGCCCCATCGGTGAGTTCCTCACCGAGGTCGGGACGTAGGATGTACATGGTTTCGTAAATATACCGCATTTTAGAAATCTCCTTATGGACTCAATGGCTTCTTCGCTTTTGGCGCGATCGCCCGCAGATCTTGTAAAACAGGCTGTTGTTCGGCCATTGTTGTGAAGAAGCAAGGCATGACAAGGTTTGGGGAGTTTCTCCCCTTTCGCCTTGATTTTACGCGCAATTTTTTATCTTATCATATCGATTTCAGATTTCTGCACCCTTCCCTAAAAAAGTTCCGTGGCATGGATGATACCCAATTCGGTTGTTATAAGGGTATTCCAACAAATCAATCATCCAAATCTAATAGTTAAGCATCTAACAAGACTCTGATAGCCCCCGCTTCTCGGGCTTCATCCTGTGAGCCTCCAGGCTTGAGCCTGCGGGTTTTTGTGAGCCTCCAGGCTTGAGCCTGCGGGTTTTTTGGAGGTTTTATTTTTGGGAGTTCCCTTGATCCCTCAACTCACCACTCCGAGAACCCCTCTATCCACCCTCTCCCGAATTGGCAACTTCACTCTTGTAGTCACAACAACCCCGAGGGCGAGTGAGAGTTTTTTATTTAACAGGAGTGGAGTGATGAGGTATTTTTTTTAGATGTGATGACAAAAGGAGATCTTTTTAACCCAAGGACAGGATACC
>CBFGOM010000359.1:0-2544 GCA_965650385.1 uncultured Oscillatoriaceae bacterium
GGGGGGGGGGGGGGTGGGGTGGGTGGTTTGCCTGTGAAGATGGGTTGAAGCTGGCTCCTCCCCCTTATTCCATAACAGGGGGACAGCCAATGCCAAAACTACACCAATACCGATCGAACCCAGAACGACTCCCGCTGCCGGAACAATTGATGTAAAAAATTTTTGACTGCTGGCCCGATCGCTCACCTGGACTAAATCCCTCACGGTTCGGGCAATAGCACTTTTTTGCCCCTGAATCGCGGCATCTTCATAAGCTTCTATTTCACATTTCACTTCCTTGAGCCAGGAACGGGAATCCTCCATCCACTGCCCAAATTGCCGTTCTAACGCCCCCGGTGCAATCTGAAGCAACACCTCCAGTTTTACCGTTGAAAATAAAATGTCAAACAGCGGGTCATCTTCGCTTACCCCAGAAGCTCTGACTCGCTCCCAAACTGCTTCCTTGAATTGTTGAAGCAAAACTTCACTCTCTGAAGTTGTTGTGGTCGAAGAAGACATTTCTGCATCAAGTGTTTGTTCAGTTTCTAAGGCATCCTTATCATTCATTTTTTTTCAATTCAATATTAAAATGGAACTTGACAGAACAATCGCTGGCCCAACGGTTCCTGATGGTCCGCACCTTTTACACTACTGTTTTCCAACAACTCAGGATAGTCCGAGGGGCTTTCTGAATCCTCCAATGTCTTTTTTAAAACCTGTAGTTTCGCTCCTGGATGCAGAGAATCCGAGGTAAGTTTTAGTAGTTTTTCTACGCCCTGTAACCTATCACATCTTTTACTCAACATCGTTTTCTTGACGAGTTCCGTAAACTCAGTAATCACCTCGTCAGTTTTTTTTCCCCATAAAGGCAATGCTTCTGGAGGTTGGCCAAATAACCCGGTCGAATAAAAGGCTTGGGAATAGTCTCGCACGAACCGGAAAAAGCGTGAACGAGATAAAATAGGGAACTCCTGAGCGGCGATCGCCTCGGAAAAAAGTATGGGATTTTTTTGTAATCGGACCATTTCCGCCGAATAGAGTTTTGGAAATTCTATACTCACTAACGAGCCATTCACCAAGCCCTGACTAATCCAGGTCTCTTCTAGCAAACGCGGCCACCAAGACTGCCATCGCTGATAAGATGACTCGCTCGCATAATCACAAAAGTAAGCATTCCGTACCAAAACGTGCAGGACTTGCTCACCATACTCCGCTAGAGAGATTCGCAAACCCTCTATACTTTGGGGTGAACCATCAGAAACAACCCAGCGCACCAGACGCAACCCATACTCGGATGCCGCTTCTAATACTCCTGATTCTTTGAACCATCGATGGAGTGATGCTGAGCGCTTTGGCTCAAGCAAAAAGGTCATTGGCCGAGCAAGCGCCTCGGAGAATATTGCATCCGCTTCATGGATTCCACTCTCCAAGTCAATGCGTTTACAAGAGGGCAAATAGAATCCTAACTTGGTACTGCCTAAACCGCCATCCACCACCCCATAGTCCCATCCGCCTCGACAAGCCCGGTCCACCAGCGCTAATAGTACAATAGTTGCTCCGCACAGTGGTTTTCCTCCAATCAAATGGAAAGTATAAGGTAAAGTGGTGGGCAAGGGTGACGGATTTACGTTGAACGTAAAATTTTTCATTAAAACCTCTCCTCAAGCGCCTCAAAATAGCCCGTCCCCTCAAACTGCCTCGCGCAGTTGTCCAAAAACTTTTGAGTGCGCTTGCGTCCGAGGACCCCCAACCGTTGATCCGTGGCAATCGCCTCGCTCAGGGGCATGGGTTCTGCCTCTAGGAGATCCCGGTCTATGGCATAAAATTTCGGTAGCTCAATTTGCTTGAAGGAATAGTTTTGTTGCATATTTTTAAACCTATCGGATGACAACACTTTATTCCAAGCATTTGGATCTGGCTGGATACCCAAATTTTTAACCAGAACCTGCTCCATCCAGGGATATTGATTTAGAGACTCTTCAAATAATTGGAGACTATCCATCTCTCCTGTACAAGCAAACCATAGGACAAATCTGACTTGCATTTCCGAGGCCATTTCATCTAAGCAATTGCGTTCCACCCATTCCTTAAAAGGTACGCTAACTTGAGCGGGTAAATTGACCAACACATTTTGGGTAATGGCAAGTTGGAAAATAGTATCAGCGTTATTTGATCTATGCTCGGCTTCTGAAAAGTATGCCTCAACACACCGTTCTCCTAACCTTTCCCCATAATAAGCTTTCACATCGGGTCGAGACCGGTCAGTGTCTACCAGATAAAATGGGATATCACGCTCCAATAAATAATCCGCCATCACTCGGCAGCCCGTTGATTTTCCGGCTCCTCCTCGTTCTCCACCCCACATATGAACAGTTGTTTTGAGTGGTGCTTCGGGTATATAATTATTTGTCTCTATATCCACAGGAACTTCATTTGACCGATTATGCTCATCTTGATGACTCTCAGATTCTTGACTTTCTAGTAAATCAGTTTCCCTTAAAACTTCATTTCCAATTTCTTCAACTATAGCTAACTCGTTTTTCTTTTTTCTGGGCATAATTTTAT
>CBFGOM010000360.1:0-2541 GCA_965650385.1 uncultured Oscillatoriaceae bacterium
AAATTCACAAAGGATTAAATTAATGCAAGAATTTATAACCGCAAGTGTAAACGCCAACGAACTCAATTTTCGGCGTTGCTGAATCGACGTATGAAATCCCACAACCTAACACGAATGTAGAGACGCGAAATTTCGCGTTTTTACAAGGGGAGAGGACATCATGCCAAATTCTTTTGATCCCTCAAATCAGCAACGCCATTCATCTCTCTGTTCTCTTCCTCTGCGTTCTCTGCGTACTCTGCGGTTTAATCATTCCAATACAACCGGGATTGATATAATTAGGCCGCACCGCTCGTCAACGCTTGCTGCAAAGCCAGAACAATGGCCCGTTTTCCGAGTTCGACTTTATAACCGTGTTCAGTGCGATTGCCGACTGGTCATGAAAGGGGGACGGCATCTGAAGAAAGTCGGAATCCTATCGCGATGCGATCGCCAAATGCTGATGAAATTGGCACGACGCATCGCTATGGTATCCGAAGAAAGTCAGCAAACTTCGATAGGATGCGATCGCGTCCCCCGATTTTATAGGCTCCATCAGTTAAATCACACACAAGAGCCCTTTGCAACCAATCTCAATCAGACCCATCCGAACCACCTCGAACTAACCGCAATTCTCCGCGCTGCTACCAACCCCAAGCAAATCACTGAAACCGTTGCATCACAATACTTTTCCAGGGTGATCACAAGTCCACTGTCAAAGTCATTTCTTATAAATAAGCTGACTTGTGATCACCCCCTTGCTCCACTAATTCACCTGCCCAGTCGGTCCCAGCAAAATCTCGTTCACGTTCACGCGCTGGGGCTGAGACAGCGCAAACCCAATCGCCCCCGCCACATCCTCCGGCAACAATGGCCCATCCGATGCCGGAAGATGTGCCGGTGATGATGGCAGTTTTGCGGGCGAGGTTAGCGGGCATAGTTGGCCCCTAAGTGCCGGTTCAAATTATGAGCGATCGCAATCTCGACGGTTGATACCGGCACAAAAGCAAAAAACTGACTGGGGATACCGCATATCATCAGAAGCTGTCTCAAGGCTAGCCCGGACTGAGGATATGTCCCAACGCAGGCTAACTCAGGTAAAAAGTTTTATGCGAGCGCTGCCGGAACTGTAATAGTTTGAGTTGCATCAACTCCACTGAGACAAACGGTTAGAGCGGTTGTGGCAACTTAACCACAAAGCAGAGCGGAACCCATAACCTTAAATGAGCGTTCCAAGGTCATTAGCCGGTAAAATGTTCAAAAAGGTTGACGCAGTTTCGCGCAAAATTCAGAATTTATATGAATAAAAAATTGTCTACTGAAGTCATTGCCACTGGCTATGCCTTACATTCCTTAACGGACACCACCTTTATTGATGCACTAACACCTCATGTAGGTTTGCCCTATAAAGAATTGTCCACTTTACCCGATGAAGAGCAATTCATAAATCTAGCCAAAAAAATAGAATTTCTAAAAGAATTAATAAATACCAACCCGGAGGAGTGGTTTAACCATGTAAGTCATGTGAAAAGTAAGCAAGAAGCCCTCGAACACTTACAGTTTATATTAAATAGCTATAAGAAAACACAAGAATTTTTTGCGTCTTTATCACCGGAAGAGCAAGATTATCTAATGAGTCTTCCTCCTATATCCTTGCGAATAGAAGTGCAGTATTTGATGCAAGATAAAGATTTTGACCCGAACAAATAACAAGGTTTTAAGACTAATTGATTCCAGGCAAGCGGTTAGTCAGCACCGAACCAATCACCGAACCAATCACCGAACTCAATAGCAAACATAGCTGGCCCCGAGCCTGAACAAAGTGGCCTTATTTGCGCGGGAAAAATGGCTCCTTTTTTGAAGAAATCAACCAACTGTCCCAAACCAGACCTCATCGCTCCAAACTCGCCGCATTTCTGACCATCAACAACTTGGGTTCAGTCTTTAAAGAGCCATCCTGGTGTTGATACTCAGGTTGCTGTTCGAGTCCGGGCAATTGAGTAAACCCTAGTTTTTGATAGAGTGCGATCGCCTCAGCTTTGCAAGCACTCACCCGCAACAGCATCGGTTTATCGGGATACTGCCGCCATCCCAAGCGCACCAACTTACTCGCAATTCCCTGCTGCCGCTGAGTTGCAGCCACGCCTAAATCGGCCAGGTATCCGCAATCAGGACTCAACCCGAACTTACCCAGCAATTGCCAATCGAGCGATCGCCATCGTTGCTCGGGTTCAATCCAGGTGGGCTGACCCAGAATGGAAGCGGCGCTCAACGGTTGCACCACCGCAAAACCCACCAGGCTATCGCCACTGAGCGCACCCAACACTGAGCCAGTCTGGAAGTAGCGCTCGAACATGGTAATAACTGATTCCTTTGACCACCACTGAGAAGAAGGCGGTTCAGCAAACACGGCACGATAGAGCGCGACCAACTCCTCTAGGCGATCGCTGCGCTTATCGCACTCTATCGAACTCAGTTGAATGAGAGCGGAACCCATTAGACTGCCAGAGCTGAAGGGGTGACAATCCGGCTAGAAACTAGATTGGATAAGGGACATAGCTC
>CBFGOM010000361.1:0-2471 GCA_965650385.1 uncultured Oscillatoriaceae bacterium
CTTTCTACCCCTCGCAGGCCAGCCTTGACTATCTCAGCAAAGTACTCTGGATTCTCGAAACACATCAGCTCCACAAGTCGAGCGCAGTATTCCAACATCTCATCTCTCTCGTTCTCCTCACTCACCGTTCGCTCATTTGGATGACCCAGTAGCCAAATAAGCAGCCTCAAGTGTAGTCTGACTAAGCAATTGCACGATTTAGCAGACCAACAGGGGGCAGGGATTGAAGCGAACAAGCTCAGAACGAGTAGACGATGTGCCAGTAGTGCTTAAATGGTTAAGCCAGATGCAGATTGAAGCACTAATTAACCAAGAAATACCGTCGCCACATGGTAACAGAAAGGGATTAAGCTATGGTCAACTGGCAGTATTGCTGTTAAGCTACATCATCACCCAAGCCGACCACCGATTGTGCGCGGTAGAAACCTGGGTGAAGCAACATCATCAAACTCTAGAATTAGCGACAGGGTGGAAGATAGCAGACAAAGACGCAACCGATGACCGATTGGCAGATTTGTTGAGTGTATTGGGTGGCTCGGAACACCAAGTAATAGAGGTGATTGAAACCTTCTTAGGACAACACTTAATTAGAGCCTATGAATTGCCGACCGAAGTTGCCCGCAGCGATACGACTAGCTTTTCGGTCTATCATCAACCAACTCAAGACTTGTCCGAACAAGACCAATTATCTGCTCCTTTACTAAACTTTGGTTATAGCAAAGATTGCCGCCCCGATTTATTACAATATCGCCAGATGTTAGCAACTTTAGATCCATTGGGAGTGCCCTTACTAAGTGCAACACTAGGAGGCAACGGAGCTGATGATCCTACCTACGTCCCCACCTGGAAACGTTTAGCCCAGCTCATTGGTCATCGCGATTTTCTGTTCTTAGCTGACTGCAAAGCTTCAAGTTGGTCAAATCGAGGGCAAATTGACCGAGAGGGAGGAACTTACTGCTTTCCTATTGCCATGAATGGGCATCGTCCTCAATTGTTGAGGGATTGGGTATTGAATCGACCGACTCCGATTACTGATATTTTCTTACCCAATCGAGAGGATAATAAGATTCCAGTTGGCGAGGGCTTTGAAGTTCCCTTGGGCAGCTTGTGGCTAGACCCGGATACAGGGCAGTGGCATCGGTGGTCAGAGCGATGGTTAGTGATTCGTTCTCATGCCCTGGCACAGCGCCAGATCAAGGGATTAGAGCAGCGTCTTCAAAAAGCCGAGAAAGCTTTGGTATCACTGGCTGCTAGACCGGGACAAAATGCCCAGATTTTACAGGAAAAAATTGAGCAAATTCTCAAGCGTCATCGAGTTGAGGAGTATCTGCTAGTAACCATTAACAAGAAGATACACTATTCCAAGGTTTATGAAAGTGTCGGTCGTCCGACCCTTGAGCGTCCCTTTCGCCGAGTCCGAAAAACCATACTGACTTTAAGCCATCAGCGCCTAGAAACAGCTATTACACTCTTCACCACTTTGGCAGGTTGGCGATTGTATGTCACCAATGCTCCTGCCGAACGCTTGAGCTTAGAACAGGCAGTGTTTTACTACCGAGAACAATGGCAACCTGAACGAAGCTTTCATCGTTTAAAACGAGGTCGTCTTCCCGCTTTACCTATTTACTTCCAAGATGAAAACCGTATCCAAGGGTTAATGTTTTTACTGACAATTGCTCTGCGAGTTTTCACTTTAATGGAGTTTGTAGTACGTCGTCAATTGCAAGACCAGCAAACAGCTTTGGCTGGTTTGTATGATGGTAATCCCAGGCGCACAACAGCTCGTCCTACTGCTGAACGATTACTAACAGCTTTTTGTGGCATTACCCTCTATTTTCATGCCGATGAAAGTTGGGAAATTAGTCCTCTCAATCCTCTGCAAAAACAGATTTTACAATTAATGGGAATGACCGAATCTATCTATAGCCTACCTAAGCCGTATAATTTGACCCAGCGAACGCCTCTGTGAAGATATGGTGTGGTTAAGTTGGTACTTGGTGCCTCTTCTCCATAGCCCAATTGCTTAGTACGACTACACTTGAGGCTATTTATTTGGCTACTGGGTCATCCAAATGAGCGAACGGTGAGTCTGATAGGAAATCTCTTGCCGTTGGGCAATCTCTGGATAAGACAAATCCTCTCTATAGTGCAGGATAAACGTCTCGCGCAACCTGGGCGGTAAGTTATCAATCGCACGACGAATCACAATCCTTTTCTCGCCAGTCTCAATTGCACCTAGGGGCGTATCCTCACTCTGTACCAGTCCTTCCTCCTCACAAGAAGCGTAACCTTCTATATCCTCAACTCGATTCGCCCCCCGACTGCATTCTCGATGAATATCCACGCAGAGATTATGAGTCAGTCTTGTCAACCAACCCTTAAAATTAGTAATTTTCCCCGCATACTGTTGCACCTTCTCCCAAGCTTTCAGCATCGCCCGACTCAACGCATCTTCCGCCTCCGTCCGGTTC
>CBFGOM010000362.1:0-2465 GCA_965650385.1 uncultured Oscillatoriaceae bacterium
GACAAAATCAAGGTCTAGGGGGAACAAATAAAATCAAATAGGAAGTTTGCAGGTTTTTAGGAATTCAATAGATTTCAATGTCGGTAAATCAATTCAAGCACAAGTAAATAAAAACAAATAAAAACTGGGGTATTTTCCTCATTTGATGAGACATTAGCCCCAAATTAGGGTAGAGTAGAAATAGTAATAAACCCGGCCCTTCCAGGGAGGAGCCGATTCATCCCACAGGAGAGATAAAATGATAGCCATTACACCGGCCAACTCCTTACAAGAAAGATTCCTCAACGACTTTGTAGACAAAGTAATGTGGCGGTATCACAGCGACACCCAGCGGGTATGCTGTTGGTTACGCTTTCATCCCCTCAACAAACATCCATATAAACAGAGTGCCGACCTCGCTACAACCATTGAAAATGAACTGAATATTCAGTTCCCCAGGACGAATATGCCTGGAACATTAAGGGAAGTGATTACCAAAATAAAAAACCGATTTGGCGACAAAATGAAAGCGGATGGGATAGCGCTTGACTTGTTGCAAGGAACAACAGGTGGTAAAGAGCAACCTCCCAATTACCAAGCGCCTTGGGAAATCATTTATCAGTGGTTGTGGGAAATAGAATTCCCTCGGCAGGGGTGGGATTTGGCGAAGGATATGGCGACTTATGCGATGGCAGAATTGCAGATGATTGATCCAAAGAATGTGGACCGGGCGTTGGTGGTGAGAGTCCCGAAAAACCTGGCGGCGATTCGCAAAGGGGAAGAATACGCCTTACAGGTGAATTTCCCACATAAAGGTCATCTGCTCTTGATTAATCAGGAGATGGGCGGTAAGCGCTATTGTCTTTGTCCGTCCCGGGCATATTCTTTAGAAACCGAAGTTATGCCGGATAAAAAACTGTATATTCCGCCTATCCCGGTTCAAGATAATTATTTAAAATATGACGCTACGGGAAAGGAGTATTTTCTGGCAATCCTGACTGAGAATCCGGTGAAGCTATCCTGGGCGAATCCGGATTCTGATCCGAACTATATGATCCTCACGGATGAACGATTGCGGGAGATATTTCAGGAGGTGGGACGGCAGGGAAATGCACAGGTATTTTCTAAGACATTTGAGGTGGTGGAGTAATTTAGGGGAGGGGATAGAATGGGCATTGGTTCCAATTTATAGCGAGTGGCAACCCATCAGGGGTTTTACACCCCGATGGTTGATGTCACACAACCGTTTAAACCCCGCCGGTTGATGCCACCTGCATAATTTTATCCCATGCCTGGATAGTTTTTTGGACCTATCAGCGCTCATCTTTATCGAGATGCGCCCATCGGTCCGGAGGCAGAGAATTGGGTTGTTCGGAGTTGGGTTCGGGAATATTAGACAAGGGAATAGGCCAAATTTTGAGCTGACGGAATATTAGTTTACACAAGTATTGGAGGTTAACTGATGTTTGATGATCTGAAAGAGCAAGTTATATCCCTGCATAACAAGGCAGCAAGAGCCTATAAAAACGGTCACTATCAGCAAGGAATTAAATGGGGTCAACAAGCGTGCGAACTGGGAAAAAATGTTTTTGCTCAGAATGATCCCAACTATGCTGCTATTTTGAACAATTTAGCGGAACTGTACCGGAAAATGGGGCAGTTTGCCGATGCGGAACCGCTGTACTGGCAAGCAATGGAGATTAAGAAGGTGCATTGGGGTGAAAATCATCCCCGTTATGCCACCAGTTTGAACAATTTGGCGTCGCTCTACGAGGCAATGGGGCGTTTTAATGATGCTGAAACGCTTTACCTGCAAGCAATAGAGATTTGGAAGGATCCGGTGGAGGAGAATCATCCCGACTATGCCCACGGTTTGAACAATTTGGCGTCTCTATACAAGGCAATGGGTCGGTTTGCCGGTGCGGAACGGCTGTACCTGCAAGCAAGGGAAATTTGGAAGGAGCGTTTGGGTGAGAATGATCCCAACTATGCCACCAGTTTGAACCATTTGGCGTCCCTGTATCAAGCAATGGGGCGGTTTGCCGATGCGGAACGGCTGTACCTGCAAGCAAGGGAGATTTGGAAGGAGCGGTTGGGTGAGAATGATCCCAGTTATGCCACCAGTTTAAACAATTTGGCGGAATTATACCGGGAAAAGGGGCAGTTTGCCGATGCGGAACCGCTTTACCTGAAAGCAATGAAGATTTGGAAGGAGCGGTTGGGTGAAAACGATCCCAGTTATGCCACCAGTTTGAACAATTTGGGGTCCCTGTGCGAGGCAATGGGGCGGTTTACCCATGCGGAAAGGCTGTACCGGCAAGCAATGGATATTTGGAAAGTGCGGTTGGGTGAAAATCATCCCCACTATGCTGCTATTTTGAACAATTTAGCGGGACTGTACTATGCAATGGGGCGGTTTGGACTCGAGGCCGACGACGCGCGTCCCCGGGCTCCGGTCCTTGACCGCGAGGGCGACGCCCGAAATA
>CBFGOM010000363.1:0-2442 GCA_965650385.1 uncultured Oscillatoriaceae bacterium
CCTCTAAATTCAACCCATCAACATTGGGAGTCCGTCCCGCCCCCACTAAGATTTCATCCACAACAACAGTGTTAATTACATCATTTTGCCGGTAATGGATGACTTTACCGCCATCGGTTGTTTCCACTTTTTCTAAAGTGCAATTCAGAACTAACTTCAGATTGTTTCGTAATAACTGTTGTTGGACAATTTCTGCTGCATCAACATCTTCGCGATCGAGGAGATGTTGATGTTTATGAAATAAAGTCACTTGACTACCCAAGCGCTGAAATGCTTGGGCGAGTTCACACCCGATCGGACCCCCTCCAATCACCGCTAATCGGGGGGGACATTCGGTGAGGGAAAAGACAGTTTCATTGGTTAAATAGCCAGTTTCCGCTAATCCAGGAATGTCAGGACGAGTGGCGCGAGTACCCGTGGCAATCACGGCTTTTTTAAATGGGAGGCGGGTGGCGTTGATGGCGATCGCGCCACTATCCACAAACTCAGCCCGTCCTAAAAACACATCAACCCCCAAATTCCGAAACCGTTCCGCCGAATCATGAGGGCTAATTCCCGCCCGAATTCGCCGCATTCGCGCCATCACTGCCGCAAAATCAATCTTAATGCCATCCGGCGACTGAATCCCAAAAGCAGTCGCTTCCCGCATCTGCGCTACCACCCGCGAGGACCGAATCAGACATTTAGAAGGAACACAACCGACATTTAGGCAATCTCCCCCCATCAAGCTTTTTTCAATCAGGGCAACTTTTAATCCCAACCCTAACCCCGCAGCACCTGCCGCCACCACCAGTCCAGCGGTTCCCGCACCAATCACAACCAAATCATAATTGGCGGCAGGGGAAGGATTCACCCAATCAAGGGGATGAACATGAGACATTAGGGATTGATTGTACTCATCCAACGGTTGTAGAGCAGGTTCTTGTTTAATTGAAGGGGTCATGGTTGTTGGGATTCCCAAAGTAATAAGAGTTCTATAGATTTACAATTATTCCTCAGATTTGCAAACCAAAACACTGAATTTAGCCGCCCGAGATTCTGTCCAAAAACTAGGGGTTCGATTAAAATATCTACGGCTTGTAAATTAGTCTAGCCTCCTGAACGGGTATATAAACGAGGCAGAGATAAATTTTTATACCCCTCTTAAAACCCTCTAAAAAATGATTTTTTGTTATTTTTATATTCTTTTGAGGTTCTATTGCACCTTGGCCCCTCATTTCCCTACCCCCATATTTTTACCACTCCCTAATCTATTAATCAGTTTTAGCGCATCTGTTACTCTTCGTCGGGAGTTAACCCGATTAATTAGACCTTTGGCAACATAATTTTGTGCTATTAACGAAAGTTTAGACAATTTTATAATCTAGCAGACTGGGCAAGATTAAGGAGATGCCAATCAGCGCGATGATTCCCACTTTGCTCTGAAGTTTAGCAGACTGTTAATTATAGCACATATTTTTTTGTCCAATAGGTCTAGTCTTGGGTCATATCAGTCATTTGAGTTCAAGGGTTTCAAACCATGAGTAAATTTTTGAAAAAAATGGGTGGCATTTTATTTAATCCCCGGTTTGCACCAACTGCGGTAAAAGTTGCTTTGTTTGTCGGGACCGTTCTCTTCGTGATCAACCACGGTAAGGCTTTTTTAAATGGACAAATGAACCAAGACCGTTGGATTTCTGCGGGATTATCCTACTGTCTCCCTTATCTGGTCAATATTCACGGTCAATTTGCCAGTAATGCGCGAAACAAGTCCTGAGTCTAGTTTGAGAATTAATCTCTTTTAGGA
The DNA here is from genome assembly GCA_965650385.1 of uncultured Oscillatoriaceae bacterium. Classification (GTDB taxonomy): domain Bacteria; phylum Cyanobacteriota; class Cyanobacteriia; order Cyanobacteriales; family Laspinemataceae; genus Laspinema. The sequence continues at coordinate 1,787 of CBFGOM010000363.1, forward strand.
CTTCCCCACCCTATCTGGGTTTGAGGCGTGCGTAGGGGCTTAATTATGGGTGGGGGTTGCCTCGAACTACTTCTGTGGTGCAGTCAAAGAAATGGCAGAATAGGCACAAAGTTGTTCAACCGAATTGAAGATAAGGGACAGAAAAACTGGGTTTTGCATTTTTAATTTTAAAGCTTTATTGAATATAAATTTGGGATGAATATACCCCTTATTTTGATAGAATTTAATGAAAATGCCAGCAAATTAAACCCCTTAAGAGTCCACTTCATTGACCCGTCAAACATTCATTAAATGGCTGGATTATAAACCGGGTGGAAGATTGCTCAGAAAAAAACGAGGGCGAAGATTTTTGTTTTGCTCAAGCGCCAACTGTTGTGGATTGTAGCTTTTAAAAGAAGCAGCCGCTACAATGGGTGATACCTAACCAGCGTTCTGTCAAGGATGCGCCAGCTATTTTCAGGCTCAAATCCCACGATCCACAGCTTGAGCCATTTGGGGTACGGCTTTAGGCGATCGCGCTTAAAAAGTGGTTGAGATCTCTCCCTTTTTTTGCTTTCTCACTCCCCAATTAAGCCTCTCTATGGTTTAATTTATAATTCCAAACCCATTAACCTAAACAACAATCAGGAGCGATTCATGGTTCAAACGGTCATTAG
>CBFGOM010000364.1:0-2418 GCA_965650385.1 uncultured Oscillatoriaceae bacterium
GCTACCGAGGAACGTTTCGGTTTGCTTGGCTCACCGTTATTAATAATACACATACCTTTCTGGTTTTGGCAACCCCTTTTTCAAAAATTTTAAAATTTTTTTTGAAGGCTAGGATTGCTTCACCGGAGGGGTAGATGCAGATCGCCGTTTAACTCAGAAAAATCATGGCTTTTGAACAGCCTACAAACCCCGTCGCAACTGAGCCAGCCGCTGTTGGGCTTCCGCATCCAGTCCCGAGACCAGAAACCGACTAGAGGGCTTGTTGCGGGTTTTCTGTTTAGTTCGGCAGCGGCGTTCTGTCGCTTCGATCGCCTGGGCAATCTGAAGCGCTGACATCCATTCCGCCCCATATCCTAAAACCGTTTGCTGTTGCGCCCGGTCTGAAGTCGCCACAATTAACCGGCGATGGAGGTTTCCCAAGTTTCGCCGAAAGGTGGCACAGGTTTTTTCAATATAGGTGTCTGCGGTTTGCCCAAAGTCCGTATAACAGACGGATAAACTTTTCGAGATGACTTCGGTATAGCTCGGCTCATGGCGAGAATGCGCATCAAAAACTACGAGAGTGTCTAATCCTTCAAAGGCGCTGTAGTTGATCAGCGACTCGATTAGTTCTCTGCGGGATGCTTCTAACCCGTCAAAGTCTCGCTTGGTTTTGAGCTTTGACCATAGTCCTATGACGTTGTATCCATCCACGAGCAATAAAGGTCGCGCTGAGGAGCGTGGCATGGCTTTTCTTTACATTTGTTTACTATTTACTCAGAATCAGACTAGGCGCTTCGCATTATATCATTTTTTGTTTTAATCAAAACGTTAATTTAATTTAATTTTTGTAAACTAAACCCTTGCCAAGCATAAACATAGCTTTATCAAGCGCAAGGCGAAAGGGCCGGAACAGCTTGGTTCAGCAGTCCCGGCCCTAGATATCACTCTAAATCCTCATATTCCATCAACCGTTCTATCAGGGGCTGCGGATTTCCCGAATCGACCATTCGCCCCCGCTCCAAAAGGAAAGCCCCATCGCAATAGGCTAATTCCTCAAAACGATGGGTGACCCAGAGTGCTGTTAACCCTCGACTTTTGACCAACCGCTGGACTTGAGCCACGAGGTCTAATTGACTGTCTGGATCCAATAAAGCGGTTGGCTCATCTAATAACAGAACCTCGCAATGGCGGGCGATCGCCCCAGCAATAGCAACCCGCTGCTTTTGACCTCCACTCAGCGCATAGATCGGACGTCGTTGCAGCGGAAGTAAATTCACCGCTGTTAGAGCCTCTTCCACCCGATGCCGAGTTTGAGCGAGAGTGAGATTTTCCTCCACCAACCCAAAAGCGACATCAGCACCAACCGTGGGCATCACTAACTGATGATCTGGGTTTTGGAACACAAACCCCACGGGACGGGAAATAGAAATTTGACCATCCTTCGGGGTGAGCAAACCCGCCAGTAGCCGGAGTAACGTGGATTTTCCACTGCCATTGGTCCCCAAGAGCATCCAAAATTCGCCCTCGGGAACCGCCAAGGAGCAGGATTTTAACACCTCTGCTCCCGAGGGCCAGTTAAAGCAGAGGTCCTGCACAACGATCGCATTGGGCCGATCGTCACCGGAAGACTGCGGGTTCATTGACTCAGGGATTCCACCAACGCTGCAAATCCAGGAGCTTTGCCTGCTGCCGCCGCACCAGACTTTTCAGAGATTTGAACCGCTGAGATCTGATTAATAAAGACGGCGATTTTTTTCTCAGGCATCTTTTCGCAGGTGAGTTCCAAAATCTCAGAACTCCCTGAGCGCATCGCTCCGACTACCTGTTGGTAGAGGGTCTCAGCATCTTCAATAGTCTTCCGTTGCACCGACAGGGGTAAAGGCGTGTGTTTTAAGGTTAAGTCAATCGTAAACATGATTTGTGGCAAAGTTCATTGGACCGCACCTTTCTAGTATCCCAAAATCTCAGCATTCCGGGGATGTCTGGAAATGAACCACCCCAATTAAACGGCGATCGCCTTCCTATCCATCCCTGTTTTCTGCTTCCTTTGGCGTTGTGCATCGCCCAACCCGAGAAGCAAACAAGTGGGTGACATCACGGGTGTTGCAGAGAAATCCGCTCTGAGAGTCCCACCCCGAGATCCCAGCCTCTTGAGGCACTCTTCAGAAAATTTTTAGATCAGGGGGTTTAAAAATTTTCAGGTTTCCCCCTATAATGAGAAACATAGTAAAGAAACGTAAACTCTTGAGCTGCGATCGCCCATTTTCTGCTATAGCAGGCAGAACCCTTGGGGGAAAACACTCAGAAAGAGTTCAGCGTAGTCATATTTATTTTGGAGATTTTGCGTTATGACGATTGCAGTCGGACGCGCCCAGGCAGAGCGGGGATGGTTTGACGTCCTCGATGACTGGCTCAAGCGCGATCGCTTCGTATTTA
>CBFGOM010000365.1:0-2415 GCA_965650385.1 uncultured Oscillatoriaceae bacterium
TTCCGGTAAGGTGACGCCATCCACGAGGCGGGGTTTGAATTGCAGGGGATAGTTTCCCTGTTGCAGCATCATCACTGCGCCAATCGGGTATCCCAGGGAGACGCTGGCAATTAAACGGCACACCGGGCGATCGTCCCACATCCAATCTCGCTGAAAGTCGGGGAGTTGAATGCATCCGTTTTTGATGTCCTTGAGCAGATCCAGCCGGGGATATTTGGCAATGTCAAAGGTAGAAATCGAATTCATTGGAGCGTATTGCTGAAAGTATTGCGGTTCTCTCTCAGCGTAGGAGTCAGGCTCTGGTGACAACAAGGGGTTTTGAGGGCAATTGGTCGTGAATCGCGATCAGTTACTCTTCGGGGAAGTCTGGAGGAAGCGCGATCGCCCCCTCAGCGGCAAGTTTTCGGAGTTGGTTGATGAGGTCCGCTTGACGCAGGAGATGGAGGACATAGCGAGGGCGACGGCAGAAATCATGGCCCCAATCCTTGATGGTGTTGGGGCTGAGTCCGGTGGCGGCTGCGATCGCATGGATGCAGGCTTTGCGATCGTTGCGATTTGGGTCTTCCGGCACCCAGCGATGTCAATACTCCAGCGCTTCCAGGGGCAGTTGACGCAGAATGTCAATGCGATGGGGAGCCAATGCAAATCCCTTCTAATGTTGGCCGAATCCAAATTAAGCAATTTTGACGGCCAACACAAGAACTTTACTCGCAAAACACGAGTAAATTATTTTTGCAGTAGGTCGGGAGGTAAGACCAATTTGCGGATTTGGTTGAGGGTATCCGCCATCCGCAGACTGTGGGTGATGTGGTCGGGGCGCTTCTCGAAACTTTTGCCCCAATTCTCGATGGTGCGTGGACTCAAGCCCGTTGCTTCCGCTAGGGCTTCCACGCAGGCTTTACGGTATCCCCGTTCCTCCGGGGACAGTTCAACCCATTTTTGACAGTATTCCAGGGGTTCCAAAGGCAGGTCTCTGAGCGCGTCAATTCTATCTTGCGGACTCTGGCGGTTGCTGTCTATGGGTCGGAGGGTCATCGGGGGTTGTTTTACTCGGAGTTTACGAGTTATGTTGACTCGCTGTTTGGGAGTGACGATGCGATCGGAGTTTCCTGGTGTAAAAGTTATTATGCCCAAGTTTCCTGTGACCAGATTGAGTGGTAGAACCCGGAAAGGTCGGGCTGCTTTAGCCAAGCTTGTGGGAAGCTGGGTTGGTATGGATTGCATCTCCTGTGGGAGTGTCTCAACTGCGGGGCAAGGTTTAAGATTCCGGCGTTGTGGGTGGATTGCTGGTGTCAGTGGTGTTTTCTGGGATTTTGGAAAATGGCGGAGTATCAGAAACCTTGCTGATTCCTGGAGACAATAAGGTTCTGTATGCTTGCTGAGGATGAGTTGGTTCGTCAGGGTATCGTGCCTCTAACAAGCCCTGCTGTAACATCGGATTTACATAGTGGTTCCTTATAGTGTCTGGGGTACGATCCAATAAGTCACCTAACGTTCGGAGTGGTAAGCAGTCACGCAAAATTAATTGCATATTCTTTTCCTAGATTTTCGAGGACATTAGTGACATAATCAACTAAATTTTGCCAGTTTTTATAAGCTTCAATTTTAATCCATTCATGTTTGATAAATCTCCATAAAATTTCAATTAAATTCAGTTCAGGGGAATAAGGAGGTAACCAAAATATTTCTAGGTTTTTGGTCTTCCATTCTTCTAACTTCCCCACGACTGCGTTACTGGTATGAATTGAGGCCTGGTCCATTACTACGACAGTTTTTTTAGTTATTTTTTTATTAAATTTATCTAAAAAATTAATCAATTTCGCACTATTTAAGTTTCCCGAATACAACTCATATTCTAATTCATTTTGGCGATTCATTACTCCTAATATGTTTAGGCGCTTACTAGAAGCGCTGGGAATCACAGTTCTCTCTTTTTTATCTTGCCATCCGTAAGGTACTGAGGGAGTTAAAGACATTCCTGACTCATCTAAAAATCGCAAGTCAATTTTTCCGGTTTTATCTAATTCTTTTAGCTCTTTTAGTTTTTCAAACTTGAACTCATATTCCCCTGAGAGGGTGACAAGACAGCTAGTGCAGATGTGCAAAAGAAGATAATCAGCTATAATGAAACGAAGAGGCAGAGAGACCCCTATCAGGACCTTCGCCTCACGCTTCTACCTCAACGTAATCAATCATGCCTACTCCAAAAGCTAAAGTCTGTACAGTATCGGACAGGCAGCATCAGTTATTAGAACAAATATCGCGCAAGGCAACTAATCCCCATCGGTTAGTAGAAAGAGCCAAGTTAGTCTTGTTGGCTGCTGATGGAATCAATAATACCGAAATCTCCAATCGGTTGGAAATGAACCGGAATCAAGTGCGGATGTGGCGCTCCCGATGGGCGGATGCTTCAGC
>CBFGOM010000366.1:0-2309 GCA_965650385.1 uncultured Oscillatoriaceae bacterium
CCCCCATCTTCAAACTACCCCCTACATCCGCTCATGTCTTTTCACATCTCCACTTGGTCTATCAAAAGTCCTGTTCCCACCTTAGTCATGTTTCTCATTTTGACTGTGGTGGGCTGGATGAGCTTTGGTCAGTTGGGCATTGATGAAAATCCCAATATTGATATTCCCATTGTGAGTATTACGGTCACCCAAACAGGTGCAGGACCGACGGAACTCGAAACCCAGGTTACCCGAAAAGTTGAAGATGCCGTTGCGGGGTTGGGGAATATTGACGAGTTGATCTCCACCGTCACCGATGGGATATCAACGACTACCATTAACTTTATTTTGGGAACTGATAGCGATCGCGCTACCAATGATGTTCGCAATGCGATCGCGCAAATTCGCCAAGACTTACCCCAAGATATTAACGACCCCATTGTTAGCCGCCTCGACTTTGCCGGGGGACCCATTCTCACCTACGCCCTGCGGTCCGATCGCCGTAGTGTGGAAGAATTGAGTGATTTAGTCGATCGCCCTATTGCTCGTGCCATCCTGGCGGTTCCAGGGGTGGCTCAAATCAATCGCATTGGGGGTGTGGACCGCGAAATCCTCATTGAACTCGACCCGGTTCGCATCAAAGCCCTCGGAATTACTGCTACCCAAATCAACGACCAAATTCGTAGCTTAAATATTAACCTTCCTGGGGGTCGTTCCCAAGTTGGTGGCAGTGAAAACACCATTCGCACCCTCGGTTCAGCGAAAACCGTCGAAGCGTTGCGCCAGAACCGCATCGTCCTCCCTTCCGGGGAAGCGGTTCCTCTGGAAAGTGTCGCTAACGTCATTGATGGATTCGCCGAACCCCAACAAAGCGCGCGCTTCTGGTCCGCACAAGAGGGTGTCAATACCCAACCTCAAGCCACCAAGTCTGGGGAAATTGCCACTCCCGTGGTTGCCTTTTCCGTATTGCGGAGTACCGGCAGCACTTTGGTGACTGTCGAGGAAGGGGTGCGAGAAAGTATCCAGGAACTGCAAAAAACCCTACCGGATGATATTGAGTTTGAACTGATTTTTACCCGCGCTAATGAAATTCGGGAATCCTATCAAGCCTCAATTGATGCCTTGGTGATGGGCTGTGTCCTAACTGTCGCCGTAGTGGGTTTATTCTTATGGGATTGGCGGGCTACGTTAATTACTGCGGCTGCGTTACCCCTATCTATTATTCCCACTTTTATGGTCATGGGGATGCTAGATTATACACTCAATGGGATGACGTTGTTGGCCCTATCTCTGGCGGTGGGAAATTTAGTCGATGATGCAATCTGTATGATTGAAAATATCGACCAACATTTAAAAATGGGGAAAAGAACGTATCAAGCGGCGATCGATGCGGCCCAAGAAATTGGGTTAGCCGTGTTAGCCACGACAGCAACGATTGTGGCGGTCTTTTTACCTGTGGCATTTATGGGAGGAATTCCCGGTCAGTTTTTCCAACCTTTTGGGGTGACGGTTTCGGTTTCTACCATGTTTTCCACCTTGGTGGCAACCACAATCACGCCGATGTTAAGCGCCTATTTGCTCAAAGATAAGCACTCTTCCAGCCACAAACGCAGAAGTCAGAAGAACTCGACGGGAACGGCAACGGCAGAATTACCCAACTCCCCCCGTCGAAAAATTACGCCCTATCGCACCGCTCTCACTTGGGCGCTAAAACATCGGGGGATGACGTTGGTAATTGCGTTTGCTTTCTTTATTGGTAGTTTGCAGTTAGTGCCTTATATTCCTACGGGTTTGTTTAATAGTGGGGATACGGGATTGAGTACAGTAAATATGGAACTTCCGCCCGGTTCTACTTTGGTGGAGACCGATCGCACGGCCCAACGCACGATCGCCCTGTTAAAACAACATCCGGCAGTGGGAAGTGTCCTAGCAACGGTGGGCAGTGGCGGTGCATCTCGGGAACTAAATACGGCTACATTGTATGTTAATTTGTTGCCCAAAAAGGAGCGTGAGGTTTCTCAACAAGTTTTTGAGCAACAAATGCGAGAAGAGTTTATCAAAATTCCCGGTGCAAGAATTAGTTTCCAGTCGGCTGGGGCGGGGGGAAGTAGCAAAGCTTTATCTATCGTGCTAAAAAGTGAGAATCCTACGGCTTTGCAAGAGGCGGCAGATACGTTAGAACGACAGATGCGCGAACTCCCAGGATTGGTAGAAGTGTCATCTAGTGCCTCAGTGGTTAAACCCGAAATTTTGATTAAACCCGACCCCCAACGGGCAGCGGATTTGGGCGTATCTGTCCAGGCGATCGCCCGGACTGCATCCCTGGCAAC
>CBFGOM010000367.1:0-2303 GCA_965650385.1 uncultured Oscillatoriaceae bacterium
AAAATTTAGTAATTCCTATCAAGATCGTTTGCAAATAATTTTATCGGATAATACTGTTCCGAAAGTGGCTTCTAAATATATATTTGCAGAATTTAGCGAAGAAAATAAACTTATTCTTTTATAACAAGGCAAGCGCCGATGATGCAAGAATAACAATAGGACCCTATCGTCAACGTTTCGTCGGTGGTGGGGCGAACAGCTTCCGCTGGTGTGGGTGCGTTCTCGGAAGTGTTGAGGCAAGAACTTTGCAAGAGTGGAGTGCGGTTGACGGTGATAGAGCCGGGTTGGGTCGAGACACCACTCTATGACGAGATTGCGAGTGGGGCGATGCAAGAGCGGGTTAGTCGCTGGCAAGAGGGCATCGGAGAGCCACTGCTGCCGGAGGATGTGGCGGGGGCGATTTGGTTTGCGCTATCACAACCGCAGCGGGTGAATGTTAACGAGATTTTGCTTAGACCGACTGGGCAGGTCAATTAGGGGCGAGGGGGTGAACACAAGTCGGCTTATTTATAAGAGCAACGTTTCACATCGGACTTGTGTTCACCTTGAAAAAGTCCTATGCTGTAATAGTTTCAGCGATTTGCTTGGGATGGGCAGCGGTACGGAAAATGACGACTGGTTCGCGTATGATTTAGCTGGTGGAGCCTGGTTGACCGGGAAAAGTGATCGCATTTACCTCACATTGCGCCGCTTGATTTAAACAAGTAAATAATATTTGGGGAAAGAGGCTACCAGGAACTGAAGTATCCATTACCGCCCCTAAATTAGGTGACTAATTTGTTGAACTCCATTAGCTATAAGCTGGAGAGTAGAATGAAACCTAGAAGTGGCCGTGGGTTTAGCTACCTAAGTGATTAATTTTTGATATAATTAAGCAAGGTTCTAATTCATTCTATTAGAACCAAATAAACCAACACAATTTAACCTTATAAAACCGGATAAGTCAACACAATTTAAGCATATTACAAATACATGAGTACAACTTTATACCTTCCACGCCGCCTTTTTGATAAGGACAAAGCATCATATACTGAAACGGAGCTACTCGCCGCCTCTAATTACGTCGTTATATTGGCCGAACCTGGCGGTGGAAAAACTGAACTTATGGAAAGTTTTGCCCAACAATTAGGCACAACAGCCGTTACAGCGCGCACATTCGCATACAGGGAAAGTAAGACCAACAATACCCCACTGGTGATTGACGCATTTGATGAATTGTCAAAAGTGGATAACTCTGATATTTATAAACTTCTTGCAAAAGCTGAAGTGACCAAACCATCCCACGTTTACTTGTCCAGCCGCTCCAGCGAGTGGGACAACGCTACAACAAAGGCATTTCATGAATTTTTTGAGAAACCACCTCTGCTAGTTTGGCTGTACGAGTTTGATGAATCAGAACAAGAGGTGATTTTTGAACATCATGTGCCAGGAGAAGACTTTGCAGCGTTTCAAGCCCAGGTTGCTCGATTTGATTTAGAAATGCTTCTTCCAAACCCTCAGTTTTTAAAATTGTTTGCTGACGCCTATATCGAGAGCGATAGATACTTCAAAGACAAACGCTCAATCTTTAAACAAGCGGTTAAACATCTGGCTAAAGAAGCAAACCCTGATGTCAAGAACATCCAGCCAACACTTTCACCCGAGGAAAAAGTCAACATCTCATCGGAAGTTTTCACCAAGCTCTTGTTATCCGGTACAGAAGGCATCTGCATAAGCGAAGCCACCGCGAATCGGATGTATCCATTGCTGGCATCACTATTTAATAGCGACAATACAGCTCACCCAATCCTGGCAACCCGTCTTTTCAAACCCAGTGATACAGTGGATCAGCATCGCCCAGTTCACAGGATTGTTGCTGAATACTGTGCAGCCAACTATCTTATCAAGCGGATAATAGACCCAAAGGACTCTCTGACACTACCCCAGTGCTTGGCTATTATTGCTCCAAACTTAACAGTGCGAGATGAACTGCGGGGTTTGCTGGGTTGGATTGGAGCGCTGGGTAACCAACCTATACAGAAAAAAGTCATTGAACTTGATCCTTACGCAGTGCTAGCGAACGGCGATCCTTCTCAGCTTGAGCCTTCGTCAAAGCGCCTGCTTATAAACCAGCTAAAAACAATTGAAAAACAAGATCCTTACTTTAGAAGAGGAGATTCCTGGCGTCGTCGGTTCAGCGTTGCTGAATTCTTCACCGATGACCTTGTGGAAGAGATTCAACCTATTCTTGCAGGTACAAGTAACGGACCTGAAGGGGTGACAATCCGGCTAGAAACTAGATTGGATAAGGGACATAGCTCTTA
>CBFGOM010000368.1:0-2185 GCA_965650385.1 uncultured Oscillatoriaceae bacterium
CCAATTTCGCGATCGAGTGCCTCATCCTCCTGTTCCAGGAAGAACTTAATCTTATCCACCTGTTGCGGTTTCAGCTTCAATTTGTCCAGATAGTCCACCAGACGACTACTGCGTTCCTTCACCACATCCCGCGCAATTTTCGCCTGTAGAGACTTCGCCTCCTGTTCCCCTTGAACCTGCACCTGATTCAGCAAAGGTTGAATTAAAACCAGGGGTAAACTCCCCCCCGCTACTTCCGCCAAAGACTCGCGCATCTGTTCCAGATTTCCCTCTAAACTGCGCTTTTGCTTTTCTAACTGAGTGCGTTCCGCCGCAATTTTCCCCCCTTCCGAAATAAACTTATCCCAAGCATCCCGCTGCCGTTCATGAGCCTTTTCTAACTTGTTTTGTAAACCCCCTAACTCTTGCTTTGCCTCATCCAATTCCCCCGTAGACTTAGACAACTTTTGTTCAATTTCTTCCAAGCTTGCCAACTGCTTGGCACTTGCCAACTTCTTCTGTTTCCGCCGAACTAAAATATCCAAATCTATGGATAACCGTTCTGCTAACTCCAACCCCAACAGAGATTGAATCGCATCTACCACCACCGGAGGCGGCGTTTCCTGTTCCGCCAATTCCTTCACCTGTTCCCCATCAAATAGAAACAGATTAGAAATCCCCAATGGCAACAAATTTTCGATATATTCATCCCAAATATTCGTCAAATCCGTTCGCGGCCAATCTCCTTCCAAAATCCCTAACGTATCCTTACCATCCTTGGGATTTGCTTCCCAATAGCGCACAATCCGCAACTCCACCGCTGCATCATTTTCAAAATGCTCAAACACCAACTCAATCCGAGTTTTTTCCACCGGATCCGAATCCCGAGTCACACACTGAGTCAGGAAATCACTATAATTCAAATTGCCTCGGGTCGAACATTGAGCCCGAGGACCATAAAGCGCTAATCGAATGGCATCCATTAGGGTCGTTTTCCCCCCACCATTCATCCCTCCAAACAGGATAATTGGACGAGTTTCCCCATGAATTTGAGGACGTAAATCAATCACCTGTCGTCCCATATAAGGACCAAAGTTTTGCAGAACCAGTTCAATAAAAATCACGATACAGTCAAGGTAATAAAGTCAACAGTAGGCAACATTTCAATTCCCCCCCTTAGCAACGCCATCGGGTGAGGGGGGGTCTCTTCGATTAATTCTCTCCATCCTCATCATCAGGAGTGATAGTTGGATATTTCATCGTCCCCCAACTTAACTGTTTAATCCCAGCAACATCCCCATCAGTTGCTAAGGGTTTCATATCCCGATTTTTGAGTTGTTTAATCGCATAAACATCCCCTTCCTTCGCAGCCGTTTTCAGGTCCCGCTTATAATGAGCATTTTCAATCGCTTCTTCCTGCGATCGCGAACTACTTTCAAAGCATTTCTCTAGCGCATCATACACCCCAACCCGCCGAGACTTCGTATGATACTGATACTCCGTCCCAATCAATTTTGACATCAATTCCAAGTGCATGACATCCGGTTCGCAGATTTCATGCAAAACCTCCCACTCATCACTTCCCCATAACTGATTCCCCGCGCCAGGACGAGGGTCCTGAAAGAGTTCCCCAGTTACTTCTTCATAAATTTTAGGCAAACTATCATCAAATTCATGCTTTTCTTCTAGCCAAATTCTCCGAATTTCACTGAGTTCGTCTAAACTAATTAGGGTAATATCTCCCATGTTTGCCGGGGCAGTCTTACGGACCAAAGTTTGAGCTTCTAAAATTCTTTTCAGTAAATATTCTCTCCATTCCTTAGTATAAGGTCCGGGAATTGGCTCCACTGAGGTTTGTCCTTCAATATTTCGCTCAAATAATTGGACATCTCCCCATATTCGGCGAAAGTCTCTATGCTGGCGATCGTTTTCAATATCCAATTCAAGACGGATATCTACTAAAGGTTGCAACCACTCTTTTTCTTCATCATTTTGAATCATTGCAGTCAGAGATTTGTCACTATCAACTAGAGTACAAACCCAGCATCCAAAACGAGAACTTCCACAACTAGGAGTAGAGGTGTCAACGACTAGAGGACATTCATTATCGGCGGTAGATTCACGATACATGACAAAAAGGTCTTTGTTACTTTGTCCCCAAGGATTAGACCATTGATTCAAATAAATCCAGACTTCATCATTGCGC
>CBFGOM010000369.1:0-2127 GCA_965650385.1 uncultured Oscillatoriaceae bacterium
AATGGGACCCTAGCTGATAGGGTTTACGGTCCCCGGCGCCAGGGTCCATAACGGTTCAGGGGGTCAAACGGGGTACTGCGATCGCTGCCGATATGTCCTGTGCCTTCTCGTGGTCCTTAAGTCCTGAATTCAATCCGCTGCTGCTTGAGACATTCCTCGGGAGAGGCACAAGGTGGGTTTAGGGGCCATTTTTAGCAGGACCCTGATGGCTTCATTCGTTGATTCATTTTCCGAAGAATCTGGGTTGCTAATTGAGATAAATAGGACATGACATTTCTGGGGATGAGAAGGGGAGGATGAGAAGGGCTGAATTCCCCCATTTGACTAAATTCTCTATGGGGGTTCTGTAATCGGGGTGAAATTTCTATGGTTATGAAGGGATAAAATTTCCTGCGAAAACAGGGTAATCTCAATGATTCCACTGCGGAAAATCATCCCCGCTTTTCTCCCCGACTGGAATGGGTCGAAGCCAGGGTCTATTATTTTTAAGGGAGTTAATTTTTTATAGCTTGATTGAGTTGATTTGTGAAAGATAGCATAGGCTTAAAAGGAGTCATTCCATCCTCGGTGATCGCCTGCGATCGGTTTGCGCTACAGTGAGAAGGCCACGCTGTGTGAGCCTGCCTATTGTGTTCGATAACAACAACCGATGGATTACCCAACTGCCTACAATTTTTTAATGGATCAGGGAACTGCCTTAAGTTCTCAGCGTAACCCTGATGATTTACTCCGCCGTCTCCAACAGGGAAAACCGCCAATTCCCGGTCAGATTACGGCTATTTTATTAGCACTTAAGGTTGTTTTTGAGGGATTAAAAGATGCTAAAAACTTAGACCGCAATTTGGTCTGGGCGTTGTATCTTTTAACCGTAGAAAGTCAGCAGCTTTTTGAAAGTGGCTGGAACGCTGGGGTAGACTGGCCGCCTCTGTTAAAGGAGGATTTACATCGAATTGCGATCGCTGTTCAAAGCATCTATTCTGGCATTTGGCAAGGGAGCTGAAACAGTTCAACATTACCCGGTATAGAGACTGTCTCCCTAGAATTTCCTCTTCAGGGAGACAGTCTCTATAAAGATTTAATATTCAATTGAATTCCCTGAAAAGCTATTTCAAAAATTCTGCTTCATTTCACTGGCTATAAATTAAGTAAGGATGCACCCGATTTTGCCCTTTAACACTTGGTTAAATGAAGTGAGAATAACATGGGGCAAACCCCCGCTTCAGGCTTAATAGGTTGACTCATACCAAATCTGTTCACCATTTTCGTAGACTTTTAAAGAGTCGCCTACCATATAAATGTATTCATTTCCGGCATCATCGTAGGTCGTCACCATATAATATCCACTGTCAGTGAAAGTGACCCCATAGACGTTAATTAAATCCCCATTAGAACGGTTGATACCCTGATAAAAGTAATCCCCATCCCCATCTTCACAAATGAAAATATTATAAGTATCAGTTGTGAATTGTTCTCTCATGGTAGCCCGTGCACATCCATTTTGAGCTATCAGCCATTCTGGGGACTGGGCAAAACTAGAATCTTCGGCGATGTTTGAGGAAGGAGCAACAGCTAACACAGGCAATACAGGCATCAACAATCCCAAGGTTGTGCCAACTACAGCGGAAAGATTGAAGCCTTTAAGCCCAAATTTGAAGGTCATTCTATTTTCCTGATACTTTAGGTCTATTGTTTTAGTCATAACATCTCTTTTCCAGTAGTGTCAAGAGGATTGTTTGTAAGTATTTATCGTTTTTTGATGACAATCCGGGAAAGATTTCTTGGTTAGTTCATCCTAGTAATTTATCTCTATCAGCAAAATTAATAGTTTACGTTATAAGATTTGACGGTTGTTTTGGGCTTCATATTTCTAGCCATAAGTTACGGACAAAGCATTGTTTTACTTGCTTTATCCCTCAGTATGCGATCGCACGATTTCGCGAAGGTTTGGCTTGAGTTGATGATAATTAAAGATCGGAAAAGCGCCTAATTGTTTGCCAATTTGCAAGCGACTATCATTGCTACGAAATAACAAAACTTGAGCGCAACCTGTGGCTAAAACGGCTACAAACATTAGTCCAATTGCTCCCGCTTCTATCACCCTTACTCGGTCTTGGCAATGGATTGAGG
>CBFGOM010000370.1:0-2120 GCA_965650385.1 uncultured Oscillatoriaceae bacterium
TGAGCGTCATGCCATGTTGTTGGAATTAAAGCGATTTAATATCCCTCCAGGTCATAAGGTATTTCTAGAGGATGTAACCTGGCAAGAATTTGAAGCTATTTTAGACGAGTTAGGAGAACATCGGGCGTCAAGGGTAGCCTATGAAAATGGAATATTAGAAATTATGACGCCTTTACCAGAGCATGAAACCGGTAAACTATTTATCACTGATTTTATTGGAATTCTCCTGGAAGAACTAGATATTGATTTTTATCCTCTTGGTTCTACGACTTTTAAAAATGAGGATATGCTGACAGGTATAGAACCTGACAACTGTTTTTATATTCAAAATGAAGCAGCAGTAAGAGGAAAAGAAAGATTAGATTTATCCGTCGATCCACCTCCCGATTTAGCTTTAGAGATAGATGTAACGTCTCGCACTCACCCGAATATTTATAAAGCCTTAGGAGTGCTTGAGCTTTGGCGATTTGAAAAGGGGAAGTTACAGATTAATGTGTTACAGGGCGGGAAGTATATTGAGTCCGCATTTAGTCCGATTTTTCCTAACTTACCACTTGTAGAGGTAATTCCACAATATTTGAGCCAGGTAAAGACTGCGGGTAGGAATAAGACGATGAGAGCTTTTAGAGCTTGGGCCCGGATTTCTCACAAGTTGTTGAAAAATCCTCAAAAAAGCGAAAAGAAAGCCGAGTTTTTAGTCAGAGGATAAACCGGGGAGAATTTCGGCAAATAATTAAGGGAAAAGTTGGATAACAAGAGTGAAAATTGAGCGGTAAGTTAACTCAACTTGAGCCGTGTTAATTAGAGAAGACAAGAGATCTATGCCAAAAGAAGCTGGAGAATTAATCCAGTTCCTTGGCCGTGGAAACAAAATTATTTGTAATGGAACAAATAGACAGTTTTGAGATTTAACCCGGATTAGGAAGAGCTTGCAAGCATCTGTAAGCTGTGGCAAAAATATCTTGATAGGGGCAACCACTACTAATCGAAACCAAAATTCGTCTGACACTTACCAGTAGGCGCGCACCCAGTTTTAGCAATTTAGTCCGAATCGTACCGACTTGAGCGCAGCGTAAATCTGTAGACGCTCTCACATCGAGAACGTAAAGCATTCATTAAAACGTAAGCAACAGACGAGAACCACAAGCGCAGTTGATTCCCCTCAAAAGTATGGGTGGAAGTCCGGTCGCTAAACAACTCAAGCTGTTGCTCTTTGAATCGATTTTCCATTTCCCCCCTGGGACAGTACTTTTGTGTATAAAGTTTGCCGGGAGGAACTTTCTCGGTTGGAATCGAAGTGACAACAAACCGAACCTTTACACCAGTGGAACTATATTCCACTTTAGACACCACACGTCGATATCGATGCCAAGATTTCTCAGTCTGGTAATTGAGCGAGCGGTACAAC
Organism: uncultured Oscillatoriaceae bacterium; assembly: GCA_965650385.1. Classification (GTDB taxonomy): domain Bacteria; phylum Cyanobacteriota; class Cyanobacteriia; order Cyanobacteriales; family Laspinemataceae; genus Laspinema. The sequence continues at coordinate 1,409 of CBFGOM010000370.1, forward strand.
GCACAAGGTAAAACCAGATTTTCGACTTCTTGAAACTCTTCTTCGGGATGAAATAATGTTTCCAAAAAGTTCTCTACTGCTTGCTTGGTGTGTTCATAGCTGACACGGGCTTGGCGCTGTGTTTCCAGCGTCATGGTCATGAGTCGGGGATTTTTACTCAACCCAAACACATAATCGACCCCAACTTGTGATTCACACCACGTCATAATTTCTTCTCGTGCATAAGCACTATCTCCGCGTACCAGTATGCCCACATCTGACCAACGGCTGCGTATCAAAGAAATCACTCGTTTTAATTCTTCTAATGCACCATCAGCCGGGTCAACATTCGCGGGACGCAGCTTCGCCACGAGTAAGTGTTTCCCACAGAAGATATTTGGAAACATGCTGCCAATCGAGAGGTGATTTTCAGTTTTTGATCTAAATCAGCAATCAGTGTTAGCCCTGCATCTGATGTGACTGCTCCCCCCTGAAAATTTACGATGACTTGACGAGATTTTACTCGTTTAAATTTGAACTGTTCTGGGATACAATCTGTTGATGTCGGGGTCATGTGCTTGAACTGCTGGAATGCTTATCCAATCTATATTTTGGCAGTTTTTGACCCCCTTTTTTCCGAGTTTTGTGAGAAATCCGGGTATAGCGTGAGCTTCAGCCCGGATGGCAAGACATTAGCTTCTGCTAGCCGTGACAAGACCATCAAACTCTGGGA
>CBFGOM010000371.1:0-2031 GCA_965650385.1 uncultured Oscillatoriaceae bacterium
TAGTGGTTTTTTATTGTTTACAAGGTAGGTTTAGGGTTAAGAAATAAAAAATCGAGCGCTATTGCAGTTGACTTGTGGTAGGATAGGGAAAAGCTCGATTTCGACGGACTAAGCTAAATAACCGAATAAAGGGTTAAAATTTGTCTGGGTTTAAGCCAAAGCACAGGCGAATGTTTCTTCCGGTTTTGTCTGAATCAGCCCGCCGAATTCAGAGCGTAATTCCCTCAGCGATCGCGCGTTTAACCTTCAGAACGGTAAAGCCTGCGATCGGTCTATTCTCACCCTCCCTTACGGGTTTCCCATCCACTCAACTTTGATAGAGAGTCCATGACCCAAGCTACCTTATTTGTCTGTTCCCTCTGCCGATTTTCCCGGAAAGAACCCACTCAGAACGGGCTATCGGGGGGAGAACATTTAATTCAGCAATTGCAAGCCGAACTGCAAGCCAAAAACCTGGAATCAGCGATCCAACTTCAGCCGGTACGCTGTATGGCAGCTTGCAGCGATGCTTGCAATGTCACCCTCACCGCTACGGATAAAATCACCTTTATTCTTAGTGGACTTGCTCCAACAGAATCAGCACCGGATTTGGCTACCTTTTGTCAACAATATGTGGCCGCTTCAGAAGGTAAAGTTCCTTACAAAGAACGTCCGGACATTATCCGGGAATCCACAGCATTTGTTCTACCTCCTTTCCCCGTTACATCCCGTCTATCCCAGGCAATTTAACGGTAAAAATAGCCTCTTTAATGCCCATTTAGCTTGGGGTATCATGAACTCTCACTAACCGGGTTTTCAGATAAACTCGGCTTTCATACCATCTGCTTTTCACCCTTCCTCTGTTTCTTGTTCAACTTTCTAAATCAGCTTATGGCTTTAATTTTTGGACTAATTCTCACCCTATTTACTGTTAGTCTTATTCTGTATCTAAGCAGCGCCCGCAAATATCGATCTTCTGATTCTGTGGCTAATTCTTATGACCAATGGACCGAAGACGGAATTTTAGAATATTACTGGGGAGAACATATTCATCTGGGACATTATGGTTCTCCGCCAGAATCTAAAGATTTTCTCCAAGCTAAAGAAGACTTTGTACATGAGATGGTGCGTTGGGGTGGATTGGATCAATTACCCCCAGGAACGACGGTTTTAGATGTGGGTTGTGGGATTGGCGGTAGCAGTCGCCTCCTGGCAAAAGACTATGGATTTTCGGTGACAGGTATCACCATTAGTCCCGGACAAGTCAAGCGGGCCCAAGAACTGACGCCCCCGGATTTAGATGCTAAATTCGCCCTGGATGATGCCCTCGCTTTATCCTTTGCCGATCGCAGTTTTGATGTCGTTTGGTCCATTGAAGCAGGACCACATATGCCGGATAAAGCCCAATTTGCTCAAGAATTATTGCGGGTCCTCAAGCCCGGAGGTATCCTAGTCGTTGCCGACTGGAATCAACGGGACGATCGCCAAACGCCTCTCAATTTCTGGGAACGCCCGGTGATGCAGCAACTCCTCGAACAATGGGCTCATCCCGCTTTTTCCAGCATAGAAGGCTTTTCTGAACAACTAGAATCTACCGGATTAGTAGAAGGAACTGTTACTACGGATGACTGGACCGAACAAACGCTGCCCTCCTGGATTGATACCATTTGGCAAGGCATTATTCGACCTCAAGGATGGCTACAATATGGAGTATCTGGATTTATTAAATCCGTGCGAGAAGTTCCTACTATTCTGTTAATGCGTCTCGCCTTTGGCGCAGGACTCTGCCGCTTTGGAATGTTCCGTGCTATCCGCAGTCCTGGAGAACCCACTTCTAAACATAAAATTGCCGCTACAGTGGCTCAAAATTCTTAAAGGAACCGCAAACATGATCCCCGCTCTATTCTTGGGTTCTGCCTCCTGACAAGTTGGAAGGATGGGGGTAACACCGGGAAAAAAGTAAATTAAATCCTCGGGGGTATTCCGGAGGGCCACCGACACCCAGCGATCGCCCTCAGCTAAAAAACCCCCGAAATCCACGATCCCCATGAG
>CBFGOM010000372.1:0-1985 GCA_965650385.1 uncultured Oscillatoriaceae bacterium
TCTGCCAATGGCCTTGGCATTCGGCGTCTCCTCGGGTGCCGGACCCGTAGCGGGTCTTTATGGTGCGGTTTGCGTCGGCTTTTTTGCGGCCTTGTTTGGCGGAACTCCGGCCCTGATGTCTGAACCCACCGGACCGATGACCGTGGTCATGACGGCGATCGTGACGTCCATGATAGCCAAAAATCCAGAGAATGGATTAGCGATGGCCTTTACTGTGGTCATGTTGGCGGGACTATTTCAAATTATATTCGGCATCTTCAAATTGGGTAAATACATTACCCTCATGCCTTACACGGTAATTTCGGGCTTTATGTCGGGAATTGGCTTGATTATGATTGTGCTACAACTAGGACCTTTTTTAGGTCATCCTAGTAAAGGAGGGGTACTCGGAACCCTGCGCAATCTGCCGATGTTTTTGAGCAATATTGACGTACCTGAAGCAATTTTAGCCGCTTTGACTTTAGGGATTCTGTTCTTCATGCCCTCCAAATTTAAGCGGATCGTACCCCCGCAATTGGTGGCATTAATCTTCGGGACAGTCTTTTCCCTCGTGTTTTTCTCCACTGCGGATATTCGGACGATTGGTGTCATTCCAATGGGACTGCCCCAATTAAATATGCCGGTATTTACCGTCACAGCATTTCGGGAAATGCTAATTGATGGCATTGTGTTGGGGATGCTCGGTTGTATTGACTCCCTGCTGACTTCTGTGATTGCTGATAGTTTGACCCGCACTCACCACGATTCAGATAAAGAATTAATTGGACAAGGGATTGGGAATATCGTTTCAGGACTCTGCGGAGGACTTCCCGGTGCCGGTGCGACAATGGGAACGGTGGTGAATATCCAAGCAGGTGGCCGAAGTGCTTTGTCTGGATTAACCCGTTCAGCGATTTTGCTGGTGGTAATTTTGTGGGCAGCACGTCTAACAGAAAATATTCCCATGGCCGTTTTGGCCGCGATCGCCCTCAAGGTTGGGGTTGATATTATCGATTGGGCCTTCCTCAAACGGGCTCACCGCGTCTCGGTGAAAGCAGCGCTGATTATGTATGCGGTGATTGCGCTGACAGTCTTTGTCGATTTAATCGTGGCAGTTGGAGTCGGGGTGTTTATTGCTAATATCCTAACGATCCAACGGATGAGCGATCTTCATGGACAGGATGTCAAGGCGATTACCGATGCTGATGATGAAATTCGGATGACGGAAGAAGAGAAGGTATTACTCCAAAAAGGGGATGGCCGGATTCTGTTGTTCCATATCAGTGGACCGATGATTTTTGGAGTCTCCAAAGCGATCTCTCGGGAACAGTCGGCAGTGGAGAATTTTGAAGTGCTGATTTTAGACCTGAGTGAGGTGCCCATGTTAGGGGTGACTTCTTCCCTGGCGATCGAAAATGCCATTAAAGATGCCCTAGATAAAGGTCGTCATGTCTTTATCGTCGGTGCTGCCGGTCAGATTAAACGTCGATTAGAACGGTTTGGAATTGTGCAACTGTTACCCCCTCACCACATGACGGCGACTCGGGTTGAGGCCCTGCAACAAGCTGTCGCTTTGATTTCCGTGGAGTCCCGGGAGATGAACGATGTTTTAATCCCGAATAATCCAGGAACAACGATGCAACCCTCTTGAATTAAACAGCCTCAAGGGTTCTTGAGGTACAAAATTGGGTATCAGTTATCCAAAATAGAGAAGGGGAGAGTCCATCCCATAGACTCTCCCCTTCTCTATTTTAGGGGGATAGCAGTTACCCGGGGTCTGGAAATTGAACCCTATCCCTGATAACCGATCGCGGGAATTGGAAGGATTAGCGCCAATGTTCGCTTAAACGCACTGGGAGAAGTTGTCCGGGCTCGACAATGGCGGCGATATCAGAACGCAGAAGTGAGGTAACGGCACCCGCAGCAGCACCACCTAATAGAGGACCTCCGGCTAAACCGCCAAGGACCGCGCCAGCAACGGCCCCTACTGCGGAGTAGCTCAGGGT
>CBFGOM010000373.1:0-1962 GCA_965650385.1 uncultured Oscillatoriaceae bacterium
TTGCCCGTTAGGTGCGGGGGCTTTAGCCGGAACAACTTTCCCCATTGATCGCCAATTCTCTGCACAAGATCTGGGGTTTAGCCGCCCTTATAATAACAGTTTAGATGCGGTGAGCGATCGCGACTTTGCGATCGAGTTTCTCTGTGCTTCTAGTCTGATTCTTGTTCATCTGAGTCGCTTATCTGAAGAAGTCATCCTCTGGGCATCCCAAGAATTTAGTTTTATCACCCTAACGGATAGCTGTGCCACGGGTTCCAGCATTATGCCGCAGAAGAAAAACCCGGATGTTCCTGAATTAGTTCGTGGAAAAACAGGCCGCGTTTTCGGACATTTGCAAGGAATGTTAGTGTTGATGAAAGGCTTACCTTTAGCCTATAATAAAGACTTGCAAGAAGATAAAGAATGTCTTTTTGATGCGGTAAAAACCGTCAAAGCTTGCCTAGAAGCGATGACCATTTTAATGAGTGAAGGTATCCAATTTCGGGAAGAACGCCTTGCCGAAGCGGTTGCTGAAGACTTCTCGAATGCTACGGATGTGGCGGATTATTTAGCGGCTAAAGGGGTCCCCTTTCGAGAAGCTTATAATTTAGTCGGAAAAGTCGTTAAAACCTCTCTCTCAGCCGGGAAATTGTTAAAAGATTTGACCCTAGAGGAGTGGAAAGCATTACATCCTGCCTTTGAGACGGATATTTATGCGGCGATCACTCCCAAACAAGTCGTATCCGCCCGCAATAGCTACGGTGGCACCGGATTTGAACAAGTGAGACACGCTTTAGCAGAAGCCAAGATTCGATTTAAACAAGTGTAACACCCGAAAAAGCCCTCACTACGATTAAAGTGAGGGCTTTTCAACTTGAGTCAATCTATAGAGGATATAGCAATTTTCGACGAAATCAACTCCAAACAATCCCCCTAAATTCTCTTTAACAAGGGGGACTTTGACCGGAAAACCGGACCTCAATCGCTTGACAAACGCTATAAAATAAAAATTAAGAGGATAAGGATTTTTCGGATTTTAAATAATGGTGTTGATAGGCTTCCGCTAAAATATCTTTTCGGCCCTTTTCCTTAAAATAACGAGCGGCATAGTCTTTCTGTTTGGCCGTTCCATTAAATAAGTAATGTTTAATGCGATCTTGTCCTTCAGGAGTTTGGACTAGACTCAGGGATTGGTCAACCAGCTTACCCATTTTATTTCCCTCCACCTGTTCCAAATTTTGCATCAGGGTATCAATATGCTCAAGATTGGCGGGAGGTTCAGTTTCGACAACCCGATTGACCAAACTATGATGAGAATTGTAGAATCGTAAGGCGTGTTGCACCCGAGTTTCGGTGCGGTTTTCCAGAATTAAATAAGCGGCATGACGCACCTTACAAGAGCGATCGCGCAACGAATCAATCACTAAATCTAACCCATCAATTCCATATCGTAGGGCTTCGGATAGGGCAGTAATTCGATATTCTACCACTGGAGAAGCCAAACGCATTTTTACTCCATCTAACCCCCCCAAAACCATCGCACCTATTGGGGCCGGGTGTTGTCCCCCCAAAACGGCATCATTAGGTTGAGGTTGATTTCGATTGTTTCCCATCAGGCCCTTCGCTCTCAACTCTCTTTGAGTATAGCGAATTTCCAGGGCAACCAAAAAGTAAAAAGCTGAAAGTGGGATTTCTCTCCTCACCTTAATTCGGAAGAAGGCGATCGCCTTAATTGTTAAAACCCTAGCCCTGTGAAGGTGTGTAGTAGGGGCACAATGCTCGAAGCCCCATCCAGGGCCTGCGCATTGCGCCCCTACAAGAAATCACGATTTTTCGTCATACCACCTTGACAAGGCAGTTAAAACCCGCAGACTGAAGTCTGCGGGTTTTAACTGCCCTTATGAATGCCGGATTCTTGATGAAGTCGTTTCTAAAAACTGCGAAACTCCACCGGAATTACATTAATCGGCGAGTTGGGGTAAC
>CBFGOM010000374.1:0-1773 GCA_965650385.1 uncultured Oscillatoriaceae bacterium
AGCTTTTCCTTAGTCCAGACCTGCTACAGCAATCTGAATATGACCCCTATCGTGAATGGCAAGTAGGAACGCCAATCGCGCAGGTGTTAACTTTGGGTGACTTTCGCCAATCCTTGCGAATTCAAGAGAAAAATTTAGGCGAAATTGCACAAAGAAGTAATTTGAATTTACAAGACGTTACCCTAGCTCAATTTGGAGCTATCCGGCTTCAAACTTTAAAAAGTTTAGTGAGTGCAGTGCCAGATCTAGCTAAATTCCCTTTGTCCCAAATTCCTCCAGTTTATGATTTGCTGGTTTCCGAACTCAGGAGCGGTAGCGAAAACCTTAACCTAGGTCTGGCTCAAGGCTATTCGGCGCAATTGGTAAGTTATGCTCCTTCTGATGTAAATGGGCAGGTGGGTTTCGACCCGGAGCAACCTTTTGGAGAATTTTTATTGAATTCTCCCCATTTAGACTCTTTATCCTTGAGTTCTTTACCCTTAGAAAACTATAACATTCAGGATATTCCTAATTTAGCCTTGACGACTTTGGGCAACTTAAATAATTGGGAAGCAGTCACGATCGCCGATGTGCCGGGGTTATCCTCTGTCCCTCTCAATGAGTTAAGTCCCAATGGTATTCAAGCAGCTGGACCCATGATTGCCACGGTAGATATTGCTCTAGGTCCCCAGGAAAAAAACCGCAGAAATACAGTAAGCGGCTCTGATGTGGAAGGCTTTAATGTCCCTTGTGAGAGTGAATGCGCCCATATCGAGTTAGCAGGCAATCCCGCTGTTCATGGCAAACAGTGGATCAGTGGGAAGTACCAGCAGGTGCGGGGCGGGCATGGTCCCTTAGCTACGGTGAATGGGGGAATGGAACCCACGGGACGGTTTTTGTTTGGAGAAACTGGCGAATGGCCCTTTAAGGTGGTGCTTTGGGATGTTTCGGAGAAGGACGGGACTGCTGAGTTGACTTTATTTTTTCGGGTTTGTATGGCCGAGTTGGGTTGTACCCCTTATTTTATGGGTCCAGTCCCTCTGATGACGGTCAATGAACGTGATTCTGTCTTGCTGGGTCAACTGTTGCCTGCTCTTTCAGTAAGCTCCGATGTGGGTTCGGGTTCCCTCTCAGCGCCGGGGAAGTTCTCTGCGCCTACGAACGAAATGTTGGCGAATCCATCGGTTCAATCTTGGCTCCCCACCCCCACCAAAAGCTGCGATCGCACCTATCAAGGGGTGGCATTGGATGCCTTGGGGACTGCGTTTGCCCAGGTGTTGCAGTCTTCTTCTGCCATTGATTCCCAATCTTGCCGCTCAGGAGAATGCGTTGAACGCGTTGGCCCTTACCGGATGCCTGCTAACCATCCTACTTTGCAGCAGGCGATCGCTGCTCATGGCGGTGGAGCCGATTTAGGTAACCCCGAGGCTGGGTTGTCCACCGCTGTTTTTGAGAGCGCATTTCTTGAAACTGCGATGGGGTTGATTGAGCGAAGCGCTTCCCAAATTGACCCGGTGACTGGAAGACCTTTCACCGGCGATCGGCTCATCGAAAGGGTCGCTCAACTCTACTTTGCCGGTGCTGCGATTCCTATCGATTCCTTGGCGGTTGACAGTTTTGGCAACACCGTTGCGGATCACAGCACCCGAGTTGCCGCTGGATATCGCTCGGCCTATCAACAAATGAATTGTCGTAGTTGAGGACAACGGTTGTGAAATATTTTACCCAATTTAAACACTCGTGGAAATTATTGGCGGGTATCGCTGTCCTGTTGGCGATCGCCTTTGCCTTTTT
>CBFGOM010000375.1:0-1727 GCA_965650385.1 uncultured Oscillatoriaceae bacterium
GCCCAGAATTTTTCGGAAGAAATGGGGGCCCCAGCCAAATCTTTTCGGATGGCACTGGCTGCTTTAATCATCAAAGAAAAATTGGGCATCAGTGATCGAGAAACAGTTGAACAAATCCAAGAAAATCCCTATTTACAGTATTTTATTGGACGAAATAGTTATCAGAACGAAGCGCCCTTTGACCCGTCAATGATGGTTCATTTTCGGCAAAGAATTAGTCCGACTCTGCTTCAAAAAATCAATCGCAGAATTGTCCAAAAAACTCTAGGATTCAATCCGGAGGAACCCAGCACAAAAAAGCTAGAAAAAGCCGAACAACCAAAAGGAAATAGAGGGCGGCTATTAATGGATGCAACGGTTTCCCCTGCGGATATCAAATACCCCACGGATGTGGACCTGTTAAATCAAGCGCGAGAAACTACCGAGATTATCATAGATATATTATATAAATCCCTGAAGGATAACTTAGACAAAAAGCCAAGAACTTACAGAAAGAAGGCCCGAAAAGATTATTTAAAATTTGCTAAAAAGAGGAAGTCATCGGGAAAAAAAAGGAGAGAAGCCGTTAAAAAACAACTGCAATATATCAAACGAAATTTGGGACATATTGAGAAGTTAATCGAGAAAGGAGCCAGCCTAGAACTGTTAAACAGAAGGCAATACAGGAATTTGTTGGTATCAAGCGAAATTTATCGCCAACAGCATTGGATGTGGTCAAATAATCAAAAAAGAATCGAAAATCGAATTGTTAGTTTAACCCAACCTCATATCCGTCCAATTGTTAGAGGCAAGTCAGGAAGTCCTACGGAATTCGGAGCCAAGTTATCAGTCAGTTGTGTAGAAGGATATGTATTCCTCGAAAAAATAAGTTGGGAAAACTATAATGAAAGTGGAGATTTTATTAGTCAAGTGGAGGCTTACAAAGACTTGACAGGATTTTACCCAGAATCGGTTCACGCCGATAAAATTTATCGCACCCGAGTCAATCGAGCTTGGTGTAAAGAAAGAGGAATTCGACTCAGTGGTCCTCCATTAGGGAGACCTCCGGCCCAAGTTAGCCTTCAAGCTAAAAGACAAGCACAAGAAGACGAACGAATTCGCAACGAAATTGAAGGGAAATTTGGACAGGGTAAAAGAAGATTCAGTCTGAATCGAGTCATGTCTAAACTATCTAATACTTCTGAAACCTCCATTACTCTGACGTTTTTAGTGCTCAACCTTGTGAAACGGCTCAGGCAGTTTTACTGTCTTTTTTTGTGTCAATTTTTCCAAACTATTATAATTTTATTCAGAAGCATTAATTTTAGCTATAAATTGAAGAATCAAAGTAAAGTCCTGTTTATTGGTGCAGTCAGAGGGGCCTGTTGTTCATTTCCCACCCCCTGCTTTTATAACTTTTTCAGCAAACCCTAAATATATCCGGGCTTAATACCAATTCCATCACGGTTAACTACAGATAGGGCACTGGCTCCCCACTGAATTCGGGAGCATCGGACGTGATGTGTAGCTTTATTTTAAGGAATTGGTATAAATTGCACGAGGTAAAGGCGATCGCATCCTGACCAACCTTCCCCATCAAAAAAACCCAGTCTGTCATCCAGACTGGGTTATCTAACTCTTGTCAAGAAGAGATAAATCTAATCAAACCTATCTCCACTCAAAAATTGCATCTCCTCAAGACTAGGCACGCGGATAAGGCACAACATTCTCGCCAAAATAGCGATTAT
>CBFGOM010000376.1:0-1657 GCA_965650385.1 uncultured Oscillatoriaceae bacterium
GAGGATTAGCTAAGAATGAAGGCTAACGGGTTATATTAGGGATCCCTGACTCCAGTTTTATCCTCATCGACTATCCCTGAATGCGATGTCTAAATATTGATAAATACCCGGTTTTTTTAATCTATCTAAAGGATGATTTAACCTCCCTAGACTCAAGAAAAAAAATTGAGGAGGGGTTGAAGTTGGGGTAAAGTATTGTTTCGGGGATCACTTGATTTGGAGTTATGGGCTTGAGAAAGGGTCGATTGCTTTTGCACTCAGGCTAATCCGAGAACTCACTCGACTTATGCTGTTCTGATGCTCCAGGGAAAAGGGGTTGGGAGTTCTGTTATCCCCCTGAATTAGGGGAAAGGGATAAAGGGGAAAAAGAGGGTGGCTACAATGGGATTCTCGGGGCATGGGTGGAACTCCTGTTGTTGAAACCATTCGATCGCCAGACGGATGGAGGGAGGCGTGGTAAGAAAGACTTTCCCTATCTTGGACTAGAGAGGGATCGCTGCGATCGCTACTGTTGTCCCGAGGTTATCCAGGGATGAACCCTTCTTAATTGCTGCATTTTTTAGGGAGATTTGGGGGTTAAACCGGGGGACAATTTAGATGATAAAAATCTCACCAAACTAGTCCTACTCTAAGGTTCAAGGGACAGACGAATAGGGAAAAAATGAATGACTAACTTATAAAAGGAAGGGGGAAAAACAATTCCCCCTTCCCGGATTGGTCACCTGGGGTGGGCAGTAAACAGCGTCCAATCTCCAGGTGATTAAAACTGGAAATGAATCCCATCACAGGTCATTGGCGATCGTAAGTTCCGTCGGTTGACATCGGTGAATATAAACAGCAAACCCTTGAGCCCCTTCACTTTCGAGATCCTCAAGGTAGCCCCCTTTATAGCACTCCGCTTCTTTGGCACTCATAAACGGACCAAAGTAGTAAGTACAAGTTGGTTCTGCGGTAACGATTTCAATCCACCAAGCAATTCCCAGCTTTTCCAAATAAGAGGTAAAAGCTTGTTCAATCGTTTCTGCTATTTTCATCAAGGCGCTCCGCGATATATGGATCTATACTTATGAGGGTGATTGTACGCAAAAAAGAGTTTGCGAACCGCTAATCGGGACACATTTTAAAAAATAATCATAAAGAAGTTGTGAATCAAGGCAGAGTCAGGTAAATTAGGACTCCCAACCCAAAGCCGAGGCTACTTGAGCGGCTAAATTCATGGGTTCAAAAGGCTTGGCAATGACCGAGTTAACTCCTAGTTCGGAAAAGCGACGTTGATCGGCATAAAGCACTTTTGCCGTGAGCAGAATTACCGGAATTTGTTGAGTAGAGGGATTAGCTTGGAGCTTTTTAAACGTAGCAGGGCCATCCATATCCGGCATCATCACATCCAGGAGAATCGCATCGGGCTGTTTGGCTTCAGCCACCAAGAGTCCTTCATTACCGGAACTGGCGGTGAGCACTTCCCACCCTCCAACCATTTCCAGGCTGAGTTGAGCCACTTCCCGGATATCATCTTCATCATCAATCACTAAAATACGTTTGAAACTCACGCAGACCTCCTGAAAAAATGGCTACCCTGACTCCGATGAACCGGGGTGAAAAATTAAAAATTATTCTCGGGAGAAATATCCCCGAGAGTGGCTTCTCCAGTTGTGGG
>CBFGOM010000377.1:0-1558 GCA_965650385.1 uncultured Oscillatoriaceae bacterium
GATGAAATTTTGAAAAACCAAATTAAACCGATTTTGAGATTCCGTTGGAGGCAACGATACCAATTCCGGTTGAGGGCCAATAATGAGTTCAACTTCAGGAATTACCTCGATAATTAGCCGCCCATTTTCTCCGATCGCTTCTAATATTTTCTGTTTCCAAGCTTTAATATTGACTTCTGGTTCACTGAGTAGTTGCCGGACCAGACAGCTAAAAGCTTGAATGACCGCAGCATAGGGAATATTTACCTTGAATTGGTCAAACTTACCACTAATAAAATAGCCGCGATGTTTAACTAAAGGTTTTTGAGTCTCCTGCACCAAAGCCGATTTACCCACCCCAGAATACCCCGATATCAGAACGAGTTCCGTTGCTCCTTCACATACTCGTTCAAATGCTGATAAAAGTTGGACCCTTTCTGAGTCTCGTCCATATAGCTTTTGGGGGATTTCAAGTTTACCTGAAAAGTCTTTCTGTCCTAATTTAAACTCAGCAATTCGCCCCTGTGCTTGCCATGCTTTTAGGCAATATTCTAAATCAAATTTTAAGCCAAACCCACTTTGATAACGGTTTTCAGGGATTTTCTCTAACAATTTCATAACTAGGTTAGAAATCGCAATCGGAATCTCGGGAACCAGTTCAGCAGGGGGAATTGGCATCCGAGCAATATGACAGTGAACTAGCTCAACTGCATCCTCTGCTTGACAAGGTAATTCCCCAGTCAGGATTTCATAACAAGTCACCCCTAACGAGTAAAAATCTGTGCGATAGTCGATCGCCCGATTCATTCGCCCCGTTTGTTCTGGGGACATATAGGCGAGGGTTCCTTCCAGGCTATTAGGATGTACTGGTTCTGCGGTTTCTCTGGATAATTTAGAAGCGATCGCAAAGTCAATTAACTTAACCTCTAGCTTTTCAGGATTGATAATAATATTGCTAGGTTTAATATCTTTATGAATAATGTGGTGTTGATGAATTTCACCCAGCGTTTCAGCGATTTGAATTCCGAGTTTCAAAAATATTTCAACAGCTAAGGGCTGTTGGTTTAAAAACCTTTTAAGAGAAACTCCACCGCTATCAGGTAAAATTAAAATGGGCAAGTTACTACTAATTTCTAGGGTTAAAGGCTGAATAATCCCCGCTAACTTTAAGTCTTGAGTTATCTCATATTCATGATGGAGTTGAGCGATATCCGTAGAACTGGGATACTCTGTCCCTAGGGTTTTTAAAATCACGGGCAATCCATCCGCTTCTCGAATCCCTCGATACACCACCCGCTTGCTATTGCGGTAAATCTCCTCTCCAATCTGATAACCACTCAGTTCAAGCATTTTTCTATCCTCCTAAGTTTGTACAAAAAATAATAGACTATTTTAATCCCTAACACCTTAAAAAATCAAGATTTACCGTTGTTTAAAGGGGGGGGTATTACTATCGATTAATTGGATAATTTTATCAAACCGCAGATGAGTTACAAAATTAGTAACTGTGTCAATTAAGGCTACATCTGAATCAGGAATTTGAGCTGTTAAACTAGCGATCGCCTCATCATCCAATTCT
>CBFGOM010000378.1:0-1547 GCA_965650385.1 uncultured Oscillatoriaceae bacterium
GTCAAGTCGTGGTTTGCCTGTTCTAAAGCCCTAAAAGAGACTTTAAGCTGATCAACCATCTGGTTAAAAGCATCTGCCAGTTTTTCCAGTTCAATAATTCCTTGGGCATAAACAGGGCGATCGAGTTGGCCGTGAGCGATTTCTTCCGATGAGCGCGTCACCCGCAGAATAGGGCGTAAAATCCATTGTGCGATCGCCACCCCACAGGAAATCGAAACGATCAGGGCGAGGAAACAGAGTATCACGGTCTGCTGCGTATTTTCATGAATTTCCTCCATAAAATCCGCTTCCGGTATCCCCACTAAAATCAGCCAATCAATCCCGCGATCGTCTTCAAAAGGCATCACTTGCAAAAAATGTTTTGCGCCTTCCAGGAAAAATTCCACCCCTTGGGATTGCTGAATATTCTCCAAAGACCCAAACTGATCGGTTAACGCATTGAGGGCCGCATTTAAGCGCGGGTTTTGACTCTGAGTGGCAGGCAGACGCTGAGGTTCCTCCCCATTGCGTCCTGGAATTAAAGTAGCTTGTTGTGTAGAGGTGGCAACGAGTAAACCATTGCGTTCGAGGATAAATGCCTCGCCCGTTTTGCCAATCTTGAGGGTTTCTAAAAACTGATTGATTCCCGAGAGAGGGACATCCCACAATAGCACCCCCAGGAACCGGCGATCGCGGTCATACACAGGATACACCGCCGAAACATCCAGCCGTTGCCCGATCGCACTGGGTTGAATCCCCGTCCAAACTGGCTTCCCCTCCGTCACCGCCTGTTGATACCACCCGCGAGTTCGGGCATCATAGTTAGGACGTTCTCGGAGTAATTCCCCCAATTTCCCATCCTTCCCAGGTGCATAGCGCTGTAAACTCCTCCCTGTTCGCTCATGGGACAACACCAGATAATGTTCTAACGGGTTGACCCCCACCAACTCCCCCCGTTCATTGGCATAGGCGATCGTCCCCAAGTCCAAAAACTCGCGACTTTGTTCCCAAAAATAGTCCAGCAGCACATCTGGGTCCTCTCGGTCAATGACATTTTGCCGAAACATTTGGGCGTTTAGGTGATGCACCAAAAGGGGTCGATCTAAATAGCGCTGCACCTCTTCTTGTACTCGCTGGGCAATTTCTCCGCGCAGTTGAGTGGCAAGTTCATTCACGGTTCGCTGTCCACTCCGAAAGGACAGCCACCCCACCAGTCCAGTGGAAAGCAAGACGGGAATAATAAACGGAACCACCAAAACCGTGCGAAGGCGAAATTTCCCCAGGGATTGGAACCGAGGGCGATTCAAGGGAATCGGGTTCATGGATGGCGGGATGGGGGCTGGAGAAGACTCGGTAAGCATGGGGCGGATTTTAAATGTAAAGCGTTTGACATTTCAAGCCGATCACCCTGTTGTTTTAACTCAGTTCTAACCCAAACGAACTGTAGTCCGTATTTTTGATATCTGCTAACAAATCTGGTATTCAAAGCTTTGTAAAAATCCCCAGGCTTTAGCCTGGGGGTTTTTATCGAGTTGAACAATGCCATAGGGATAACGACTGAAGTCGTT